>NZ_JAGYGG010000020.1:0-118842 GCF_019947335.1 Pseudomonas sp. BF-R-24
CCGAACTCAGCAGTGAAACGATGCATCGCCGATGGTAGTGTGGGGTTTCCCCATGTGAGAGTAGGTCATCGTCAAGATTAAATTCCGAAACCCCTATCTGCGTATGCAGGTAGGGGTTTTGTTTTTGGCCCCCCTGTAGGAGCGAGCTCGCTCGCGAAAAACCTGCGAGCGCTGCGGGGCGTCAGGTTTCCCGCGTCATCGTTAACGTCCATCGCGAGCAGGCTCGCTCCTACAATGAAGCCAATCGCCTTCAATGCTAAAGTCGTCCCTCGAATTTGTATTATCCAAGGAAGCCTTTATGCCGGACGCGACGTCCCTCAGTGCTGGTTTTATGGTGGTTCACGGCAACCGCCTGGACGAGTTGCGCAGTCTGGTGGTCAGCTGGATGCGACGCTACCCGCTGGCTCCCCTGGAGAACGAAATCGCGTTGGTGCAAAGCAATGGCATTGCCCAATGGCTGAAGCTGGCACTGGCGGAAGATTCTGAAGAAGACGACATGGGAGGCTGCGGCATCGCTGCCGCCATTGACGTGCAGTTGCCCGGCAGCTTCATGTGGCAGCTCTATCGCATGGTCCTCGGCCGCGACGAAATTCCGGTCAAGTCCCTGCTCGATAAAGCCCCACTGACCTGGCGTCTGATGCGCCTGCTGCCGCAGTTGATCAATCAGCCGCACTTCGAACCGCTGCAGCGTTTCCTGACCCATGACACCGATCTGCGCAAGCGCTATCAATTGGCTGAGCGTCTGGCGGATCTGTTCGACCAATACCAGGTGTACCGGGCCGACTGGCTCGAAGACTGGGCGGAAGGTCGCCATCAAACAAGAAACGCCAGGGGTGAAGCCAAACCCCTGACCCCGGCCAATTGCTGGCAGGCAGAGCTATGGCGCGCACTCTTGCTGGATGTGGGAGAAGAAGGCATGGCGCAAAGCCGTGCCGGTGTCCATCAGCGATTTGTCGAGCGTATCAACCATCTCGAAGCAGCCCCCAAGGGTTTACCCTCGCGAGTGATCGTTTTCGGGATTTCTTCGCTGCCTGCACAAGCCCTGGAAGCACTGGCGGGACTGGCACGGTTCAGTCAGGTTTTGCTGTGCGTACATAACCCGTGTCGTCACCATTGGGCGGACATCGTCGCCGATAAAGACCTGTTGCGGCATCAATACAAGCGTCAGGCCCGCAAAAGCGGCATGCCGGTAGTGATCGATCCGCAAACCCTGCATCAGCATGCGCACCCGTTGCTGGCCGCATGGGGCAAGCAGGGGCGGGACTATATCAACCTGCTCGACAGTTATGACGATCCCAACAGCTATCGTTCGGCATTCCGCGACGGGCGCATCGACCTGTTCAGTGACGGTCAGCCGCTGAATGTGCTCAACCAGTTGCAGGATGACATCCTCGAGTTGCGCCCCCTCAACGAGACTCGGGAGCGTTGGCCGGCTATCGATCTGCAGCAGGACGAATCGATCCGTTTTCACATCGCCCATAGCGCCCAGCGAGAAGTCGAGATCCTCCACGATCAACTGCTCGCGCGCTTCAGCGCCGACCCGACATTGCGACCCCGAGACATCATCGTGATGGTCCCGGACATCGACAGCTACGCACCGCATATTCGTGCCGTGTTTGGTCAGCTTGACCGCCAGGATCCTCGCTTCATTCCGTTTACCCTGGCTGACCAGGGCCAGCGTGGTCGCGATCCATTGCTGATTGCTGTCGAGCACCTGCTCAAGCTGCCTGACAGCCGATTCCCCGTCAGTGAGATTCTCGATCTGCTGGACGTCCCGGCACTGCGTGCTCGCTTTGGTGTCGAGGAGCGTGACCTGCCGACGCTGCACCGTTGGATCGAAGGTGCCGGTATTCGCTGGGGCATGAATGCCGAGCAACGTGCCGGGCTCGGGCTGCCCAACGAACTGGAGCAAAACAGCTGGCGCTTCGGCTTGCGACGGATGTTGCTCGGTTATGCCGTTGGCAGCGCCGATGCTTATGAGGGTATCGAGCCCTACGACGAGATCGGTGGTCTGGACGCTGCGCTCATCGGTCCGCTGGTTGCGTTGCTGGACGCGCTGGAAGTGGCTCACCACGAGCTCTCTCAGCCGGCATCGCCAGGGCAATGGGGCTTGCGCTTGCAGGCGTTGGTGCAGTTGTTCTTCCTTGCTGGTAACGAACACGATGACTACTTGCTGGCCCAGCTCGAAGAGCTGCGTGAGACCTGGCTCGAGACCTGCGAATCCGTCGGATTGCAGGATGAGTTGCCGCTGACCGTCGTCCGTGAAGCCTGGCTTGCAGGTCTGGATCAGGGGCGTTTGTCCCAACGTTTTCTGGCCGGTGCGGTCAACTTCTGCACCTTGATGCCCATGCGCGCTATCCCGTTCAAACTGGTGTGCCTGCTGGGCATGAATGACGGCGATTATCCGCGCGCGCAACCGCCGCTGGATTTCGATCTGATGGGCAGTGATTACCGTCCGGGTGACCGCTCCCGGCGCGAAGATGACCGTTACCTGTTACTGGAAGCCTTGTTGTCGGCACGGGACCAGCTCTACATCAGTTGGGTGGGCCGAAGCATTCGCGACAACAGCGAGCGGCCTGCCTCGGTGCTGATCGGCCAGTTGCGTGACCACTTGGCCAGCGGTTGGCGAATGCTGCAAAGCGACGAGGATCTGCTGGAAGCCATGACCCGGGAACACCCGTTGCAACCCTTCAGTGCTCGCTACTTTCACGACGGGGATGAGTCGTTCAGCTACGCCACCGAATGGCAGGTCCTGCATCAAGCGGCAGAGCAGCATCCAAGCGCCGAAGTGCTCGGGCCCCACATTCAGGACGAACCACTGAGTCTCGGTCAACTGCAGGATTTCCTGCGCAATCCGGTACGGCACTTTTTCAGCCAGCGACTGAAGGTCTTCTTCGAGGCGGCAGAAGTGCCGTTGGCCGATGAAGAACCCTTTGTCCTGGATGCGTTGCAGCGTTACAGCCTCAGCGACCGTTTGCTCGAAGCGGCGCTGGCAGATCCTGGAAATACCGGGCAGGCACTGGAGGATCAGGCGAAGCGTTTGCAGAACAGCGGGCTGCTGCCGATGGCCGGATTCGGTGAGTGCCTGCAACGTGAGTTGATCGAGCCATTGCCTGACTTGCTGCAACGCCACCAACAGCTCCTGGCGTTGTGGCCAACACCGCTGAGCAGCGCGTTGCCCGTCAGTCTTGAGCTGCAAGGCCTGCACATCGAGGGCTGGCTCGGTGGCCTGCATCAGCGTGCTGATGGTGGTTTGTTGTCTATCACAACGATCCCCAACAGCATCGGCTCGATCAAGTCGCGCAAATGGCATCGACTGACACGCCCTTGGGTCAATCATCTGATGGCTTGTGCCAGTGGCATGGCGTTGACCACCGCATTGGTGGCCAGCGACGACAGCCTGTTGCTCGGTCCGCTGGACCAGTCCACGGCGCGGAAAATTCTCGGTGATCTGTTGATGGCCTGGCAGTCGGGGATGCGCCAGCCTCTGCCGATCGCGGTCAAGACAGCCTTCGCGTGGCTGGGGCAAACCGACCCGGTCAAAGCCGAAGCCGATGCGCGCAAGGCCTATGAAGGTGATGGGCAGACGACGGACGGAGAGCGTCGCGAAAGCCCGGCGCTCGCTCGCCAGTTCGCTGATTACGATGCCTTGGTCGCCGACGAGACGTTCCCCCAATGGTGTGACGCGCTCTATCGCCCGCTTCTTGAAGCGCCCTGGTGTTCCCTGTCCAGCGAGGAGTCGCGTTGATGAGCACGAAGACACCTTTGGCCCTGGCATTCCCGCTCCGTGGCAGCCAGTTGATCGAAGCCAGTGCCGGGACCGGCAAGACGTTCACCATTTCCGCGTTGTACCTGCGTCTGGTGCTTGGCAACGGCGGGGAGGACAGTGGTTTCGGGCGTGAGCTGTTGCCGCCGCAGATCCTCGTCGTGACGTTCACCGACGCCGCTACCAAAGAGCTGCGCGAACGCATTCGCACGCGGCTCGCCGAGGCTGCACGTTTTTTTCGCGATGAAACACCAGCCCCCGACAGCCTGATTGCCGAGTTGCGTGATCAGTACTTGCCCGAGCAATGGCCCGGATGCGCAAACCGCCTGGATATCGCTGCCCAGTGGATGGACGAGGCTGCGGTGTCGACCATCCACAGTTGGTGCCAGCGCATGTTGCGCGAGCACGCATTCGACAGCGGCAGCCTGTTTACCCAGACCCTGGAAACCGACCACAGCGACTTGCTGGGGGAAGTCCTGCGCGATTACTGGCGGCTGTTCTGCTACCCGATGCAAGGTGACGCCTTGAATTGGGTGCGCAGCAATTGGGGCGGACCGGCGGCGCTGCTGCCGCGGATTCGTGCACTGTTCGCCAGCGAGCGGGATACCCTTGAAGGGAAAGAACCCGCCGAAGTGATTTCGCAATGCTTGCAAGAGCGAAGGGCGGCCCTGATCGAACTCAAGAAGCCCTGGCTGCAGTGGGCGGACGAGTTGCTTGCGATCTGTCACCAGGGCGTTGCCGGCAAGGCTGTCGACGGTCGCAAGATGCAGGCTCGCTATTTCGAGCCCTGGTTTGAAAAGATCAAAGCCTGGGCCGAGGACGAATCCCTCGAGCAACTGGATATCGGCACTGGTTTCACTCGGTTGACCCCGGATGGCATGGCCGAAGCCTGGAAGGGCGAAGCGCCTCGACATCCGGGGCTCGATGGGATGGCCGGGCTCAAGGCCTGTCTCGATGGGCTGCCGACACCTGATGCCGCCGTACTGCAACATGCGGCTCGCTGGGTCGGGGCGCGATTCGAGGAGGAGAAGCGCCGCCGCGCGGAAATGGGTTTCGACGACATGTTGCTGCGCCTTGATGCGGCCTTGCAGTCCGATGGCGGCGAGCGACTGGCAACCCTGATTCGCGAGCAGTTTCCGGTGGCACTGATCGATGAGTTCCAGGACACCGACCCGGTGCAATACCGGATCTTCGAGAGCATCTACCGCATTGAAGAGAACAGCCCCGAGTGCGGCCTGTTCCTGATCGGCGACCCGAAACAGGCGATCTACGCTTTTCGCGGCGCCGACATCCATACCTACTTGCGCGCCCGCCAGGCCACTACTGGCCGCCTGCACACCCTGGGCACCAACTTCCGCTCAAGCCATGGCATGGTCAACGCGGTGAACCATGTGTTCGCGCGCGCCGAAGCCCGTGAGTCAGGACGCGGCGCGTTCCTCTTTCGGGAGAAGAATGGCGACAACCCGGTTCCGTTCACGCCGGTTGCCTCCCAGGGCCGCAAAGAAGTCTTGCGCATCAATGACCAGGCAATCCCTGCCTTGAACATCTGGCACTTGTCGGCCGAACAACCGTTGTCCGGTGCGGTGTACCGGCAACATCTGGCGGCTGCCTGCGCCAGTGAAATCACGGCATTGCTCAATGGCGGGCAGCAGGGGCAAGCGGGATTCACCCAGGACGGCAAAGCCTTCAGGGGCCTGCTACCGGCGGACATCGCCATCCTGGTGCGCGATGGCAAGGAGGCGCAGGCGGTTCGTGCGCAATTGGCCGCCCGTGGTGTGCGCAGTGTTTATCTGTCGGACAAGGACTCGGTGTTCGCCGCCCAGGAGGCGCATGACGTGCTGACCTGGCTCAAGGCCTGCGCCGAGCCGGATGTCGAGCGACCGCTGCGGGCTGCGTTGGCCAGCATCACGTTGAACCTGTCGTTGACGGAACTGGAGCGTCTGAATCAGGACGAGTTGGCCTGGGAGTCCCGGGTCATGCAGTTCCGTGGCTATCGCGAAGTCTGGCGCAAGCAGGGCGTACTGCCGATGCTGCGACGCTTGCTGCACGACTTCCGTTTGCCCCAGGCTTTGATCGCCCGCAGTGACGGCGAACGCGTTTTGACCAACCTTTTGCACCTTTTCGAACTGCTGCAACAAGCCGCCGCTGAGCTCGATGGCGAGCAAGCCTTGATCCGGCATTTGTCCGAGCATCTGGCGTTGTCCGGGCAGGCTGGAGAAGAGCAGATCCTGCGTCTGGAAAGTGATGAGCAATTGGTCAAGGTCGTGACCATCCACAAGTCCAAAGGCCTTGAATACCCCTTGGTGTTCCTGCCGTTCATTTGCTCGGCGAAACCAGTGGATGGCAGTCGCCTGCCGCTGCACTACCACGATGAATCCGGCAACGCCCAAGTCACCTTGAAGCCGACGGCAGAATTGATTGCCCTGGCTGACGATGAGCGTCTGGCCGAGGATCTGCGCTTGCTCTATGTCGCCCTGACCCGGGCGCAACACGCCTGCTGGCTGGGGGTGGCCGACCTCAAGCGCGGCAACAACAATGGCTCGGTGCTGCATCTGTCGGCATTGGGTTATCTGTTGGGCGGCGGTGCGCCATTGGCCGAGTCCCCGGCGTTGCAGCGTTGGCTGCAGGATCTGCAACAGGACTGCCCGGCGCTGGCGTATGCCGAGATGCCTGAAGCAACAGCAGAGCATTATCAGCCACCGCAAAACGATGCGGCGCTGCTGGTTCCGCGGGTTCCGAAACGCAAGGCCAGTGAAAACTGGTGGATCGCTTCCTACAGCGCGTTACGCATTGGCGACACCCTGAGTGTCGGCACGGACGAGGCGCCGGAGAGCCCGCAGGCGCAAAAACTGTTCGATGACGAACGCCTCGATCCGCAGGCCCCCAGGGAGGTGGTTGCCGGTGGTGGTGATATCCATCGCTTCCCGCGCGGCCCGAATCCCGGCACCTTCCTCCATGGCTTGCTCGAATGGGCGGGGGGCGAGGGTTTTGATGCGGCACCACACGAGGTGATCGACGCCATTGCCCGTCGCTGCAACCGTCGAGGCTGGGAGGGCTGGATCAGTACCTTGAGTGACTGGCTGCAGCATCTGCTCAAGTCGCCGTTGCAACTGGGCGCTGGTCAGGCACCGGTGGTATTCGGCCAGTTGACGCAGTATCAGGTCGAGATGGAGTTCTGGTTCGCCAGCCATAAGGTCGATGTGCTCAAGCTCGATGCGCTGGTGTGCCAATACACCCATAACGGCGTGGCCCGGGTGGCCGCGGAACCGGTGTTGCTCAACGGTATGTTCAAGGGCTTCATCGACCTGACGTTCGAACATGACGGCCGTTATTACGTTGCCGACTACAAATCCAACTGGCTCGGCGTCGATGATGCGGCCTATACCGCGCAGGCCATGGAACAATCGATTCTCGACAACCGTTATGACCTGCAATACGTGTTGTACCTGTTGGCCCTGCACCGCCAGCTCAAGGCGCGGCTCGCCGATTACGACTACGACCGGCATGTCGGCGGTGCGTTGTACCTGTTTTTGCGCGGTACGCGTGCGGCCAGCCAGGGTGTGTTTTTCGCCCGCCCGCCAAGAGAGCTGATCGAGCGTCTGGACAGGTTGTTCCAGGGCAAGCCAGAGCCCAAGGCCGAACCCGCTTGGGAACAGGGAGTACTGTTATGAGTCGCACATTCGCCGATTTGTTGCCCACATCGCTGGCAGCCGAAAGCCTGGTCGATCTGGTGCCGCTGAGTCGTGCCGACGACTTGCTGTTGTTGCTCACGCGTTGGGTCGAGCGTGGCTGGTTGCGCGCGCTGGACAAAGCCTTTGTGGCGTTTCTACATGAACTGGCACCGGAGGATGATCCGTTGGTGTTGCTGGCAGCCGCGCTGACCAGCCACCAATTGGGTCACGGGCATGTCTGCCTCGACCTGTTCGAGACGCTGAAAGAACCGGACTTCGCCCTGTCGCTGCCACCCGAAGGTGACGTGCAAGGCGGCGCGATGTTGTTGCCCTCGCAATTGCTGGGATCGCTGGACGGTGCTCATTGGTGCAAGGTGCTGGCCGCCAGCAACCTGGTCGCACTGGCTGCTGACAGTCGTGACAACGTGCGTGACCGGCCTTTGGTGTTATCGGGCAAACGCTTGTACCTGCGCCGCTATTGGGCCTACGAGCGGCGGATCGACCTTTCGTTGCGCGAGCGTTTGACGGAACACGAATCCACGCCGATCGACTTGCTCCAGCGTCTCACCGGGTTGTTTGGTCCTGCCCGGCCTGGTGACGTGATCGACTGGCAGAAGCTGGCCTGCGCCCTGGCGACACGCAGCGCCTTCAGCATCGTCACTGGGGGGCCGGGAACCGGCAAGACCACCACCGTCGTGCGCTTGCTGGCGTTGCTCCAGGCGCCGGCGGTCGAGGCCGGCATGCCCCTGCGCATTCGTCTCGCCGCACCGACCGGCAAGGCCGCGGCGCGTCTGACAGAATCCATCAGCCAGCAAGTCCGGACCTTGAAGGTTACGGAGGACGTTCGGGAAAAGATTCCGTCCGACGTCACCACCGTTCACCGCCTGCTCGGCAGCCGGCCCGGGACTCGTCATTTCCGGCACCACGCGGGCAATCGCCTGCCGCTGGATGTGTTGGTGGTGGACGAGGCCTCGATGATCGACCTGGAAATGATGGCCAACCTGCTCGACGCCTTGCCCGCCCATGCGCGCCTGGTGCTGTTGGGGGACAAGGATCAACTGGCTTCGGTAGAAGCCGGTGCGGTACTGGGGGATCTGTGTCGCGACGCCGAGGCTGGCTGGTACAGCCCGCAGACGCGCCAGTGGCTGGAAGCCGTCAGCGGCGAGAGTTTGCAGGCCAGTGGATTGCAGGAGGACACGCAGGGCGCTCATCCACTGGCCCAACAGGTCGTGATGTTGCGCCATTCCCGGCGATTCGGTGAAGGTAGCGGTATTGGCCAACTGGCTCGTTGGGTCAACCAGCAGCAACCCGAAGAAGCACGCAAGTTGTTGTCTGCGCGAAGCCATGACGATGTGTATGCCTTGTCCCTCAAGGGGGAGCAGGACCGGGCCCTGGAGCGCTTGCTGCTCGAAGGCCACGGTGAAGGGCCGCAGGGTTATCGGCACTACCTGAGCCTGCTGCGCAATCAGCGCCCGGCGCTCGATTGTCCGTTGGAAGATTCACGCTGGACCGACTGGGCCCGGGAGGTGTTGCAAGCCTTCGACGCGTTCCAGTTGTTATGTGCCGTGCGCAAGGGGCCGTGGGGTGTGGAGGGCTTGAACCAGCGAGTGACGGACGCCTTGCTAAGGGCACGCCTGATCGACAGTGACCAGCAGTGGTACGAAGGCCGTCCGGTTCTGATGACCCGCAATGACTACGGCCTGGGTTTGATGAACGGCGATATCGGCATCGCCCTCAAGCTTCCGGAGCGTGAGGGCCCCGAGGCCGGCAAGCAGGTTCTGCGTGTCGCCTTTCCGCGCAATGACGGCCAGGGTGGCGTGCGCTTTGTCCTGCCGAGCCGGCTCAATGATGTCGAAACCGTGTACGCCATGACCGTGCATAAATCCCAGGGCTCGGAATTTGCCCACACCGCGTTGATCCTCCCCGACGCCTTGAACCCCGTGCTGACCAAGGAACTGATCTACACCGGGATCACCCGGGCCAAGAACTGGTTCACCTTGATCGAGCCCCGCACAGGGGTGTTCGAAGAGGCGGTGAGGCGCAAGGTCAAGCGCTTGAGCGGGTTGATGCTGGGGCTCGGCGCCGACTAGTCGGCAAACAGCATCTCCCGGCTGTCACCCATCAACAGTCCATGATTCTGTTCTGTGACCGCGCGGATGTAATCCCACAACAGGGTGATCCGCTTGAGCTTCCTCAAATCCTCCCGGCAGTACATCCAGAACTGTCGGGTGATATTGATTTCCTGCGGCAACACCGGCAGCAGGCGAGGGTCCTGAGTGGCGAGGAAGCATGGCAGGATCGCCAGTGAGCGTCCTTGCTGCGCGGCCACAAATTGCGCGATCACGCTGGTGCTGCGCAGGTTGGCGCTGGCGCCGGGCAATACGTTGGCCAGGTACAGCAGCTCCGAGCTGAACGCCAGGTCGTCGACGTAACTGATAAACGAATGTTTGGCCAAGTCTGCCGGTCGGCGGATCGGTGGGTGGTTGTCCAGATAGTCTTGGGTCGCGTACAGCTGCAATCGGTAGTCGCACAGCTTGCAGCAGACGTACGGTCCATGCTCCGGGCGCTCCAGGGCGATGACGATGTCGGCCTCGCGCTTGGACAGGCTGATGAAATGCGGCAGCGGCAGGATATCCACCGAGATGGCCGGGTAGGTGTCGACGAAGTGGCTCAACTGCGGTGTGATGAAAAAGCTGCCGAAGCCTTCGGTGCAGCCCATGCGCACATGACCGGACAGCGCCACGCCGGACCCGGAAACCTGCTCGCACGCCATGTGCAAGGTACTTTCTATCGACTCGGCATATCCCATCAACCGCTGGCCTTCGGCGGTCAGGACAAAGCCGTTGGTCCGGGATTTTTCGAACAGCAAAGTGCCCAGTGCGGTTTCCAGGGAGCTGATGCGCCGCGACACCGTGGTGTAGTCCACCGCCAGGCGCTTGGCTGCGGTGCTGGCCTTGCGGGTGCGGGCGACTTCAAGGAAAAACTTGAGGTCATCCCAGTTCAGCGAACCGAGGGAGGTGATGTTTTTTTGCATGTTGGACCGGTTTTTATGTGCGTTCTTATCAGAAGTTTGCACATCTATACTCCAAAAACAGCCCGTTAACCAATTCGCGGCGCATGCCTCTTCTCAAGGCGACTATTTCGCCTTGGCTCCCAAGATAACAACAAAGATCTGGAGACCCACATGAACGTATCGCTCACGCCCCATGACACCACCGTGCAGAAGGTCAAACTGTTGATCGACGGCCAGTGGGTCGAATCCAAGACCACCGAATGGCACGACATCATCAACCCGGCGACCCAGCAAGTGCTGGCCAAGGTGCCGTTTGCCACAGCTGAAGAAGTCGATGCTGCCATCAGCGCCGCTCATCGTGCATTCCAGACCTGGAAACTGACACCCATCGGCGCGCGCATGCGCATCATGCTCAAGCTCCAGGCGCTGATTCGCGAACACTCCAAGCGCATCGCCGCGGTCCTCAGCGCGGAGCAGGGCAAGACCATTGCCGACGCCGAAGGCGATATATTCCGTGGCCTGGAAGTGGTCGAGCACGCCTGTTCCATCGGCAGCCTGCAAATGGGCGAGTTCGCTGAAAACGTCGCCGGTGGCGTCGACACCTACACCCTGCGCCAGCCGATCGGCGTGTGCGCCGGCATTACCCCGTTCAACTTCCCGGCGATGATTCCGCTGTGGATGTTCCCGATGGCCATCGCCTGCGGCAATACCTTCGTGCTCAAGCCGTCCGAACAGGACCCGATGTCGACCATGCTCCTGGTGGAGCTGGCCATCGAGGCGGGTATTCCGGCCGGTGTGCTCAACGTCGTGCATGGCGGCAAGGATGTGGTCGACGGGCTCTGCACCCATAAAGATATCAAGGCGGTTTCCTTCGTCGGTTCAACCGCCGTCGGTACGCATGTCTACGACCTGGCCGGTAAACACGGCAAGCGTGTGCAATCGATGATGGGCGCGAAGAACCACGCCGTGGTGCTGCCGGATGCCAATCGCGAACAAGCGCTGAATGCGCTGGTGGGGGCCGGTTTCGGTGCCGCCGGTCAACGCTGCATGGCCACTTCGGTGGTGGTGCTGGTGGGCGCGGCCAAGCAATGGCTGCCGGATCTCAAGGCGCTGGCGCAGAAGCTCAAGGTCAATGCCGGCAGCGAGCCAGGCACTGATGTTGGCCCTGTCATTTCGAAAAAGGCCAAGGCGCGGATTCTCGACCTGATCGAGAGCGGCATCAAGGAAGGCGCGAAACTGGAGCTGGACGGTCGCGAGATCTCGGTTCCAGGTTACGAGAAAGGCAACTTTGTCGGCCCGACCCTGTTCTCCGGCGTGACCACCGACATGCAGATCTACACCCAGGAAATCTTCGGCCCGGTGCTGGTGGTGCTGGAGGTTAATACGCTCGACGAGGCCATCGCCCTGGTCAACGCCAACCCGTTCGGTAACGGCACGGGCCTGTTCACCCAGAGCGGTGCGGCGGCGCGTAAATTCCAGAACGAAATCGACGTCGGCCAGGTCGGTATCAACATCCCGATTCCGGTGCCGGTCCCGTTCTTCAGCTTCACCGGTTCGCGCGGTTCCAAGCTCGGCGACCTCGGCCCGTACGGCAAGCAAGTGGTGCAGTTCTACACTCAGACCAAGACCGTCACCAGTCGCTGGTTCGATGACGACAGCGTCAACGACGGTGTGAACACCACGATCAACCTGCGTTAAGGAGCCGGACATGAAAATCGCTTTTATCGGTCTGGGCAACATGGGCGCGCCGATGGCGCGCAACCTGATCAAGGCCGGCCATGCACTGCGCCTGGTGGACCTGAACAAGGCCGTGCTGGCGGAACTGGAACAACTGGGCGGCAGTATCAGTGCATCGGCCCGTGAAGCGGCAGAGGGCGCCGAACTGGTCATCACCATGCTGCCTGCCGCCGTGCATGTGCGCAGTGTGTGGCTGGGTGAAGACGGCGTGCTCGCCGGTATCGGCAAAGGTGTGCCGGCCGTGGATTGCAGCACCATCGATCCGCAGACCGCGCGGGACGTGGCCACCGCCGCTGCCAAACAGGGCGTGGCCATGGCCGATGCACCGGTCTCTGGCGGCACCGGTGGCGCAGCCGCCGGGACACTGACCTTTATGGTCGGCGCCACCCCCGAACTGTTCGCCACCCTGCAACCGGTACTGGCGCAAATGGGCCGCAACATCGTCCATTGTGGTGAGGTCGGTACCGGGCAAATCGCTAAAATCTGCAACAACCTGCTGCTGGGGATTTCCATGGTCGGCGTCAGCGAAGCCATGGCGCTGGGCGATGCCCTGGGCATCGACACCAAGGTGCTGGCGGGCATCATCAACAGTTCCACCGGGCGTTGCTGGAGTTCGGAGATGTACAACCCGTGGCCGGGCATCGTTGAAACAGCACCGGCGTCGCGCGGTTACACCGGTGGTTTCGGTGCCGAACTGATGCTCAAGGATCTGGGGCTGGCCACTGAAGCGGCGCGTCAGGCGCACCAGCCGGTGGTACTCGGCGCGGTGGCCCAGCAGTTGTATCAGGCGATGAGTTTGCGTGGGGAGGGTGGTCAGGACTTCTCGGCGATCATCAATGGTTATCGCAAACCCTTGTAGGAGCGAGCTTGCTCGCGATGGTCGTTAACGATAATGCGGGGGGGCTGACACCCCGCGTTGTTCTCGGGTTTTTCGCGAGCAAGCTCGCTCCCACAGGGACTGCATGTACCCAAAGATATTTACCGGGAGATCACGTCGGGTGATCCCCCGGTTTTTTTGTATCAGGCAAACACGAAATATTTGCGCACGGTTTCCACCACTTCCCAGGTGCCTTTCATTCCCGGTTCGATGACGAAAATGTCGCCGGCGCGCAGGTGGATCGGTGCCATGCCTTCCGGGGTGATGACGCAGTAGCCTTCCTGGAAATGGCAGTACTCCCACTTCACATATTCCACGTACCACTTGCCCGGCGTGCAGATCCAGGTGCCCATGATTTTGCTGCCGTCTTCACTCGTGTAGGCGTTGAGGTTGACAGTGTGCGGGTCGCCTTCGAGTTTTTCCCATTTGCAGGCGTCGAGCACGGGCAGCGGGTGGGTATCGCGAAGTACGGTAATCGGTGCGGTCATGATGACTCCGGGCAGTGGGCTCAAGAACTGAAGTCGCACCCTATAGCGCCTGCCCATCGTTCAGTTGTCTGTGCTCGACACTGAGCTGTCCAGAAACGCACAACCCTCAAGGACGGGTCAGCGGGCAGTCGAGCCTGGATTGTTCGAGGCTGTTCTCGAACTCGACCAATTGTGAGTGCTGTTGCGACAGCGCCGCTATCCGCTCGGCGATTTCCTGTTTTTTGCTGGCGATGATCTGGTGTGCCCGTTCCCATGGTAACTGCGGACCCTGATGTCCGGCGAAGACCGACTGCAGTTCCTTGAGCCTGAAACCCAACTGCTGGGCACATTTGATGAACATCAGCAGGTCGACGCTGTGCTGGTCATAGATGCGGTACTTGCCCTGGCGGCTAGCGGCAGGCAGCAGGCCAATCGACTCGTAATGACGGATGCTTTTGACCGTGGTTCCGGAACGTTGCGCGGCTTGGCCGATGTACATGGGAAGGTCCTTTTCTCCGAGGATAAAGCTCGGCGCATTATCGACCGACTCAAGCGCTGGCGATAGCTTCGGCTTGGCGCAACCAGGCTGCATGCCGGTCTGCGCTGGCGCCGAGAATTGGCCCGAAGGTGAGGGTTCGGGTTGGCTTGATGCCACAGAACTCCAGCGTGGTTTTGCGGACCTGATGCAAACCGGGCATGCGGTAGATCCATCGGTAGTACCAGGGCGGTGTGTCCATGGTCACCAGCAGGTGGGCGGTTCGGCCGCGCAGGAGTTTGTCGGGGAAGGCTTTGCCCTGGCGATACTTGAAGGCAAAACCCGGCAAGAACACCCGGTCGAAAAAGCCCTTGAGCAAGGCCGGTACGCCACCCCACCAGATCGGATAAACCAGCGTCAGCTGTTCGGCCCACAGGATATCGGCCTGGGCGTTACGCAAGTCGGCTTCCAGCGGCTGGACCTGCTGATAGCCTTCGCGCAACACCGGGTCAAAATCCATGCTGCCCAGAAACAATTGACGCACTTCATGCCCGGCGCGCACTGCCGACAGTGTGTAGCGCTCCGCAAGGGCGGCGCAGAAGCTGTTGCCGGACGGATGCCCGAGTATCACCAGTATTCGTTTACCCATCATCGCTGTCCTTGAAGATCAAACCTCAAGGATAAAGTCTGCCCCTCAGGGGAGAGTCAAGGCGTGCAGCAGGGCCTTGGCATAGCCGGGTAATGCGGCGAAGTCCCGGGCACAGAGCAGCAGTTTGCGTTGGCCCCAGGGTTCTTGCAGGGCGAGGCTTTTGAAGGGTAGTCCGGCGGACCCGCGTTCGACCGCGGCCAGCGGTACGATTGCCAGTCCCGCCCCTCGGGTGACCATGCGCATCACGCCATCGAAACCGTCGGCGCGGATGCGAATCTGCATGCGCAGACCAGCGTGCAGTGCCTGCTCTTCCAGGTACACCGCCAGCGCGCTGTTGGCATTCAGGCCAACGTAGTCGTGATGCAACGTGTCGGTGAAGCTCACTGAGGTCGCATGAGACAAGGGATGTTCCCGGGGCATGATCAGCACCAGCGGATCTTCGCGAAACGCTCGGGTCTGCAGGTCATCGGTGTCCACCGCGTCGGAAACGATGCCCAGGTCCGCCGCACCCTGGCGCAAGGCGTGGGTGATGCGGGTGCTGGGCAGTTCCTGCAAGTCGATGTCGAGGTTGGGATGGCTATGCAGGAAATCCGCGAGCAGCTCTGGCAGGTATTCGGTGATCGCCGTGGTGTTGCACAGCAGCCGCACCTGGCCTTTGACGCCCTGGGCGTATTCGGCCAGTTCCTGTTGCAGGCGTTCGGCCTGTTGCAGCAGAACCCGGGCGTGTCGGGCCAGGGCATTGCCGGCCGGCGTCGGGCTGACCCCACGACGATTGCGCTGAAGAAATTCGACGCCCAGCGACGCCTCCATGGCGCGAATTCGCGCGCTGGCCGCTGCCAGGGACAAATGACTGCGCGCGGCACCGGCGGTGATGTTGCCGGTGTCGAGGATGTTCAGGTACAGGCGCAGGTCGGTCAGGTCGAAGTGCATTGCAGCAACCTCTGGATGTGTGTTGTCAGGGAGGCCGCCATTGCGAGCAAGCTCGCTCCCACAGGAGATTTGTGAACAACAGATAACTACTGTGGGAGCGAGCTTGCTCGCGATGGCGTCAGATACCGCACCCGATTATTCAGCCTCTTGTCTGAAGAGAGGCAGCCTCAGTATATGGCAGATTTTCAATCAACCCCCGCGGGCTCACCATGGCCCCATGAATACACTCTCGGCGTTTTATCAGCATCTCGGCTTGGCCCTTTCGCTGCTGGTTATCGGCACCTTTGTGCTGGCCGGCATGATCAAGGGGGTGATCGGCCTCGGCCTGCCGACCGTTGCCATGGGCCTGCTCGGTCTGGCTATGGCGCCGACGCAGGCTGCGGCGCTGCTGATCATTCCGGCGACCCTGACCAACATTTGGCAACTGGCATTCGGCGGGCATCTGTCGGAGCTGGCCAAGCGGTTGTGGCCGATGTTGCTGGCGATTTTCATCGGCACCGGGGCAGGCACGCTGTGGGTCGGCATGAGCGGTGGCCATTGGGTGGTGCGGGGGTTGGGCGCGGCATTGTTGCTGTATGCGCTCAGCGGTTTGTTCCTGCCGACTGTGCGCGTGGGGCGGCGCAGTGAACGCTGGCTCGGTCCTCTGTGCGGCGTGCTGACCGGCGTCATCACGTCGGCCACCGGCGTGTTCGTGATTCCGGCGGTGCCCTATCTGCAAGCGCTGGGCTTGAGCAAGGATCAGCTGGTGCAAGCGCTGGGCCTGTCGTTCACCGTCTCGACCCTGGCCCTGGCCGGTGGTTTGCTATGGCGCGGCGCGCTCGGCGGGGGCGAGTTGAGCGCGTCGCTGTTGGCGCTGATCCCGGCCATGCTCGGCATGTGGCTGGGACAATCGCTGCGCCAGCGGATCAGCGCCCTGTGGTTCAAGCGCGTGTTCTTCGTTGGCCTGGGGGTGCTCGGCGGCCATTTGCTGATCAGCGGCTAGCGGACGATGGGCTGATCATGTCGATGGCGCGGATCTCGAAATCCCGCTCCAGATATTCATCACGCTGCTCGAGGAACTGCTTCATGTGCGGCAGGTTCGAGTGCACATCGAGGTGGGCCTGGGATTGCCAGATCTCGTAGAAGATGAACAGGGTCGGGTCCTGTTTGTCGCGCAGCATGTGGTATTCGATGCAACCGGGTTCGGCTCGGCTCGCTTGCACGTAGCCGCTGAAAAACGCTTCAAAGGCGCCGGATTTTTCCGGACGGGTCTTGGCGTGCAGGATGAATCCCTGGATTTCACTCATCTACATCTCTCCTCAAGTCAGAACTGGCGCCAGTCTAAGGCAGCAATCGCCTGTTGATTCGTGCTTGTAGGTCAAATGAATTTTGCCAAATCGACGCTTACTCCGCGTGAGGTCGATCGGTACTCTGCCGCCATCCGATTCCCGACCTTCCCGAGACCTCCCATGAAAAAAGTCCTGTTGCTCAATGGCGGCAAAAAATTTGCACACTCCGACGGCCGCTACAACGCCACCCTGCATGAAGCCGCGTTGAGCGTGCTGGATCGCGGCGGTATGGATGTCAAAACCACTTTCATCGACGAGGGCTACGACGTCGCCGAAGAAGTGGCCAAGTTCCTCTGGGCCGACGTGATCATTTACCAGATGCCCGGCTGGTGGATGGGCGCGCCGTGGACTGTGAAAAAGTACATTGATGAAGTCTTCACCGAAGGCCATGGCAGCCTCTATGCCAGCGACGGTCGCACCCGTTCGGACGCGTCGCAGAAGTACGGCAGCGGCGGCCTGATTCACGGCAAGCAATACATGTTGTCGCTGACCTGGAACGCCCCGCAGCAGGCCTTCGACGACCCGACCGATTTCTTCGAGGCCAAAGGCGTGGACGCGGTGTACTTCCCGTTCCACAAGGCCAACGAGTTCCTGGGCATGACCGGTTTGCCGACTTTCCTGTGTGTGGACGTGATGAAGCGCCCAAACATCGAAGGCGACGTGACGCGCTATGAGCAGCATTTGGCAGAGGTGTTTGGCCTGAAGGCGTAACTGTCAGCTAGTATCGAAAGCTTGAGTTTGTGTGCGGGCTTTTGTGGCGAGGGGGCTTGTCGGAACGCCGCACCGCCCCGTTCGGCGGCGAAGCCGTCGCAAAATCGATATACGCAGTTTATCTGAACCTGCGTGCGCACCGGTTTTGGGGCCGCTTCGCGCACCAACGGGGGCAAGCCCCCTCGCCACAATGGATTTTCTCTGCACAATAGGGCGGCGCAGGACTATCGATAAGGGATACACGTGAAAGCCAGATCCGATGAGTTGCAGATTTTCGTCTGCGTGATTGAATGCGGGTCGATTTCTGCGGCGGCCGAGCAGGTCGGGCAAACGCCTTCGGCGGTCAGTCGTACGCTGTCGCGGCTGGAGGCCAAGCTCGACACCACGTTGATCAACCGCACCACGCGGCGCATGGACCTGACCGAAGAGGGCAAGTACTTCTTCGAACACGCCAAGCGGATTCTCGATCAGATGGATGAGCTCGAAGAGCGCCTGTCCTCACGCCAGCAAACACCGTCCGGGCGGCTGCGGATCAACGCGGCATCACCGTTCATGCTGCACGCCATCGTGCCCTACATCGATGAATTCCGCAGGCTTTACCCCGACATCCAGCTCGAACTCAACAGCAACGATTTGATCATCGATCTGCTGGAGCAGAGTACCGACATCGCCATTCGCATTGGCACCCTGACCGACTCGACGCTGCATGCCCGCTCCCTGGGTTGCAGCCCGCTGCACATCGTCGCCAGCCCGGCGTACCTGGAAAAATACGGCACACCGCAAGCCGTGGCTGACCTGGCCCACCATACGCTGCTGGGGTTCACCCAGAACGAAGGCCTCAACCAATGGCCGCTGCGTTATGTGCATGGCGATCGCTGGCCGATCCAGGCGTCGATCAGTGCTTCCAGCGGCGAAACCATCCGCCATCTCGCACTGGACGGGCAAGGCATCGCCAGCCTGTCGCATTTCATGACCATCGAAGACATTCGTGCCGGACGCTTGAAGGTGTTGCTGGCCGAGTTCAACAGCGGTTATCGCCAGCCGATCAACGCGGTGTACTACCGCAACTCGCAACTGGCCCTGCGCATTCAGTGCTTCCTGGACTTTATCCAGGGCAAGTTGGCGGATTATGCGAGCGCAGACTTCAAGGGTTGATTCGTGATTGCTGCGCAATGACGAGAGGGGCTGAGCTCGCTTTAGACCGCGTCATCGTTCTTCGTGGGCAAGCCACGCTCCCACAGGTACTGTGTTGTTCGCCCATTTCGTGAATGACACAAAACTTGTGGGAGCGAGCTTGCTCGCGATGGCGTTTGCGCAGGCACAACAACTGGTCGGTCTGACTGCATTTCCGTAACATCCGCACACTCTTTTTCGTCTCTCCCTGTGTGCGGTTCCCAATGAAAGCAAAACGTCTACGTGCCGATGTCCTGGCCGGACTTACCACTTCCTTCGCCCTGTTGCCCGAGTGCATCGCTTTCGCGCTGGTGGCCCATCTCAATCCGTTGATGGGGCTCTATGGCGCGTTCATCATCTGCACCCTGACCGCGCTGTTCGGTGGGCGACCGGGCATGGTGTCCGGCGCGGCAGGCTCGATGGCCGTGGTGATCGTCGCGCTGGTGGTGCAACACGGTGTGCAGTATCTGCTGGCCACGGTGTTGCTGGGCGGGTTGATCATGATCGCGTTCGGGCTGCTCAAGCTCGGCAAGCTGGTGCGTATGGTGCCGTACCCGGTGATGCTCGGTTTCGTCAACGGACTAGCGATTGTCATTGCCCTGGCGCAACTGGAGCACTTCAAGAACGGTGAGGCCTGGTTGAGCGGTACGCCGCTGTACATGATGCTCGGGCTGGTCGCGGTGACCATGGCCGTTGTCTATGTGATGCCGCGCCTGACCCGTACGGTGCCACCGGCGCTGGTGGCGATTCTCGGTGTGGGCCTGGCGGTGTATCTGCTTGGCCTGCCGACCCGCACCCTGGGCGACATGGCGCACATTGCCGGTGGCTTGCCGACGCTGGCGCTGCCGGACATTGCGTGGAACCTGGACACCCTGCGCATCATCGCGCCCTACGCGATCGTGATGGCGCTGGTCGGGTTGCTGGAAACCCTGTTGACCCTGAACCTCACCGACGAATTCACCGAGAGCCGTGGTTACCCGGATCGCGAGTGCGTGGCGCTGGGGGCGGCGAATCTGGTGTCCGGTGCGTTCGGCGGCATGGGCGGGTGCGCCATGATCGGCCAGACCGTGATCAACCTCAGTTCCGGCGGTCGCGGGCGTTTGTCCGGGGTGGTGGCGGGGGTGTCGATCCTGTTGTTCATCCTGTTTCTGTCGCCGCTGATCGAGCGCATTCCGCTGGCCGCACTGGTGGGGGTGATGTTCGTGGTGTCGCAACAGACCTTCGCCTGGGCTTCGTTGCGGGTGCTGAACAAGGTGCCGTTGAACGACGTGCTGGTGATCATCGCGGTGACGGTGATTACCGTTTTCACCGATCTGGCAATGGCGGTGCTGTGCGGGATCATCATCGCGGCGCTCAATTTCGCCTGGCAGCAGGCCCGGCAGCTGTACGCCGACAGTCATCTGGAAACCGACGGCAGCAAGCTGTACCGGGTGCATGGCACGCTGTTCTTCGCCTCGACCACACCCTTCCTCAATCAGTTCGATCCGGCCAATGACCCGGCGCAAGTGACACTTGATTGCCAGCACCTGAGCTTTGTCGACTACTCGGCCATCGCTGCACTGGGCACCTTGCGCGAGCGCTACACCAAGGCCGGCAAGCACCTGCGGGTGCTGCATTTGTCCGAGCGTTGCAAGAAATTGCTCAAGCGTGCCCGGATGCAGCACGACTGAAATCAAACAGGCAGGCGCGATGAAAATCCGCCTGCCTGATTTTCATTATTTGCGACAACTCATACCTCTGCGCGACACGCCTTACCTCTGCACGAAAATTACTTTCACCTCGTTTGAAAATCACCTTCCGAAATGTTTTAAGAGTTTCACAAATATTTCGACGTGACCCTCTCGAGGAGTACCGCATGACCCTGTCCTTCGGCTATTGGCTGCTGGTGTATGCCGCCATCGCCATCATTGCACTGATCGTTCTGATCGCCCGTTACCGGCTCAACCCGTTCATTGTCATCACCCTGATTTCCATTGGCCTGGCGCTCGTGGCGGGCATGCCGCCGTCCGGTGTGGTGGGGGCGTACGAGGCCGGGGTCGGCAAGACCCTGGGGCACATTGCGCTGGTGGTGGCGCTGGGCACCATGCTCGGCAAGATGATGGCCGAGTCCGGTGGCGCCGAGCAGGTGGCGCGGACCTTGATCGACCGCTTCGGCGAGAAGAACGCGCATTGGGCGATGGTGACCATCGCGTTTCTGGTGGGGTTGCCGCTGTTCTTCGAAGTCGGTTTCGTCTTGCTGGTGCCGATTGCCTTTACCGTGGCGCGGCGCGTGGGCGTCTCGATCCTGATGGTCGGCTTGCCGATGGTCGCCGGGCTTTCGGTGGTGCATGCGCTGGTACCGCCGCACCCGGCGGCGATGCTGGCGGTGCAGGTGTATCAGGCGTCGGTGGGGCAGACCTTGATGTACGCGATCCTGATCGGCATTCCGACGGCGATCATCGCAGGTCCCCTGTACGCCAAATTCATCGTGCCGCGCATTCAGTTGCCGGCGGAAAACCCGCTGGAACGCCAGTTCCTGGAGCGTGAACCGCGCGACAGCCTGCCGGGTTTCGGCATCACCATGGCGACCATCCTGTTGCCGGTGGTGCTGATGCTGATCGGTGGCTGGGCCAATCTGATTTCTACGCCGGGCAGTGGTTTCAATCAGTTCCTGCTGTTCATCGGCAACTCGGTGATCGCGCTGTTGCTGGCCACCTTGTTGAGTTTCTGGACCCTCGGCCTGGCCCAGGGCTTCAACCGTGAATCGATCCTCAAGTTCACCAACGAATGCCTGGCGCCGACTGCGAGCATCACCTTGCTGGTAGGCGCCGGCGGTGGTTTGAACCGGATTCTGGTGGACGCCGGCGTCACCGACCAGATCGTCGGCCTGGCCCACGAATTTCATTTGTCGCCGCTGTTGATGGGCTGGCTGTTTGCCGCGTTGATGCGTATCGCCACCGGTTCTGCCACTGTGGCCATGACCACCGCTTCAGGCGTGGTCGCACCAGTGGCCATTGGTCTGGGTTATCCCCATCCGGAGTTGCTGGTGCTGGCGACTGGCGCCGGGTCGGTTATCTTTTCCCACGTCAACGACGGTGGTTTCTGGTTGATCAAGGAATACTTCAACATGACCGTTACCCAGACCTTCAAGACCTGGACCGTGCTCGAGACATTGATCTCGGTCGTCGCCTTCGGCCTGACCGTTGGCCTTTCTTACCTGATTTAGCCGGAGCCACTTGCATGGATATCCTCTACCAGATCCGCGCCCGTCAGGACTCCTTCAGCGCCGGTGAGGGGCGTATCGCCCGCCTGATGCTCGACGACGTAGGATTTGCCGCCTCCGCCAGTCTTGATGAGCTGGCGCTGCGGGCGGAGGTCAGCAGCGCCACGCTGTCGCGGTTCGCCCGTACGGTCGGCTGCAAGGACCTGCGTGACTTGCGCTTGCAACTGGCCCAGGCCAGCGGCGTCGGCAGCCGGTTTCTCGACCCGGCGGGCACGCCCGAGCAGTCGGCGTTCTACGGGCAGATCGTGGGCGACATCGAGTCGACCTTGCGCCAGCACCTGGCCGCGTTCGATGAGTCGCGTTTCGCCGATGCGGTGAAACTGCTGGGCAAGGCGCGGATGATTCACGCCTTCGGCATGGGCGGCTGTTCGACCCTTTGCAGCGATGAACTGCAAGTGCGCCTGGTGCGCCTCGGTTATCCGATTGCGGTGTGCCACGATGCGGTGATGATGCGCGTCACCGCCGCCAGCCTCAGCGCTGAACACGTGGTGATTGTCTGCTCGCTGACCGGGATCACCCCGGAGCTGATTGAAACGGTGGAGCTGGCGCGCAACTATGGCGCAGGCATTCTGGCCATCACCCGGGCAGATTCGCCCCTGGCGCAACTGGCCGATATCGTCCTGCCCCTGCAAAGCGCCGAAACCTCGTTCATCTACAAACCTACGGCAGCGCGCTACGGCATGCTGCTGGCCATCGATGTGCTCGCCACCGAGCTGGCCCTGGCCAATCCTGAAGACAATCAAGAACGTCTGCGGCGGATCAAGCTCGCCCTGGACGAATACCGCGGCGGCGACGATCACTTGCCGCTGGGAGACTGACATGCAGTACGACACGCTGATTCGCAACGCCCTGATCATCGACGGCAGCAACAGCCCTGGATACCCCGCCGACGTGGCCATTCTCAACGGGCGCATCGAGCGTATCGGCGACTTGCGCGATGCCCGTGCCAGCGAGGAAATCGACGCGCAGGGCCATGTGCTGGCGCCGGGTTTCATCGACGTGCACACCCATGACGACACCGTGGTGATTCGTCAGCCGCAGATGCTGCCCAAGCTCAGCCAGGGCGTGACCACGGTCATCGTCGGCAACTGCGGGATCAGTGCCTCACCAGTGAGCTTGCGCGGCGATCCGCCGGACCCGATGAACCTGCTGGGCACGGCCGCTGCGTTCGTTTATCCGACCTTCCGCGACTACCGCGTGGCCGTCGAAGCGGCGAACACCACGCTGAACGTTGCCGCGCTGGTCGGTCATACGGCGTTGCGCAGCAATCATCTGGACGACCTGTTTCGCACCGCCACGGCCGATGAAATCAGCGCCATGCGCGAGCAACTGCGCGAAAGCCTCGAGGCCGGCGCCCTGGGCCTGTCCACCGGCCTTGCCTATGCCAGCGCCTTCTCGGCATCGACCGATGAGGTGATGCAACTGACCGAAGAATTGACCGCGTTCGGGGCGGTCTATACCACCCATTTGCGCAGCGAATTCGAACCGGTGCTGGAGGCCATGGACGAGGCGTACCGGATCGGTCGCCATGCGCAAAGCCCGGTGATCATCTCTCACCTCAAATGCGCCGGTGCCGGTAACTGGGGGCGTAGTCCGCAGTTGCTGGCATCCCTCGAAGAGGCAGCGAAGACCCACCCGGTGGGTTGCGACTGTTATCCCTACGCCGCGAGCTCTTCGACCCTGGACCTCAAGCAGGTGACCGATGCCCACCGCATCACCATCACCTGGTCGACCCCGCATCCGCAGATGGGCGGTCGCGACCTGATGGACATCGCCGCCGAATGGAATCTGCCGTTGCTGGAGGCCGCTCGCCAACTGCAACCGGCCGGTGCGGTGTACTACGGAATGGATGAGGCGGATGTCCGTCGGATCCTCGCGCATCCGCTGTCGATGGTCGGCTCCGACGGCTTGCCGGAAGATCCGTTTCCGCACCCACGCTTGTGGGGCGCATTCCCTCGGGTGCTCGGACATTTCAGCCGCGACGTGGGACTGTTCCCGCTGCACACCGCCGTGCACAAAATGACCGGGCTGTCGGCGGCGCGCTTCGGCTTGAAGGCGCGCGGTGAAATACGCGAAGGCCATTGGGCGGACATGGTGTTGTTCGACCCGGCGACCATTCGT
The DNA here is from genome assembly GCF_019947335.1 of Pseudomonas sp. BF-R-24. Lineage (NCBI taxonomy): Bacteria > Pseudomonadati > Pseudomonadota > Gammaproteobacteria > Pseudomonadales > Pseudomonadaceae > Pseudomonas > Pseudomonas sp. BF-R-24. The sequence goes on from NZ_JAGYGG010000020.1 coordinate 24,181, forward strand.
GATGTCGCCGACTTCAACGACCCACAGCGGGCGGCGGAGGGCATTGAAGGGGTATGGATCAACGGTGTGTTGAGTTACCGTGATGGCCAGGCCAACGGGCGCAGGGAAGGACGGTTTCTGGCCCGGGAAGGGGATTTGCGCACGGGTTTTCAGCGAGTTTCGAGGATTGCGTCACAGTGATGGCACTTTGAAGCTAAAGAATGGCATTTCCGCGCCGAATTGCTGACATCAGGCCCGGCTATCATTGCGGTTCGGTTACGTATTTTGTAGGAGCGAGCTTGCTCGCGATGGACGATAGGGTGCAACGTTTACCCAGTAGACACGCGTCATCGTTAACGACCATCGCGAGCAAGCTCGCTCCTACAGGTCTTTCATTGTCTGGGAGCAACCCGATGAGCTTCGGCAAAACAACTCCGATCCTGCGTATTTTCGACGAAGCCAAGGCAGTGGAGTTCTACGTCGATTTCCTGGGGTTCAAGATCGACTGGCAACATCGATTCGAAGCGAATTACCCGCTGTACCTGCAAATCTCCCGTGGCGAATGTGTGCTGCACTTGTCCGAACACCATGGCGACAGCACACCGGGGGCTGCGCTGCGGATCGAGACGGATGAGCTGGAGAAGTTTCAGCAGCAACTGTTGGCCAAGCAATACAGGTTTTCCCATCCGCAGATTCAGGCCATGCCCTGGGGCAGCCAGGACATGACCATCGCCGACCCGTTCGGCAATCGGTTGGTGTTCACCAACGCGATCAGCCTCTGAGCCTTCAGCCCCTCAGGTTTAAGCCTTCAGCCTTCGTTCGGCACCCGGTGGGTTTGGCGAAACTCGCCGGGCGGCATCCCGCGCCGGCTTTTGAACGTGCGGTGAAACGAGCGGGGTTCGGTGAAACCCAGGTACTGGGCGATGTCCTGGATCGGCAGGGTGCTGTTGAGCAGGTAATGCTCGGCCAGCTCCTGGCGCAGGTCATCGAGGATCTGCTGGTACGACGTACCGGCCTGATGCAGCTGGCGTTGCAGCGTGCGCACTGACACCGCGAGATGCTCGGCCACCTGCTCCTTGCGCGGCAGACCTTCCTTGAGCAATTTTCGCAGGATGCTTTTGACCCGCTGTTCCAGCGAAGCGTCCTCCAGTGTGGCCATCAACCCCTGGGCATGTTCTTCCAGGGTGCGCAGCAATTGCGCATCGGCCTGGCGCAATGGCAACTGCAAATACGGCAAAGGGACAATCAGCGCCGAATAAGGCTGGTCGAACAGTACCGGACAGTCGAAGAACTGCTCGTACTGTGCCAGCGTCGTGTCGGCCGGACAGGCATGTTCCAGCCAGACGGCAGCCGGTGACATTTGCGTGTCGGCGATCCAGCGCGCGTATTGCAGCCAGGAACCGAGCACGTTTTCCACCAGGTGTCGGCGAATTCGCGGGCGTTGATGGCGGCATGTCCAGATCAGGTGCACGTCGCTGCCCTGCACCTCGGCGCGGCTGACGCCCATGTCTCCCACCAGCTTCTCGAACGGCATGATGCGGCTCATGGCGTCGCCCAGTGTCGCGCAGTTCATGGTGATGTAGCCCAGCACGCTCCAGGAGTTGGGCAACACAAAACGCGCGGCGTTGAGACCGAACAACGCATCGCCCGAGTGTTCGCAGAAATAATCGAGTAGCCGTTCATGGGCTTCACCCGGCAACCGCAGGCTGTTGTCACTCAACTGCTGTGCCTGCAACCCGGCAGCCGCCAACGCAGGCTCGATGGCCATGCCCAGTTGTTCGGCATGGCGCAGGTATTTGAGCAGCGGCGGAACTGAAGTGAAGCCCAGGGATTGCATGATCGTATTCCTTTGATCAAGGCCCGCGTGCGCGGATGAATGCCCTGAAAGGTAATTTGAAACCACGGCTAAAGTAAATGGCTGACGCCTGCGCGACGTTTGACTCAATTGGCTACTCGAACTGGCCGGATGCGACCGTGACACTTTTCGGCGGCTGACTAGTATGGGGGCCTGAAATATCACTGATCAGAACCGCAAAAGGACACACGCATGCGACGCTGGAACGGCTGGGGAGATGCAACCACGGTGGTCGAACTGCCGGCCCAAGGCGCGAGTTTTCTCGCCCGGCGGGTGGGTGACGGTCGAGCGCTGCCCGATGCGACGCTTGAGACAGCATTGGCCCGCGTGCCCCCGTCGCGGTTGCAGCAACACTTCCTGTACAGCGTGGATGCCCATGATCGTTTGCTGCATGCGCGAGGGCAGAGCCTGCCGGACTGGCTGGCGTTGCGTGAAGGCGCGTTGGGGAATTGTCCCGACGCCGTGGCCTATCCCGTGAGCGCTGAACAGATTCGCCGGTTACTGTTGCTCGCCCATGAACAGGACCTGTGCCTGATTCCTTATGGCGGTGGCACCTCGGTGGCCGGTCACATCAACCCGCCGAGTTCCGCGCGGCCGGTGGTGACGGTTTCCCTGGCCCGCATGAATCGCCTGCTGGACCTCGACGAACAGAGCCTGATGGCCACCTTCGGCCCTGGCACCAGCGGACCGCAGGTGGAAAGTCAGTTGCGCGCCCATGGTTACACCCTGGGGCATTTCCCGCAGTCGTGGGAGCTGTCGACCCTGGGTGGTTGGGTCGCCAGCCGCTCCAGTGGCCAGCAGTCGCTGCGCTATGGGCGGATCGAGCAACTGTTCGCCGGCGGGACCCTGGAAACCTTTGCCGGACCTTTGGACATTCCCTCCTTTCCGGCCTCGGCGGCCGGGCCCGATCTGCGCGAGGTGGTGTTGGGCTGTGAGGGCCGCTTCGGGATCATTTCCGAGGTGAAGGTACGGGTCAGTGCTCTGCCCGCCGATGAGCGTTTCTATGGTGTGTTTCTGCCCGATTGGCCCAAGGCGCTGCAAGCCATCCGGCAGTTGGCCCAGGCGCGGGTGCCGCTGTCGATGCTGCGCCTGTCCAACGCGGTGGAAACCGAAACCCAGTTGGCGCTGGCCGGTCACCCGCAGCAGATCGCCTGGCTGGAAAAGTACCTGGCCCTGCGCGGCGCCGGTGAGGGCAAATGCCTGCTGACGTTCGGCGTGACCGGCAATCGACGACAAAATGCGCTGTCCCTGCGCCAGGCCCGGCAGCACCTCAAGGCGTTCGGCGGGGTGTTTACCGGCACCTTGCTCGGCAAGAAGTGGGCGCAGAACCGTTTTCGTTTTCCCTACCTGCGGGAAAACCTGTGGAACGCCGGTTACGTGGTGGACACCCTGGAGACGGCCACTGACTGGAGCAACGTCGATAACCTGCTCACGCTGATCGAAAACAGCCTGCGCGACGCCTTGGCTGCCGAAGGCGAGCGGGTGCATGTCTTCACCCACCTTTCCCATGTCTATGGCGAAGGATCGAGCATCTACACCACCTATGTGTTTCGCCCGGCGGCCGACTACCCCGCCACCCTGGCGCGCTGGCAGGCGCTCAAGCAGGCGGCCAGCCAGACCATCGTCGACAACCACGGCACCATCAGTCACCAGCATGGCGTGGGCAAGGACCACGCGCCGTATCTGCTGCGGGAGAAGGGCGCGCTGGCGATGGACACCCTGCAGGCACTGAGTCGGCACTTTGATCCGGCCGGGCGACTGAACCCTGGCACGCTGTTGCAGGAGTGACGGCCATGAGCCTGGACTGGAACGCGGCGTGGCGACAACGGGTGCTGCCGACGCTGGCGGATGAAACCTGGGACCTGATCGTCATCGGTGGCGGCATCAGTGGCGCCGGTATCCTGCGCGAAGCCGCGCGCCGCGGGTGGCGTTGCCTGCTGTTGGAGCAGCGCGATTTCGCCTGGGGCACCTCCAGCCGCTCCTCGAAAATGGTCCATGGCGGCTTGCGCTACATCGCCAAGGGCCAGTGGCGCCTGACCCGCGACTCAGTCCGCGAACGCCAGCGTCTGCTCGACGAAGCGCCGGGGCTGGTGGAGCCGATGAGTTTCATGATGCCGCATTACCGTGGCGGTTTTCCCGGACCGCGGGTGCTGGGTGGTTTGCTGTCCATCTATGACGCATTGGCCGGGCGGCGCAGCCATCACTTCCATGACGCGCAACAACTGCGTTATCTGGCGCCCGGGGTGAAGGAAGATGATCTGCTGGGCGGCACCTGTTTTGTCGATGCGCTGACCGATGATGCCCGTCTGGTGATGCGTGTATTGGGCGAGGCCCGGGCCGATGGCGCCGTGGTGCTCAACGGCGTGCGCGTACAGCAATTGCTGCGTGAAGAGGGGCGCGTTTGCGGGGTTCAGGTCGAAGACTGCGAAGGGGGCGGGTTACTGACATTGCGTTGTGGTGCGCTGGCCGTGGCCACCGGCGCGTGGGCCGAGCGCTTGCGCCTGCCCGATGCCCCTCGCCAGTTGCGGCCGTTGCGTGGCAGTCATTTGCTGTTGCCGGGCTGGCGCCTTCCAGTGGCGCAAGCCTTCACCTTCCTGCACGAGCGCGACCGTCGACCGGTGTTCGTTTTCCCGTGGGAGGGTGCCACGGTGGTCGGCACCACGGACCTCGATCATCACGGCGATCTGGACCAGAGCGCGAGCATCAGCTTTGATGAACTCGACTATCTGCTGGCGGCCTGCAGCCAACAGTTCCCCCAGGCCGAGGTGGTCGCCGCCGATGTGCTGTCGACCTGGTCGGGCGTGCGCCCGGTGGTGGGCAGTGCGGCGGGTGAGCATCAAGACAAGCCGTCGAATGAAACCCGTGAGCATGTGCTGTGGCAGGAGCCTGGTTGCGTGACCCTGGCCGGCGGCAAGCTGACCACCTTTCGCCCGCAGGCGATTGAAGTGCTCAAGGCCTGCGCAACCATGCTCGAGCGCCCCTTCAATGATGACGCCGCGCCGGTGTTCGCCGCCGTACCGCCGCTGGCGATACCGGGGCTCAGCGCCAACCGGTGGCGGCGCCTGGCCGGGCGGCATGGCCGTGACCTGCCGAGGCTGGCGCAACTGATCGCGGAACTCGGCCATGACACCGTCGGCGGCACTGACACCTTGTGGGCGGAGCTGGCCGTTGCCTGCGATGGGGAAATGGTCCTGCACCTGGATGACCTGTTGCTGCGCCGAACCCGCCTGGGCCTGTTGCTGCCGCGCGGTGGCGAGGATTACTTCGCTGCCATTCGCCAACTCTGCCAACCGCGACTGGGTTGGGACGATGAGCATTGGCAGCAGGAATTACAGCGTTATCGGGCGTTGTGGCAACGCCATCATGGTTTGCCGGATGCCGCGCATTGATGCCCATTGAAGAGAGCTCCATGGATAACCACCCGAACAAGCGTTACCTGTTGGCCATCGACAATGGCACCCAGAGCGTGCGCGCGCTGCTCTTCGACCTGCAGGGCAATCTGCTGGGCAAAGGCAAGGTCGAGTTGCAGGCCTATTATTCGACTCAACCCGGCTGGGCCGAACAGGACCCGGAGTATTACTGGGCAAAACTGGGTGAGGCCTGCCAGCAGTTGTGGCAGCAAACCGGCATCGATCGTTCACAGATCGCCGGTGTTTCCCTGACCACCCAGCGCGGCACAGTGATCAACGTCGATGCTCAGGGCAAGGCGCTGCGCCCGGCGATCCTGTGGCTCGATCAACGCCAGGCCGAAGTCAAAGGCGGCATCAAGGGACCGTGGGGCTGGCTGTTCAAACTGGTCGGCGCGCAAGCCACAGTGGACTACTTTCGCACCCAGGCCGAGGCCAACTGGATCGCCCGCCACCAGCCTGAGGTCTGGGCGGCGACCGACAAGTTTTTGCTGCTCTCGGGGTTTCTCACCCATCGCCTGTGTGGGCGCTTTGTCGATTCGGTGGGCTGTTGCGTCGGTTACCTGCCGTTCGACTTCAAGCGCTTGCGCTGGGCCGCCCCCGCCGACTGGAAGTGGCAGGCGCTGGCGGTGCGCCCCGAACAACTGCCAAGCCTGCACAAGCCCGGTGAAACCCTCGGCTACATCAGCGCCGAGGCCAGCCGCCACACCGGCATTCCCGAGGGGCTGCCGCTGATTGCCGCGGGTGCCGACAAGGCCTGCGAGGTCGTGGGTTCCGGCGTCGTCGATTCAGGCACCGTGTGCCTTTCCTACGGCACCACGGCGACGATCACCAGCACCCGGTCACGCTACCTGGAAATCGTCCCGTTGATTCCGCCTTACCCGTCCGCGGTACCGGATCAATACAACTGCGAGGTGATGATTTATCGCGGCTACTGGATGGTCAGCTGGTTCAAGAACGAGTTCGGCCTGCGGGAAATGCAGCAGGCCAAAGCCCAGGGCGTGGAGCCCGAGCAACTCTTCGATGCGCTGGTCGACGCCGTGCCGCCGGGCTCCATGGGGTTGATGCTGCAACCCTACTGGTCGCCCGGTATCCGCGAGCCGGGTGTCGAAGCCAAGGGCGCGATGATCGGCTTCGGCGACGTGCATACACGCGCGCACATTTACCGGGCGATCCTCGAAGGTCTGGCGTATGCCTTGCGTCAGGGCATGGAGAAAATCGAGAAGCGTTCGAGGGTCTCCATCACGCGCTTGCGCGTCGCCGGTGGTGGCTCCCAGAGTGATGCCGCGATGCAACTCACGGCGAACATTTTCGGCCTGCCGGCCGAGCGTCCGCATGTCTACGAAGCGTCCGGCCTGGGCGCGGCCATTTGCTGCGCGGTGGGGCTGGGGCTGCACGCGGATTTCCCCACGGCGATGGCCGCCATGACCCGGGTCGGTGCGGTATTCATGCCGCAACCCGAGGCGCAGCAGATCTATGAGCGACTGTACAAAGAGGTCTACCTGCGCATGTATCGACAGCTCAAGCCGCTGTACCAGAGCATCCGCAAAATCACTGGTTACCCGGCCTGAAAGAACACCGTAGATCCCCCCTGTGGGAGCGGGCTTGCTCGCGAAGGCGATGTGTCTGTGACATCAATGGCGACTGACACTCCGCCTTCGCGAGCAAGCCCGCTCCCACAATGAACTGTGGTGTTTCTTCTACCTTGCATGTGGCGCTATCGGAGACCTTTTCTGGTGAGATTGGACAGTGTCAGGGGCAGGGTCGGTTGTTAGGCTCAACCCCCACAGCACATCCAATAAGAACCAAGCAATGAAGCTGACATTCCTCCTGTTGCTGCTTTGTGCAACGGCCCCCACAGCCTGGGGCTGGTCGAACCATACGGTGGGCAGCTACCTGGCGTTGCAGGATTTGCCGGCCTTGCGTGATGCACCGCAGGTCGAAGTCGAGCCGCTGGAACAGTTTCTTTCGCAGCAATACCAGGCCGTGAGTGCGCTGCTCGATGAGCAGGAGCGCTTCGCCCGCGAGCACTTCGCCCAATACCCGCCGCGCCCCGACAACCTGCGATTGCCTGTCGTGCCTGGGGACAAACTGCGCCACGACTTCCTCAGCGCACTACGCATCAACCCCGGGATTCATCTGGCGATGGTCATCCAGCCGATGCCGGGCAAGGATCTGCCCGAGCGTGAACACCTCAAGGCCGAACAAGTCATGGTGCAACAGACGCTTTCACCGTGGAATCGCCAGCGCTTCATCGTTGTCGCTGACCACGAACAAGTCGCGCCCCTGGCCGTGTTGGCCAGCGCTGCCGATGAGCCGGATTACGGCCACGACATCAACCTGTTCAGTGACAACCCCGGCGAAGTCGGTGCGTTGTACGGCTTCGGCCCGCAGCCTTTCGGCGACGCCCGGTTTCAGTACAGCTCCCAGGCGCCGTTCCATATGGGCTTCTTCCATGAAAGCCCGGTGGTGTACGCCGCTGCCGGGTTTCTTCAGCGCAGCTGGCCGGACTGGCGCGCCTACCAGTACATGGGCTTGGCGCGACTGGCGTTTGCCACTGGCCATCCTTATTGGGGCTATCGATTTCTCGGTTGGGGCCTGCACCACGTTCAGGACCTGACCCAGCCTTATCACGCCAAGCCGCTGCCCGGTGTCGAACTGGCGAGCCTGCTGGTGCTGGAAGGCAAGGCCCTGGCCGGCTTCGATGCGGACAAACATGCCGCCATCGAACGGGTCGCCACCCGACACATGGAAGTGGAGAAGTATCAGTCGACCTGGCTTCGTCGCCTGCTGCGCGCCGGCCATGCACACCCGATGCTCGACGCTTATACCGACTCTGCACAGGACGGCCGTTATCCGCCGTACTCGGTGGACTACCTGCGTGAAGTGGTGAGTGCCGAGTCCGTCGACGAATCCGCGGCGTTTGATGAAGCCATCGGCCAGTGGTTGGACACGGCACCGATCACCAGCGATTTCAGCAGCGCTAATCAGCTGCAGCGCGAAGACTTCGACCATCCGGCACTCAACCGGCAGCTATTCAAACTGCTGGGAAATTTCGGCGCCCACAGCCGGATTTACGCCCGTGCGGGATTGGCGCCATAGCCATCGCAGCCACATTTTCAGAACACAAAAACAATAAAACCAGGGAAAGAGGAACGGATCATGAGCACTCGATTTCGCCTGTCTGGCGCGGCGCTTCCCGGCGTGGGCCTGGCAGGGCTGCTGCAACTGTGCGCGGTCGACGGCGTGCAGGCCAAGGAGTTCAGCGTGCTGGACAACCAGATCACCGGTTCATTCGACAGTACCTTGTCCTATGGCCGCTTGTGGCGGGTCCAGGGCCGGGACAAAAACAACGACGACGTCAACACCAACGACGGCAATCGCAACTTCGACACCGGGCTGGTTTCCGAGGTGTACAAGATCACCTCGGAGCTCGAGGCCAACTATCAGAACTACGGGATGTTCGTGCGCGGCACCGCGTTCTATGACACCCAATTGATGGACAAGCGCAACGATTACTACCGTAACAACAACCCGTCGCAACCCAGTCAGAGTTTCCCGCAGGACGACCACTTTACTGACCAGACCCGCGATATCGCCGGCAGCCGGGTGGAGATGCTCGATGCCTACCTCTATGGCAACTGGGACGTTGCGCAGATGCCAGTCACGGCCCGTGTCGGGCGCCAGGTGTTCAACTGGGGTGAGGGGATTTTCTACCGTGGCGGGGTCAACACCACCAACCCGGTGGACGCGGCCAAATACCGTTTGCCCGGGGCCGAAGTCAAGGAAGTGCTGGTGCCGGTGGAAGCGCTGAGCTTCAACATCGGCCTGACCGACAGCCTGACCATGGAAAGCTTTTACCAGACGAACTGGAAGGAAACCCGCATCGACCCGGTCGGCACGTTCTACTCGCAGACGGACCTGTTCGCCGACGGCGGCAACACCGCCTACAACAACTTTACCGGTACCGCCCTGGACACCCCGGTGCCTGGCTTCGGCAACGTGATCGATCTGTACAGCGCGCTGGGCAACAACCCGCTGCTCAGCCAGGCCCTGAGCACCACCGGCCTGTACGCCAACGGGGTCACCCCGGCCTTTGGCAACACCGTCAAAGTGGCCACGGTCGGCAAGGATTTCAACGCGCGCAACGACGGCCAGTTCGGTTTCGCTTTTCGCTACATCGTAGAAGAGCTCAACAGCACCGAGTTCGGGTTGTACATGGTCAACTACCACGCCAAGGAACCGACCATTTCCGCCGATCTGGGTGGGTACAAGGGCATCGACATGAACGCCCTGACCAACCTGTTGGCCGGTGTTGCCGGCAGCCAGGCGGGGCAACTGGCCAACGGCCTGGCGACCATGGATGTGCTGGGCAATATTCAGGCGCATCGGCGCTACGCCGAAGACATCCGCATGTACGGCTTCAGTTTCAACACCACCCTGGGCCAGGCGTCGGTTTTCGGCGAAGTGGCCTATCGGCCGAACCTGCCCATCGGGGTCGCCGCCACCAACGACCTGATCGGCGACCTGGCCAACGGCGCCGCCGCAGCGGCAGGCGGCCAGACCATCAACATCGGCGGGCAGCAGGTCACGCTCGACAGCCAGATCAATAACGCCGAGCGGGTGGAAGCGTTCAACGCGTCCATGGGCACCATTTACAACTTTGGCCCGAGCCTGTCATTCGACTCGATGTTCGGCGTATTCGAGCTGGCGTCCGAGCACCTGCGCGGCAGCAGCCTGCAATACACCGCTTATGACGGCAGTACCCGTTACTACGCTGGCACCGGTAACTTTTCCTATGTGTCCGGCGGCGAACGCAGCGATCAGGTCAACCGCAACTCCTACAGCTACACCGCGATGCTCAACGGCACCTGGAACGACGTGTATGCCGGGGTCAACGTCTCGCCTTATGTCGTCTACAAGGATGACTTCAAGGGCAACAGTTACCAGGCGGGCAACATCATCGAGGGCCGCAAGGCCTACACCCTGGGGATCAAGGCCAACTACCAGAACAAGCTGGAGGCCGAGCTGCAATACACCGAGTTCTACGGCGGTGGGCAGGACAACGGCCTGCGTGACCGCGACAACGTCGGCTTCAACCTCAAGTACTTCCTTTGATTGCTACACGCAGACCCATTGTGGGAGCGGGCTTGCTCGCGAAAGCGGTGAATCAGGCGACATCTGTGCTGGATGTGCCGCCCTCTTCGCGAGCAAGCCCGCTCCCACAGGTTTTTGTACTTCGGAGAACGATCATGTTTCACACTTCACGACTGACCAAGACCACGCTGGCGCTGCTCCTGAGCCTGGCCGCCGGCAACGCGCTGGCCGCGATCTCGCCCCAGCAGGCCGAGCAATTGAAGACCACGCTGACGCCGCTGGGGGCCGAGCGTGCCGGCAATGCGGCCGGGACCATTCCGGCCTGGAACGGCGGCATCACCCAGGCACCGGCGGGCTACAAGCCGGGCCAGCATCACCTGGACCCGTATGCGGCGGACAAGCCCCTGTTCACCATCACCAAGGCCAACCTTGAACAGTACAAGGCCCACCTCAGCCCGGGTCAGATCGCACTGTTCAACAGCTACCCCGACACCTTCCAGATGCCGGTCTATCCCTCTCGCCGCTCGGGCGCGGCGCCGCAGTGGCTGTATGACAACACCTTGAAAAACGCGACCTCGGCCAAGCTGCTCGATGGCGGCACCGGTTTTGACGATGCCTATGGCGGTGTGCCGTTCCCGGTGCCCAAGGATGGCATCGAGGTGCTGTGGAACCACATCACCCGTTATCGCGGCATCTATGTGGTCCGTCGTGCCTCCGAAGCGCCGGTACAACGCAACGGCAGCTTCGCGCTTGTGACCTCGCAGCAGGAGGGGCTCTTCAACTATTACCGCTCGGGCGGGCAGTTTGCCGACCTGAAAAACATGCTGTTTTACTACCTGGCGTTCGTGAAGAGCCCGGCCCGTCTGGCGGGCGGTGCGGCATTGGTTCACGAGACCCTGGACCAGCTCAAGGACCCGCGTCAGGCCTGGGTCTACGACGCGGGCCAGCGCCGTGTGCGCCGGGCGCCGAACCTCGCGTATGACACCCCGATCGCCTCATCCGACGGCCTGCGCACGGCGGACGATACGGACCTGTTCAACGGCTCGCCAGACCGCTACGACTGGAAGCTCAAGGGCAAGCAAGAGGTCTACATTCCCTATAACAATTACAAAGTCGGCAGCCCTGAGGTGAAGTACGAGCAGCTGCTCACACCGGGCCACCTCAACCCGCAATTCACCCGTTATGAGCTGCATCGGGTCTGGGTGGTCGAAGGCACGCTCAAGCCGGGCGCGCGGCATATCTATTCCAAGCGCGTGCTGTTTCTGGACGAGGACAGTTGGGGCGCCGCATTGGTGGATCAATATGACGGGCGTGGGGAGTTGTGGCGGGTGTCGATGGCCTACCTGAAAAACTTCTACGACCTGCCCACCACCTGGAGTGCGCTGGACGTATTCCATGACTTACAGGCGCGTCGTTACTACGTGCAGAACCTGGATAACGAAGAGCCGGGCACAGTGGACTTTGCCCAACCGGTGCCCGAAGACGCGTACTTCATGCCGTCGGCATTGCGCCAGCGCGGGACGCGGTGAGGGCGTAAGTCTTGGAAAGTTGCAGTCAGTCAGACCTCAATCGCAGAAAACCGGTCCTGTAGGAGCGAGCTCGCTCGCGAAGTACCTGCCAGCGCCGCGATCATTCAGAATGCACGCGTTATCGTTGACCACCATCGCGAGCAAGCTCGCTCCTACAGGACGAACCTGTTCGCGATTGGATGGTCGATTCAGCGAGCGCTGAACGTCAGACGCGGAAGTGGCTCACCATCTGCTGCAATTGACCACCCAACCGCGCCAGTTCAATGCTGGACTTGGCGGTTTCATCGCTCGCCGCAGCAGTCTGCTCGGAGACGTCGCGCACGTTGATGATGCTGCGGCTGATCTCTTCGGCCACGGCACTTTGCTGTTCGGCGGCGGCGGCGATCTGCTGGTTCATCGACTGGATGTTGGACACCGTGCGGGTGATGTTCTCCAGTGACTCGCCGGCCTTGCGGGTGAGGGCCACGCTGCTGTCGGTGAGGACGCGGCTGTTGTTCATCACGGCGGACACTTGCTGCGTGCCGTTCTGCAGGCCGGCCACCAGGCCTTCGATTTCCTCGGTGGATTTCTGCGTGCGCTGGGCCAGGCCGCGGACCTCGTCGGCCACCACCGCAAAACCACGACCGGCTTCACCGGCACGGGCCGCTTCGATGGCGGCATTGAGTGCCAGCAGGTTGGTCTGTTCGGCGACGGCCTTGATCACGTCCATGACGCTGCCGATCTTGTCGCTTTCCTGTTGCAGCACGCTCATGGCTTCGGTGGAGCGCACCACTTCGCTGGCCAGGCGCTCGATCTGGGCGATGGCTTCGTTGACCACTTTGTCACCTTCACGGGCTTCGCCGTCCGCCGCTGCAGCAGCTTGCGAGGCTTCTTCGGCGTTGCGCGCGACTTCCTGCACGGTGGCGGTCATCTCGTGCATGGCGGTAGCGACCTGATCGGTCTCGACTTTCTGGCTGTTGACCCCGGCACTGGTCTGCTCGGTCACGGCCGACAGCTCTTCGGCGGCGCTGGCGATCTGGGTCACGCCGTCGCGGATGCCACTGATCAAGTCGCGCAGGGTTACGCCCATACGAGCGATGCCTTGTTGCAAGACGCCGAGTTCGTCGCGACGGGTGACCAGCACATTGTGGGACAGGTCACCGCTGGCGATGCGATCGACCACCGCCAGGGTTTCGCGCAATGGGCGAGTGATCTGGCGGGTGATGATCACGGCGGCAATGACGCCCACCAGCAGAGCCAGCAATGTGCTGATCAGTTGCAGAGTGCGCGCCTGGGCGCTTTCGGCGTCACGGCGGTCGAGCTGGATCTGATACAGCTGATCGCTCTGGGACACGATGGCGGCGCCCTGTTCGGTCATTTCCTTGCGCGCCTGCACCGCGTCATTGCTGGCGGTCTTGTAGGTCTGCAAGGCGCTGCGGTAGTTGCCCAACGCGGTTTCCAGCTGACGCAAGGCGTCTTGTTGGGAATCGGCGAAATGCACGTTCAGCGGTTTCAGGCTGGCGATGGCGGCGTCCAGTTGACCGACAGCTTTTTGCTCGGTCTCGGCATTGGTACTGGCGGTGTAGCCGCGCACTTCGTAGCGGGCCAGCAGGAACGATTCCTTGGCCGCGGTGATGGCCTGGAACTGTTCGAATCGCTGGTCGCTCAACGGCATTTGCTGCACGCGGGTATTGATGTCATTGATCAGCGTGTTGGCGGTTTCGGCGTTGGCACTCATGGCGTCGCGGGCGCTGTTGCCGGCGCGATAGGCGCTGCGCATCTTGCCCAGGGACGTTCTGTAGGCGTCGATGACGGCGCCTTGTTCGCGCAGCAGCTTGAGGTTTTCCGGGCTCTTGAACTTCGCCAGAAGGGCTTGCTGCTGGGCCGAGAAGGCGTCGAGGGTGGTCTGCACGTTCTGCGCGGCGGTTTCGTCGCCGTTGGTCAGCATGTATTGCAGGCGAACCACGCGCAGCTTGGTCAGGCCGGCGTTGAGCTGGGTGATGTCGCTCATCCAGTTGCTGCGGTCGATCAACCCGCCCAGGCTGGTCCAGCCGGTCAGGGCCAGGACGCAGGTCAGTGCCAGGACCAGGCCAAACCCCAGGCCCAGTTTCAGGTTCACGCTGATGTTGCCGAACCAGCTATTCATCTCATTCCTCCAGGAACTTGGTACTTCTTTATCGTCGGTTGGCTGGAAGATTGTTTTTTTTGGAAGCCGCCAAGCGGTGTAAGCAGGATGTATCGGCAGCAATCCCGGGAGCTGAAAGGTTTTTTCCGCACGGTTCTGTAACAAGACTTTTACAGCGCTTTTAAGCTTTTTTTCACATGGGTTTCACCCGTCACCGACGCGCGTTTCCTTAACCTGCCGGTATCTGATGAGGTAGTGCGTGCCGGCGAGGCGGCTTGATGTGGAATTAAGACTGAGTCTTTTTGGGGTAAAACGCTCGATCGATCTGAACCGCTTCGCCCGTTATCGCAACGCTGCGGTGGTGTTGGTCTCGGCGTTGCTGGTGATCCCGTTGGTGCTGTTCTTGCTGCGACCTGCCGCCGTTGCGGACCTGGCTCACGGCAATGTGACCGGTGCACAGGCGTTGATGACCGGGTGGGCCAAGGGCGACCTGATCGTTCTGGTGCGCCACGTCGAGCGCTGCGATCACTCCACGGCGCCTTGCCTGGTTGGCAACGATGGCATTACCGAGCGCTCGCGCAGTGTCGCCATGGGTGTCGGTGCGCATTTCCAGAACCTGGGCCTGGACAGGGCCGATATCTACAACAGCCCGATCCTGCGTACGGCGCAGACCGCCGGTTTCATGTTCAACAAGGTTGGCACGGGCGAAGACTGGTTGATCGGTTGCCGGGGCACCATGCTGCGCGACGCATTGGCGCACAAAGTGGCCGGACGTAACCTGATTCTGGTGACCCACAGCGAATGCATGGACCAACTGGAAAAAGACCTCCATGTGCCGACGTCGACCCTGGGTTACGGGGCTTCTTTGTTTATCTCCGCCGAAACGCCGCAGACTCCGCGCATGCTTGGCTTTATCGAAGCATCGGATTGGCCGACGGTGACGACCCGTTGAATTTCACCATCCCTTCGAATCAGGACTGAGCATGCAGACCGCTTCCCGCTTTTACCGGGTGAATTTTGGTATTCCGCTGGCCTGCGCGGTCGCGGTGTTCCTGATGTTCGACATGACCGGCATCGACATCGCCTTCAACAATTACTTTTTTGATCCGGTGACGCAGACGTACCCGTTGGACCAGGTCCATCTGTTCGAAAAAATCACCCACAAATGGGCGCGGATCATTCCGAACTGGACCGGAGAAATAGCGATTATCGGTGCCTTGCTGTCGTTTCTCTGGCCGCGCCTGAAGGCTGAAAAGCACTCGAAAATCATCGCCTTCCTGGAAAAAATCAAAGTCGCACCGGTGCTGCGCTTTGCCAATCGCCATCGACGCGACTTTCTCTACGTGGTGTTCGCGTTCTCCATCAGCACCGGGGTCATTCACTACCTCAAGGGCCACACCAGCGTGTATTGCCCGATCGAGACGACCCTGTACGGCGGCAAAATGGAGCACGTTGAGTGGTATGAAAATTTCGACCTGTTGAAAGTCGCCGGTGAGGGGCGCTGCTGGCCGGGCGGACATGCATCGGGCGGTTTCACCATGCTGGCGTTGTACTTCGTGGCTCGCCGTTATCGCTGGCGCTATTCGAAAGCGATCATGTACGGCTCGCTGACCCTCGGTTTCATCTATGGCACCACACGGGTATTGCAAGGGTGGCACTACATGTCCCACACCTTCTGGGCCGGGATCTTCGTATGGCTGGCGTGTTTACTGACGGCGCTGGCGTTCTACGGGCGAGCGAGGCTGGAACAGCCGGTGCTCTCCAAAGCGCAACAACCGGTGGCGGCGACTCAGATCCAGGCAGCGAATTGAGTTGGTGTTGAACCGCAAAACCCGCATCTCGAAAGGGGTGCGGGTTTTTTGTTGCTCGCGGAAACCTTCAGTGAGTCTCGAATTGCGAATTCGCAGACAAAAAAAAGCCCGCGGGAGGGCGGGCAAACCGTAGTTTCTTGAATGAGCGAGTGCAATGTACAGGCAGTAACGCAACCGTGGGGTGAAGAAAAATTCATCTGGATCAAAGCCTTGTACCAGAGCTTGCGGCATAGCTACGGCAAATGATCCGCGGCAAAGTCTGCTTCCGACCGGTTTGTCTGTCAGGCATCGACTCGACGCCACTACCTGGAAACAAGGAGGTTCGGGCCGGTGCCCATATTGCAACCATGCACATAGCGGCATTGCGCGACTATCCATGTGACCCTATCGTCAGATTTCACCTGCCACAAAGTGCTTTTGTGAGTTGTGGGCGTACGATGTAACTCACGTTTTCGCTGAATGCCTGGGGGAGCGACCGAAGCGACCGAACGATGTTGAATTGGAGAAAAGTCATGATTCGCAAGCACTACTTGAAAGCCCTGGCGACGCTGCTCATCGCCGCTGGCGTGCAGTGGGTGACGCTACCCGTCTACGCGACCGAGCAGGGTGAACAGCGGCGTGAAGCTCGCGATACCAGGCAGGAAGGGCGATCCACTGCCCGGCAAACCAAGGATGAATGCAGAAAGGGCAATGACAAGAGCAACGTGGAATGTCGCCAGGACAAGCGCAGCACCAAGCAGGATACCCGTCGCACAGCCCGGGATATCAAGTACTGATCGTTGGCGTGGGTCCTGTTTCAGACGGTTGCAGGGCTAGCGATACAGCCAGAAACAAGAAAGCCCGCACGGGGCGGGCTTCGTTGGTGTCTCAATTGGTGGGCCGGGGACGTTTGAACTGGTTTGTGATGTCCCTGTAATCATTGGGCTTGGCTTGCTTCTAAGACTCAAGGCATACACAAGGGCATACATGCTTCTGGTTGCTGCGTCGTGTCAGGCAAGAAAAATGTAACCGTCCGGCGAAGTCACCTAGGGAGCTCGATCCGACCGTGATGTGGTCTGTAAAAAACCAAGTCGCAATGCATGTTCAGAATGGCGATGACCCAAGCTATTCACGATGGATGTACGGCAGTTTTTTCTTGGAGGCCAGCCAGGCATCTATCGCTGTCCCGCCGAGTTCGACTATTTCCTTATCGTCAAGCGCAAATTGGGGGTGGAGAAACATGATGAACGTCCAGTTTAGGGTGTTATCTGCCGGCAGCAGCACTTCTCGGAGAATCAGACTTCCTTTGATATTTGCCTTTTTGAGCATTTTCTCCGCTTGCTTATAAATCTCGGTGGGATAAGGCCGCATGCCTCCGTGTATCACGACCAAATAGTCATTCTGCAGCGCCAGGACAACGTCCAGAACTTTAGGACTGCTATCAAAAACTTGCACTGTAGGCATTTCACGTTCTCCCTGAAAGGTTCGATAGGCACGATCTCGCGTGCCGCAATTTAAGAGTGTCCAATAACTGTTGCAAGGCCTTCTAGTGCCGAGCGGCATCCCTCCATGGCAATACCGCCGCGCCGAGCACCGCCGCCATCGTCTGATAGTCGTTCGCCGCCTCTGCTTTGCTGGCGAGGCTGTAAACAGCACATCCAGTGTCTCACCCGTTCTGCGAGCCAAGCTTGTCGCCGGGCACATGAAAGCGGTTGATCTCACCATCTAGTATCAGGAGCCAATCCCGTGGCCCATGCCTGATTTGCGCAAGGCGTGTTCACCATTCGCTGACGCTGCGTCGGCAGCCGCACCAGCACATCTTTTCGATAGACATATTGGTCATGCCCGATCACTTGCGAATGACATTGGCGTTGATGCCGTGGGTGATGGCAACGCTGGAGATGGTCGCACCGGGTTGCAGCCATTCTGAACTTGGGCTTTGAGCGGTTTGGGGTAAGTGCTTCGTTGGCGCATGGAAATCCTGACATTAAGGGCTATCGCGTCCGCTTAAAAATACGCGGACACCATCGTCCTTAATGCTGGAGTTCGGAAGGTGTGTTTGCTAGACGCTTACAGAAAAATGACCAGTCATAAGTATTCGTAAGGCCACAACCTCAAATCACATTCCTGCAACGGAACGTGGCCCGTAACGCACCGACGGCGGTTGGAATCCTCATTGAGCATCTGAACCGAAACGATTGCCGCGCCCTGGCCTCTCGTTCCCTGATGGGAAATCCCACGTTAGCAAATGTTAACAGCTTGTAGGCATAGGTTCAGGCCACTTTCGGCCAACAAAACCGGGGCTTTTGACCGAATTTTTGACGCGTTTGTAGGTGGTTAACATTAGCAATTTGTTCACCCCCTATCACTAGGGCGAAGGATGAGTGATCTGGCCGCGACGGTGAGTTGTAGTGGTGTACCGTCCGTCGCAAGCATTTCGACGCAATTGATTTTACAAGTTACCCATATCAGTCAAAAAGATCCCTGAACCAGCGCAGTTTCTGGGCGTCTCATCTATAGTGATCGTGCGCGCCACGTTTCATAAATTCACGTTTCGTGGCGCGGGAATTTGTTGACAGGGCTTTCGAGGTGGCGATAATCGCGTGCCCAAAGTAAGTGCTACAACGTGCGGCTGTCGCACGGTATTCCACAGAATGGGAATACATTAGGAGGTGGATCATGGCGTTCAATGAACGCAAGGTTGCGCAAATGGCGGCCTTTTTTCTCCAAAGGAATGGCGGAAGCTTGTCAATTCTCAAATTGATGAAGCTTCTCTATCTGGCAGACCGTCGAGCGCTGGATATGTTCGATACCCCCATATCCGGGGATCGTATGGTTTCCATGCCGCACGGCCCAGTATTATCAAAAACCTACGAGCTCATGAATGGCTCTGGTTTCTCTGTCGAAAATGGTTGGGACAGCTGGGTCGCCGACCGGGCTGGGCACATGCTCAGCTTGAAACAAAGCGAGCTCTCTCAAAGCGATCTCGATTTGCCGGCCCTCAGCGAAGCTGACATAGAGGTTCTTGCGGCAGTTCAAGATGAATTCGGTGCTATGGATGCATGGGCATTGCGTAATTTCACCCATGATCATTGCGCCGAATGGCGAGACCCAGATGGCTCGTCTCTGCCAATCGACTATAAGGACGTTTTCACTGCGCTCGGTCGCGCCCCGGAAGAGGCTCACCTGGCGCAGCAAAACCTGGATAGTCACAACAGCATGGATCAGCTATTTTCGAGGATTAGATGTTCCTAGTCACAAGACGCGCGACTGTATTAGTACCGTCAGGCACGGCGGAGCAACCTGACCTCAAGCACCTTTTCATCTTGCTCAATGATCCCGTACATGAAGAAAAGTTGGTCTTAATGGTCAGCATCTCCACGATACGCCCTGGTAGATTTCACGATACTAGCTGCCTCCTTGGCGCCGGCGATCATCCTTTCATACGATGCGATAGCTTTGTCCTCTACGCGAAGGCTCGAATTGAGTCAGTGAAAACGCTAGAGGAAGGAGTTCGGCGCCAGCTATTAGTCCCAAAAGACCCAATGGACGGTTCCGTATTCGCAAGAATCTGTGAAGGCGTTCTTACCTCTCGCCATACTCCGGCAGAGCTTAAAAGGTTCTTCGAGCCAATCTGGCGTTCATAGCGGCACCAAGCCCGTTCCGTGCGGGCTTTTTCGCTCTTGGCGTACGTCCAACTTCAAATCTCTTAATCGTCTTGGGTTGGATCGAACATCCATTGAACGATTGCTGACTGACGCCACGCCACCGAGTTGGGGCCTATCCTTACCTTTTTTGGGAAGGTGCCTTCTCTGATTCGGCGATACACCGTGTTCCGGCCAAGACCGGTTGTGTGAAACACCTCGTCGAGGCGCAGGAAACGATCAATGCTGTTTGTCGCCGCTCTGTTTGTCATGGAGTTATCTCTTTGTTCATGGCGCTACTGACCGATGCCCAGGAGAACGGCGGCTTCAGTAATCGATATCAGAGTCATCGCTCTCCCATCCCTGCATCACTAATACCTCTCAGCGTTGGCGGCGTCTGCCGCTTCCTGCCGACCTTCGGTGCTTTACTCTCGCCGTCGCGGCATTCGCGCAAAAACTACCGCACGTCCTCCTTCAGCCAGCAATGCCTGACTCCCATCTTGAAACTCTTGGGTAGCCAGTCCACGCTTCGGCGAATCCCCTCTCTGACCGACGCCTCGGTTCGGCCCAGCATCTTGCCCAGACCGGCAACAAATACCACTTCGCAATCATCGTTCATAAGCGATCCTTGATTCTAATGCTGGCTTACGTCGCGCCTTGTGCCTTCAGTCTGGCCAACCCCTGATTGATATGTCCGGCGTTTTCGCCGATCACGCCCAAGGCAGTCCGAATATTGTCGCCGGCATCGGCTTGTCCCTGGCTTTCGACTAACAAGGTCAGCTCCATTAAAGCGGCCTCCAGGGCGAGCTGGTTTTGATACATGCGCTCAAGGACATCAGGGAGAGAGTACTCAGGGGAAGGCATCGCTTCGATTCCATTCGGGAAAACAAAAGCGTACCTGCTCCATCCTGCTGTCAGGTAAGCGGTAGCGCTTTAAAAGCCGACCTCTTGGCGCCTAATAGCTTGCGCTGCGAACTTTAGCGATTCCCTTATAGCTTCCACCTCGGTGCTGTATGAGCATCTCGGTGCGATTGTGCCTTCTTCGCCGGTGATCAAATTCGTCAAATGGTAACGAGGGAACCAGCCGGCCTCGTTCTTGTAGCAGTCAGTTTGAATGGTGTAGCCGCGGTAGTTGGGCATAATCATGGGAGAGCTCCAGCCGTTTGATTTGAGCTGAGATTATGTTCATCACGACACCGAACGACGCTAGCGAAGATTGATTCGAATCCAGGGGTATGGTCATGTTCACCATGCCTCGCGTCTGCCGCCGCTGGTAAATCTCCCTTGACGAGCCCACCGAGAGTTTTGACGAGCCGCGCCCACTGCCGTACGTGAAAAGTTGCTCCAGCCCTTACAGATCAAGGCGTCCAGCCAGGCGCTGGCGCATGGTCGTCTCGCGATCCGTCAAAGCGTGGTCAAACTAACGGGCGCCAGGGTGTAGGCATCCAGGTCATGCTCGGCAACCCAGAAGTGTTCAACCGCTGGCATGTGCTCAAGCACACGATGAGCACCATGAAGATCGATTGGCTTGAGTGGCTCGGCCGTGGGATGCAGCTCGCGCTGGTGGTCGGCGGGGTCTACGGGTGGGCACAGCAGCAGAGTGCGAAGCAGGAGGCCATGTGCGACGTGGCGCTTTCCTACGTGGAAGTCCTCGAGACGCAGAGAGGGGCGACACGGCAGGAAATCCGCAATGCGCAGGCGGTGGCAGACGATGCTTGCGATTATGAGACGCCCGATGCCTACTAAAAAGCCATTACTAGCAAGATCCGCAGGAAGTCATAGATGGCGCTCGACACTGCTTCAAACCTACTTTCTATTCTGGCCTCGTTGGTTACGATCGCGGTCGTAGTGGCCCCGTTCTTGCCTGCGAGGGCTCATCGCCCCGAAGCGTCGGCAGTCACTGCGCAAACGTCAGAGGGTGCCTGGAAACCGAAGTACACAGCCCGTCTCTTGTTCAGGTGGGTCAGAGTACATGTGCTTCTCGTGATTCTCTTTTTGTTAGTGCTGGTGAATTACGCGACCAACGACAGTCCAGTCAAGGCGCTTGATGTCGTGTCGATTTCCGCCTGCACTGGGGCAATAATTTTCCTGCTGGTAGGTTGTGCTTACAAATACATTCTGTGGGAAACCGGAAAAGCATTCGACACTGGTGAATCGCGTTGACGTCCATGTCAGCGTCGGCACTAGGGTTGCTGGGGGGCAAGGAATACCCCCAGTAGCACTTCACTTCGGCAAGTATTCCTGCGCCTCATGCTGGTACTTATTGAATTCTTGCTCTGCGCGCCGCCTCAGATAACCGTCCATAACTACATCGTCAAGCATCTTGGTAAACTCGGTGTCTTCCACTTTCAAGTCTGCCACCGATATCTGTGAGCGATCGCTAGTAGGTGCCTTGACCTCGTACGTGTCGTTTACGGGCTCAGGGAAGTCGTCGCAATAGATAGTGGTTCGTATTTCGATATCCCTTTCGGCCCGGAGAAAAATTAAGGTCTTGGACTCGAGCACTGTGCCTGCCTGCACATCACCCACATCCCAAGAGAAAATATACTCCTGACCGGTGTGCCCCCTCTTTATGTCGTACTTTTCTACTGCCGTTACAGGTGGTAAAAACCTCATACCGTCCTTTTTGGCAGAGGGGATGGTCGGAAAGTCATCGTTTGTATTGTCCATAGCCACCCCAGCGGCTTTGGAGACGACGAAACATACGCTCACATTCTTCGCAAGGATTGGTGAGTCATTCGTGATGGTAAAGCGCAGGAGCTCTGCTCCTCCCCAAGTCCTAAAATATTCAGACCTATCCCTGTAGAAGTCTGAATTCAGGGAGCTCGCCAAAAAGTTTGTCGTAAAGCTCCCGCCAAACAGGTCAAGGCCGCCGCGCTCTCGAGGAACGCTGATGACCTTTACGTGATCTGGGATTCCAGCTGCGTCAGGTACTTGGCAAAGCGCACCCCTCATTTGGATTTTCTTGCCACCATATTCTTCACTGTCGGCATTCCGGACGCCCAATGCCAGCACAGGGTACTTTGGGAGGCGCTGCAGCCTTTCGCTCACCAAATCTACACCGACCGTCATCGACAGGTGATAAACCAGCCCCAGCGCAATAATCCCAAAACCCCACCCCAGACTTGACTCTTGGTTCAGAAATTCTCTTAGAACATCGGATCGCCCGAAGTAGAACTCAACCGCAGCAACGATCAATGCCTCAACGATTTTGGTCTGAGAAAGCACCACTGCAGCACCAGCACCGACAACAATCCGCGCAATGACGTTATAGGCCTTGGGTCTGATAATGTTCAGGAAGCGACTCAGGTACCCTAACCACTTTTCAACGTCCATTTTCATCTGTCCGAGCCTAAGAAAGTAAAAAGCGCAAACCGCGCCGTTGGAAAATCATAACAAAGGCCCCTACATACGTTCGAAAATAAAATAAAGGGCGCTTCATGGGCGCCCTTGTCGTGTGTGCTGCACACCGGTCATTTGCCTTTCTTCCCGCTCTTTCCGGTCTCGCCCTTGGGCAGCCGGTCAGGGTGAGACTGCGGGAAGTATTCCTGGCTGGGTTGGGGTTTCTTCGTCACGCCGTCGCGTTTATCAATCATCGTCATCTTCCTCGTTTGCTGTGCCAGTCGGCACAGTGTCTATCGGTAAACCCAATTCCAGTCGCAGCGTCACCTCGAGCTCGGGAAGCGTGGCTGACCAGCACCAAATGTGGACGTTCCGTGGTGCGATTCGCCATGGTCGGTTTGTCAGCGCCAGCGATGGTCGGCGGCATGTGATCGAGCAGGCCGGAAAGGAGGCTCATTGCGCCACCTCGCCCGGATTCCACTTACTCCCAAATGTGCCTGTGAAAAAAAATCGGGGGAACGGGGGAACGGGGGGAACACCCGGTGTTTCAGGGGCTTCCAGAGGGGGAACTTGTACCCCACCGAAAATTGTGGGGAACAGTGATAACCAAATGTCAGGAAGTGCGCGGAGTCTTATATTCAAAAACATGTTTGTGTTCCCCCTGTTCCCCAACACTTCAATAAGGGGGAACGGCTACAGGCCACGGTTTCACTGGCCGTTCCCCCGTTCCCCCTGTTCCCCACGTTTATAGGTTCCTGTGAATTCGGGCATCGGCGTTTGGTGATGGAGGTGGTCATTGGCTGATCCCTTCGCCATCCATGGCGTCTGGGTCGATGGCATATAAGCGGGCAGACCCACCGGCGGGCAGGCGGTATTTCTTGGTTTTGCGGCTGTCTCGGTCGGTATCGTGCTTGGCAAGAGCGCCAGCGCCTTCTAGTGCCTTCACTACTCGCGTCAGGCCGTGACCGTGAGCTGCTTCGGTCAGCGCCGACTTGTTGAACAGGTAGAGGCGCTTACCGGCCACCACTTCCCAGTAGCCAGCACGGTTGAACACCTTGGCGTCTACCTCTGGCGCATCCACATCGGAGAATCGGCTACTGCCGTGCTTGTCGATGAATTCCAGGATGCCAGCGAGGATCTGGCGGTCTTCGGCATTGCCACTGCCTACCCGACTCAGCCATTCGCCATAGAGCAACTGGCAATCGGCCAACGCGCTGCCTGGCGTCCAGGGCAGTAGGCCGTAGGCGATTGCCATTTCCCCAGCCAAGGCAATGACGGCGAAGCGATCGGCCACACGTCCGGCTTGGGCGTTGTCCTCGATGAACTGGGCGCGGATACCGGCAAAGTCTTCAAGCAGGCCGGCACGGTCGTCGCTGGCGAGCAACTGTTCCACGAATGCTGGCCCGATGTGTCCGTGATGGGCGCCGACAGCGACGGTCAGCAGGCGGTGAAAGTCGGCACCCTCCAGGCCATGCAATTCATCAAAGGCCCGGTGGGTGCGAGTGCCGGCGTTTACATCCACCATGCGTAACTCGGCGCCAGCGTGGGCGGCATTACCGCTGATGGCCGCGTGTTCGGACAGAGAGCGTTCGCCGCTGGAAAGCGCCAGCAGACGCCAGCTCAGTTTGCCGCGGGCTTCCCGGTCGCGGGTCATGGTGCCTTTGCCCTGGCCGTTGGCGAGTGAGTAGGCCATTTCCTGCACACGCTTGGGGTCGGCGCGCTTGATCTCGTCCAGCGGAAGCATGGTGTCATTGCGGCTCGATGCCTCGATCTCCAAGCCGCCTTTGGTCATGTCCCAGCTCGCCGCGAATATGCCGGGGTCGCCCCATACCGATGAGCCGATCAGTTGCGCCAGCGACTTACCGCTAGAACTGTCACCTACCAGGTGAACACCGCCACCCAATACGCCTACTAGGCTCAGAAGTGGGCCTGCCAGTGCGCAGCCAATCGCCAGTGTCAGTACCGGATTGCCCTCGCACTTGGCCGCGACTTCGGTTTTCCAGCCCTCCAGGTCGCCGCGCAGGCTGAATAGGTTCTGTCCTTTGCCGCTGGCCTGATAGCGCACCTTGTCGCTGCCGATGGTGCGGCCTGGCAACACAAATGCGCCCGACTCATGCCAGCCGGGGCGGCAGGTGGTGGCAAACACTTGGTCGGGTCGCTGGTCCAGTAAGTACTCCATAAAGGCGCCACGCTTCTTGAGCGCGATGATTACGCCCATGCCGAACAACTGGCGCCTGGCGTCCTCACCGCTACCGCCGAACACCTCCATAGGGATAATCCATTCCTTGATGCCGCTCTCGGTTACCAGACGGAGTAAACGGCCTTCGCTACCATCGTCGCTATTGGTCGTCCGGGCCACTACGGTCACGGGGCTGGAGATCCACTCGTCAGTGATTGGGCGGTCTGTTTTGTCGTCGTCAGTCTCATCATCGGCGGTCGTGCGTTTAAAGCTGTGCCAGTACACACCGGGTCGCAGCTTGCGGCCTTTCTCATTCGTTACCCAGTGTTCATATACGCCCCAGCAAGGGCGCTCAGGAGGCTTAATCGTCGGGGTTTCAATCGTCAGAAACTTTGCCGAGACCTTTGCCGCTTGGCTTGCGGTAATTTTCGCCGTGTTGGCCCCGTCATTCGCCCCTGCCGTGCCGCCTAGATCAACCGTCTGGCTGGTTACGTTATTCGTTGGCATGGTCGGCTTCCCAGCGGTACAGATCGTTGAAGTCCGTCAATGTGTTGGGCGCACTGTTCGGCCAGTCGGGAAACGCCACAAGTCCACCCACTGCAATGGCGGCGGCATTGGCCGCTGTGCGTCCGGGATTGCCTTCGGTGCCCCGGTCGTCGTCACCCGTGATGATGATTTCAGTGGTGGGGTATTCAGCCCTAAGCACCAGCGTCACCGGCTTGAGGTTACCGGCATTCATGGAGCAGGCGACGGTGTAGCCCCTTTCGTGAAGCGTGGCACCCGTGGCCCAGCCTTCGCAGATGCAAAGCGGCTTGCCTGGTGTAATTAGGCCCATCGGTGAATAACAGCCCTTCACCTGGCCACCGAACAGGAAGCGCTTGCTGCCGTCTGGTGCTATTCGTTGCAGGTTGGCCAGCACTCCACCGGAGTACAGAGGTACCAACAGTTCGTCACCACGCTGGCGCAAGTTGTGTGCCTGAACTCCCTTAGCGATTAAATAGGCGTGGTCAGGGTCGGCGCCGCGAGCGTCACGCCACCAGCGTTGCGCAAGGTTGGCCGTGCTGAGCTGGCGCTTGTGTTGCTCAGCTTCACGCTGGCGCCGGGCCTGGTCGATGCGTTTGCGCACCTGCGCGGCTTCCCGGGCGTCCAACGGCTCACGGCTGCACCAGGTGCTGGCACCGCCAGTCTTCCAACTACCGAACGCGCCGGAGGCGATGCCGTCGAGGTACAGTACGTACCAGCCATTGCGCGTGCCCGGCTTGTCGTCCGGGACGCCGAAACGGTGGATAGTCCCATCGGGCACAGGCAGCCAATCGAGCGGTCCATAGACGGACTGGAGCGCGTCACGGAAAAGGATCGTCACGTCAGTCATGACGAGCGCCTCCATGGTGATCAGCGCCAGCAAAGGCCTGACAGACGCGCCCATTGTTCAGCGCGTGCAAGTAGGTAATGTCATCGATTGAATCGACCAGGCAGGCCGTCACCACGGCATAGGCGCTGCGCATTATTACACGGCCAGTTTCTGCGTCAGCCTTGGTTAGGAAGGGCCCCAGGAGCGCCTTTACCACCTTTGGATGGCAGAGGTAGAAAAGCTCTTTGGCTTTCTTCGGGCAAGACTTCGGCGTACCCGCTTTTTTGCAGGTTGTTTTGGTCATGGTGATTAATCCGTTACGAGGTTTTCAGTGCCATTCGCTCAAGCGGCCCGTAGGCCGGCAGGAGCGAGTCACGAAAAAGAATTGCGGCATCATTCATTTGCTTGCTGCGAAGGATCGAGACGAGCGATTAATGCCTTAAAGTCCTCAACGATTTCCGATAGCCAGCCAGCGCGTCCAGGGCACTGCTCTAGTTCGTAAAAATCGCGAAGCTCAGAGCAGGCCTCAATCAGTATGGACAAGCTATCGTCGTCGATGGCTGGAGCAGTGGGTGCGCAGAGGTCGTCATCACAAACACCTAGCGTAGTGGTAGTGCTGGCACACACATATGGCTTGCCATTCAAGGGCCTCACGCTACCCATGACAGCAACTCCTGACTGTGTTTCATGGATAAGTTGCAACCGACCGGGGTCAGGGCAACCAAGGCGCAAGGACTGCGCACCGTAACGCCTCTGGAGTCGATATAGGCCAGGCTCACAAAAGGCACCAATAGCGCCCCGTTCATTCTGCACCGCCTTGCACTTCCAGGGCGCGAACAATGGTCATGTGGTCGTTGTAGCGCTTGAGGCGAGTTACGAGTCTGGAGTCGGCGCGGAGGGCGCTTAAGGCAATGCGGCGGTGAGTAAGTGCGCGGATTTTGGACGGATAGAGGTTCATACGGAAACTCCAGCTGGCGGGTTGGTGCTGAGGAAGTACAGAGCGATCCTGCGATGCGTGCGGCCTTGATCGTCAGTGAGCACAATACGGTGAGTAAAAATCTCGTGGCCTAGATCCCGCAGCTCGCCAATACGGGCGCCTGGGCGAAGAATATTCAATTCGCGCATGGCGGTGAGCGTATCGATGGGCTCCATTTGCAGGCGCTTCAATAGCCGGGCGCACTGAGCAGTTCCGTTGTTGGTATTCATTTTAAATAGCATCCCGTGCTTGGATCTTGGCAGACAGCCAGGCGTCCACCTCCGCCACAACGTAATAAGCAGCAGCTTGCCGGGAGTCACCTTTGATGGGCTTGGGGAATGAGGAGTCTTTCGCTCTTAGCTTGGCGAGACCTGATCGGGTCACGTCTAGCCATTGGCAGAGTGCAGGCTGACGAATCAAGCCTTTACTTGGTGTGGGGTGATTCGGGTGCATTTACTTGCTCCATATGGTTGAAGCTCGCTACGTTATTCACCCGGTCCGTTGAAGTCATTGTCGGACAAAAGGATTTTTTGCCCGACAAAATCAGGCATCAAATGCTTGCCGCTTTTCCTCCAGCGCGACGGCGTCATTCGCTTTAGCCATTGCGCGGTCGATTGCGGTTTTACTTGCATTGGGCCAATTTGGATGCCGCGAGCTAATCTCACTTGAGATCAAACCTTGGGTCTTATATGTATCTCGCCTTCCGTCTAACAAGAGTTCCACGAGCCCAGCAACCACGAGGTGCCAGTTGATGGGGCGGTCACCTTTAATCGGCCCCCCTCTTGGTAAAGTCGAGCGTCCATCAGCGACAGCTATACGATCTTGAATCTCCTCCACTCTGAATGGGCTCAGCATATGCTCCATGCGATCCTCTCCATCGATATCGCCCCAGGTCTCTCCGTGGGAATGAAGAATTGCGGGCCACTTAGGGTGGGCTTTGGGATCGTTCATGATGTCTGCTGCCAGGCAAATTTCTGGAGGTGCATAAACTCTCACGTAGTGCTCGGACGTTATCTCGTCAACACCGAGGTCGGCCCTC
The DNA here is from genome assembly GCF_019947335.1 of Pseudomonas sp. BF-R-24. NCBI lineage: Bacteria > Pseudomonadati > Pseudomonadota > Gammaproteobacteria > Pseudomonadales > Pseudomonadaceae > Pseudomonas > Pseudomonas sp. BF-R-24. The sequence continues at coordinate 52,473 of NZ_JAGYGG010000020.1, forward strand.
CCAGCAAGCACTTTCCATTTTTTGCCATTGCTGTCTGTTATCCAGCTGTCGAGGGGGAGAGGGTACGGGATAACAGCAAGCCACTCCTCCATGTATGAGAGGTGTGCTGTGTACTCCGGGTATCTATCATCCTCAGCAAGGGAGAAGACTGGTCCTGGGTATGTTTCTTTATCAACAGGCGAAAACTGCATGTACGCTGGGATGATCCCTTCCAAGGCGTATTCCGCCATATCTTCGCTGCTGACTTTCTCACCTATCAGTAACGAAAGAAGTTGAGCAGCTTCATCTTCAGAAATGTAGCGCTTGAGTTTGAGCGGCTTGATTGCCATGTGTTTCCCTATTGCTTTGTTATAGGAGGAGTGGGAGCCATAAGCTCGGCATCAAGCTCGCTTGAAGGCCGCGACGTTTCCAGCGGCGAGCGTATCCAGGTGGTCGGCATACCACTGCATCATGGTCGTACGCTGAGCCAGGTATTGAGCTTTGTTGTACACCCCGGCAATCCCGTCTTTGACGTGTGATAGCTGAGCTTCAATGTGGTTTTCATCGAAGCCGTGTTCGTTGAGGATCGTGCTGGCGATATGGCGAAACCCGTGGCCAGTCTGCCGACCTTCGTAGCCAAGGCGACGCAGGGCCATCAGGAAAACGGTATTGGAGCGCGGCTTGGTTGTATTGCTACGACCAGGAAATAGCAGTAGGTAAGCGCCGGTGAGGTTGTGCAGATCACGCAGCAGTTCGACGGCTTGGCGTGGCAGGGGAACCACATGTTCACGACGACGCTTCATTCGTTCGGCGGGAACTGTCCACAGGCTGCCATCTAGATCGAATTCAGACCAACGTGCCTCTCGCAGCTCAGATGGTCGGCAGGCGAGCATAGACAGCAGGTGCAGACCGATACGGACGTCTACCGCGCTCGGGTACGCTCTGATAGCTCGCAAAAGGGGCGGGAGTTCGTCAATTGAAACATGGGCATAGTTCTCGGCTGGCTTGGTCAGCAGGAACTTGTGCAACCCTTCCAGTGGGTTGTGAGTTGCACGGCCAGTGACGCGGGCGAGGTCGTAAATTTCCCGGCACATGCCACGTACTCGGCTGGTCTGTTCGACAATCCCGGTTTGCTCCATACCGCGCAGGAATTCCATCCACTCCATTGGCAGAACCCCCTGATAGGGCCGCTTGCCGAAGACCGGAAACACATGCAGCTCCAGGGCGCCAATGGTTCGGGTTGCAGTGCCGGCACTCCAGCCTTTGCGTTTGTTGGCGTACCACTCGCGTGCCAGATGCTCGAAAGTGTTGTTGGCGGCTTCGCGTTCCGCTGCTTTTTGCGCGCGCTGGGTGGCGAGCATGCTGCCATCTTTCATCGTGCTGTCGCGTAGCTCTGCTGCCTTCTGGCGCGCTTGTTCGCCGGTCAACTGGTGGCTGCCCTTGCCGTAGCCTCCCAACCCCAGCCATGACCATTTTCCATCTGCTTTTTTGTAACGCAGCTCCCAGGACTTCTGGCCGGTGGGCTTCACTCGCAAATAGAGCCCGGTGCCATCCAGCTCCCGGTAGGTACTGGCTTCTGGCTCAAGGCTGGCCAAAGTGGTGTCTGCCATCGGACGGCGCTTAATCTCCGAACGCTTCATGCGTGTATGCCCTAGTTTCAATTTTATGGCGAGCATACAAGCAGGCATACACGGGGCGCAATGCTGTGTGGATTCATTCGGGAATGTCCAGACACAAGAAAGCCCGCACGGGGCGGGCTTCTTGGGGTGTTTCCGATCATGTGGGAACATGTGGAAACTGGTATTTGGTGGAGCCGGGGGGATTTGAACCCCCGTCCGCCAGTACTCCGCTGTCGGTACTACATGCGTAGCCGTGTCTATTAAGTTAACCCTCAGCGACCCGACGGGCAGGGTGCTTTGGGCGAGTTGTGTAAGTTTTAGCCGCTTCGTCCACAACGTACTGCACGGCGATTCTGTTCTATATGACAATCACTTTGGGTTTACAGACATCCCCTGGTGATTGCTGGACCCGAAGGTACCAGAAGCTCAGGGCTAAGGCTGCTTACGCAGCGAGAGCGAATTCCTGGCCGTAGTTATCGTCATTGGCAACTATAAGTAGTTGCAACAGTGGATTTACGAGTTCTGTTACCAACTCGGCATGCACCTAAAGTTTCGCAACCGGCGTCGAATCCTAAACGGCCCCGAGCCTGACGCTCTGTGAATCAAGTGAGCAGCAGGCATATACAGTGTACGTCATCACGCCCCGGAAGGCCAACCTGAAGGTTGGCCACCACAGATCATGGGTTTGGTTGGGTGCTCTGTCTGTCAGCGAGCGCCAATGCCTGGGTGGCCTCGGTGACGCATTTTTTGTCGTCTCCGGAGGCTTGTGAGGCTTCGGCGCTGGACATCAGTCTTTTGATCTCCATCGTGGTGTTTGCGGAGTTCGCCGGCAGCGCATTCACTTTGCCTTTGAGCTCTTGCAGCTTGCTCGTACAGAGGTTGTTGTCCGCAGCAAATGCAGGAGAGGCCAGCATGGCAGCAGCAATGAACAGGCCAGCGAGTGTGGTGCGTTTCATGGGTATCTCCTTGAGCTGATGGTTTCAGTGCTGTCGTATGAGTAGACGGCCAAGCCGAACCCGAAAAGTCCGCCACGATCTGATGGGGCCTACCTCAAAGACTACGATTCAACGCAAGAATTCGGTTTTTGAAGAAAACCTGTCGAGCTTTTCCAGCGATGGGGGGGGCGGTTACACATTTCCAGACCCCAGATGCAACAAAACCCGCAATTGGCGGGTTTTGGTTTGCTTCGTATCGGGCACGGCCGGGCTTTGAGCTCCCGGCTGCCAGTACTCCGTTGTTGATGTACGCCAACGCGGCCCGGAAGGCCAACCCGAAGGTTGGCCTTGAGCCGAGTTACTTGGCGCCTTTTTTCGAGTCGGTGACGGCCTTGATAATGTCGTTGGTCTCGGCGATGCAATCATCAATGCCTTCCTTGGTGCCTTTTGCCTGGTCGGCTTTGGCTTGCTCGACGGAGGCTTTTACCTGGTCAGTCATTTCCGGAGGAATCTGTGCCTTGCCGTTTTCGATGGTTTGCAGGTTGACCGCGCATAGGTCTTTTTCGGCCGCAAACGAAGTGGAAGCCATCATGGAAGCAGCAACGAACAAACCTAAAAGCACAGAACGATTCATGTGTTTCTCCTTGAACTGAAGGACCAAGCATTGCTGGCCATCAAATCGGTCTACCGAGTTTTGGGAAGGTCCCGCATTGGCGGGACTTGATCAGTGGACTGCGGCGGCACATCAGGGTTCTTTTTTCTGCTGTAGAACTGTCGATTCCGACAAGAAGCGTTAACGAAGGGCACCTTTATGCACCTTCCTTTAGATCCTGCTATCAGGGCACCCTAGCCTGGGTAACGCGGTCCACCAGATAGACTAGTCCGTGGTAGTCAATGCCGCCATGTTGCGTCAGACCGATCTCGCAGGTACGGCTGGTGGAAATCCCCTCGCTGCACTGCTGCACCGCATCCTTGAGCGTGCGCAGCGAATGGGCGTTCAGCTCCGGCGTGGTGAAGCCCTTGTCGCCGGCGAAGCCGCAGCAGTGAATACCTTCGGGAACGACCACGTTTTTGCTGCACTTGCGCGCCAGGTCGATCAACGCCTGGCTTTCCCCGAGGTGTTGGGTGCTGCAGGTTACGTGCACGGCGATCGGCGCCTCCTGAGGCGTGAAGTCCAGGCGATCCATCAGGTGTGTGCGGATGAAGCGCACCGGGTCGTACAGGTCCAAACGGACTTCCCCGAGGTCTTGAACCAGGCGCAAGGTGCAGGGGCTGGTGTCGCAGTAGATCGGGTCGAGCCCGCCACGGCTGGCGTGGAGCAGGGCGCCGATCAGTTCCTGTCGTTTGTGCTCGGCTTGCTCGGCGTAGCCTTTGGAGGCGAATGGCTGGCCGCAGCACAGGTTGTCGAGGTTGTCCGGGAACACTACCTGGTAGCCGGCCTTTTCCAGCAGGCCTCGGGTCTTGTCGTGCAGCGACATTTGCTCCGTATCGCCCGCTGCCGGGCCCATGGCGCGGGATACGCAGGCCGCCAGATAGACCACGCGCGGGCGCGCGTCCGTCACCGTCGGGCTGAAGCGAATCGGCCGTTCAGGCTGAGGCATGGCGTTGGTCCATTGCGGGACCTGACCCTTGGACAGGCGCGTCAACGTCGCCGACAACTTCGCCAATCTCGGTGCCCCCAGCAACATCCGCGCACCATTGGCCACGTGCAGGGTGAAGCGTGCACCTTGCAGTGCCGTGGCGAAATGTCCTTCAAGCCAGTTAGCGGTTTTCGTATGCGTCGCCTTCCGGCTGCGCAGCTTTTTCACCAGCTCGCCGGTATTGATGCCTACAGGGCAACGTTGTGCGCACAGGCCGGTGGCGGCGCAGGTATCGATGCCTTGATAGTCGAAGGCGGCTTCGAGTTCGGACGTATCGATGCCCGCGCGTTTCTTTGCCTGAATGTCGCGCCAGATCACGATGCGCTGACGCGGGCTCAGGGTCAGGCCTTTTGACGGGCAGACCGGTTCGCAGAAGCCGCATTCGATGCACTTGTCCACAATCTCGTCAGCAGCGGGCAAGGGCTTGAGGTGCTTGAGGTGGATCTGTGGATCTTCGCTGAGCACCACGTCCGGGTTGAGAATGCCATTGGGGTCGAGCAGTCGTTTGAGCTGCCACATCAACTGGTAGGCATCGCTACCCCATTCCAGTTCAACGAACGGCGCCATGTTGCGTCCGGTGCCGTGTTCAGCCTTCAGCGAACCTCCGAACTCCACCGCCACCAGTTGCGCCACATCGTCCATGAACGCCTGATAGCGTGCGACTTCTTCCGGGCTGTTGAAGCCTTGGGTGAAGACGAAGTGCAGATTGCCTTCCAGGGCGTGTCCGAAAAGGATTGCTTCGTCGTAGTGATGTTTGTCGAACAGTTCGATCAGGCGGTTGACGCCGATGGCCAGTTGTTCGACCGGGAAGGTGACGTCTTCGATGATCACCGTGGTGCCGGTCTTGCGCACGGCGCCGACGGCGGGGAAGGTGTCCTTGCGGATGGCCCAGAGCCGGGCGTTTTCTTGCGGGTCTTCGGTGAAATCGACCTGCTTTTCCACCGGGAACGCCTTGAGCGATGCCATGATCTGCGCCAGTTGCTCGTGCAGCAAGGTGGACGACGCGGCGCGGGATTCGATCAGCAAGGCGCAGGCATTGTTCGACAGATGTTGTACGAAATCGGGCATGCCGGGTTTGTTCTGTACCGAGCGCAGGCTGCGCCGGTCCAGCAGTTCCACGGCCGACACCGGTTGGCTTTTCAACACGGTGACCGCATTGCAGCAGGTCTCGACATCCGGGAACACAATCAGGGCCGAGGCTTTATTCGGATGGTCGATCACGGTGTCGTAGGTCACGGCACTGATGAACCCGAGCGTGCCTTCGGAGCCCACCAGCAAGTGGCTCAAGATATCCACAGGCTCGTCGAAATCCACCAGGGCATTGAGCGACAGGCCGGTGGTATTTTTCAGACGGTATTTGTGGCGAATTTTCGCAGCCAGCTCGGCGTTTGCCCGGGTCTCACGGCCCAGGATCGCCAAGCGCTCCAGCAGTGCGGCGTGGCTTTGGCGAAACGCCGTGACGCTGGCGGCATCCTCGGTGTCGAGACGGCTGCCATCGGCCAGCACCAGACGAATGCCGGCCAGGGTGTGATAGGTGTTTTGCGCGGTGCCGCAGCACATGCCGCTGGCATTGTTGGCGACGATCCCGCCGATCTTGCAGGCATTGATCGAGGCCGGGTCCGGACCGATCTTGCGTCCGAACGGTGCCAGCCAGGCGTTGGCCTGGGCGCCGATCACCCCCGGTTGCAGGCGGATTTGCGTGCCTTGGCCGCGGATCTCGCGACCGTTCCAGTTATCCCCCAGCACGATCAGCACCGAGTCGCTGATGGCTTGTCCGGACAGACTGGTGCCGGCGGCGCGGAAAGTCACCGGCACCTGATCCCGTTGCGCCAGTTGCAGCAGTGCCACCACTTCGTCTTCGGACTCGACGCGGATCACCAGTTGCGGAATCAAACGATAGAAACTGGCATCGGTGCCGAAGGCCAGGGTCGACAGAGGGTCGTCGAAACGTCGCTCTTGGGGAATCAGTTGCTGTGCGTCACGCAGGAAAGCGGCCGGTAGACTCATTGGTCCTCCAGGATCAGCACCACCAGGTCTTTCGGACCGTGGGCGCCGTACGCCAGCACTTGCTCGATGTCGGCGGTCTTCGACGGGCCGGATACCAGTAGCGCGTTGGTCGGCATGCCCTGGGCCCATTCGAATTCCTGTTGCACCTGATAGAAGTTGTCGCGGATTTCACTGGCCTTGAGTAGGGCGAAATGCACCGGTGGCGCCAGGCTCATCAGGCGCGGTTCTTCCCGGGTCGGCCAGAGAATAAGGCTGCCCGTGGCAGCGATGGCGCCGAGGGTTCCAGTGATGCTCGCCGGGGTGTCGTTGAACAGCTCGGCTTTCCATTCTTCAACCGGGCGGTCGTAGGCTTTCAGCATTGGCAGGCCGGGATTATTCGCCCAGTGCTGCGTGATCCGTTGACCGTGGGGCGTTGTCGGTGCGATCAGCAGGCTTGGCAACTGGCGGTCCTGCAGCAACTGCGCGAGTAGCGTCGGCCACTCTTGGCCGGACGTCAGATGAATTTCCGTGTGCACCGCTTCCATCAATTTGCGCAGCTGCGCAATGCGCTGCTCTGGCGCGTAGGTGTAAGGCTGGGTCACCAGATCGACATCGAAGTTGTCGGCCACCGGCGTTGTGCCTGTCAGGCTTTTACGCAGTTTGGCGAGGATATTCTGTTTGGCGCTCATCGGCGGTCTCCCTGTTTGGCCAAATGTTCGCGGGCCATGTCATGCAATGAGCGGGCAGCGGGTTTTGGTGCGCTGTGGTTTTGCGTCCACGGGCCGACATTGCTCGGCGTAAGGGCGCGCAAACGGGTGGCAAAGAAACCGAACAGGCGATAGAGCGTCGGCGAACTGTTGAGCTTGGCCCAGGCGTTCCAGATGAACCGCTCCTTGCGTGAATACTTGCTGCCCTGGCCGCGCATCACTTGATGGGGGCTGTCCGGGGCCTTGACGTTTTCTTCCCGCAGGCGCCGCAGCAAAGCAGGGATCGGGATTTTCACCGGACACACTTCACCGCAGGCACCGCACAGCGACGAGGCGCTCGGGTGATCCGGGACTTTCGCCAGGCCAACCATGTGCGGGGTGATGATTTTTCCGATAGGCCCGGGGTAAACCTCCCCATAGGCATGGCCGCCGATTCGGGTGTACACCGGGCAATGATTCATACAGGCGCCACAGCGAATACAGTTCAGGGTCTGGCGCAATTCGCTGTCGGCAAAGGCCTGGCTGCGGCCGTTATCGAGCAGTACGAGGTGCACTTCCTGCGGGCCGTCGAGTTCATGTTCCTTGCGCGGGCCGGAGATCATGTTGACGTAGGTGGTGATCGGAATGCCCAAGGCTGAACGGGTCAGCAGCGACAGCAACGGCACCACATCACGCAGGTTTTCCACGACTTTTTCGATACCGGTGACGGCGATGTGCACGGGTGGCACCGTGGTGGTCATGCGACCGTTGCCTTCGTTTTCCACCAGCAGCAGGGTGCCGGTTTCGGCCACGGCGAAGTTGACACCGGAGACGCCGATGTCCGCTTCGAAGAATTTCTGCCGCAGGACTCTGCGACCGATCTGAATGAGTTGGTCTACGTCCTTGGTGTATTCCACGCCAAGTTTGTCGTGGAACAAGGACGCGACCTGACCGGCGTTCTTGTGGATTGCCGGCATGATTATGTGTGAAGGCTTCTCGTGGTCGAGCTGGACGATGTACTCGCCCATGTCCGATTCCAGGCATTCAATGCCCTGTTCAGCGAGGACATGGTTCATCTCCATCTCTTCGCTGACCATCGATTTGCCCTTGATCACTTGCCGCCCCTCGTGAGCGCGGATGATCGAGAGGACGATGCCATTGGCCTCGTCCACCGTTTCCGCCCAGTGCACTGTCACACCGTTGCGGGTCAGGTTCTGTTCCAGTTGCTCGAGCAGGTCGGGCAACTTGGAGAGCGCGCGGGCACGGATTGCATTGCCCAGTGCGCGCAAGTGTTCTCTTTCATGGGCATCGCTGAAAGCGGCTGCCCGTTTGGTCATCAGTGAATCCATCGCCTTGCGAAAGTTGCTTCGCAATTGCGGGTCACCCAGTGCGTTGTGAGCGCGGGTGCGGAAATCTTCTTCTACGGCAACCGTAGGAATAATCGTCGAGGTGCTCATTTCACACCTCCGGTTCGCTGCCAGAGGAAGCTGGCCAGATGCTGACCGCGCAACGCTTCCTGCTGTTTTTCCAGCGAGCCGTTGATGTTCATCAAACAGCCGCAGTCGGCACTCAATACCTTGTGCGCGCCGGACTCCTTCAGCGCCCGGGTCTTGTCAGCCACCATCGCGCCGGAAATGTCTGGCATACGGACGCTGAATGTCCCACCAAAGCCACAGCATTCACTTTCGTGATCGTGGTTGACCCGCTCCACATTGCTCAACTGCGCCAACAACTCGCGGCCGTGCAGGTGGGTGTTCATTTCACGGCGTGCCGAGCACGAAGTGTGCAGCGCCACTTTCACGGGCTCGCCGCCGTCCTTGAGCTGCACCTTGCAGACAAACAACAGGAACTCGGCCAGCTCGTAGGTTCTGGCCGCCAGGGCCTGGACCTGTTTCAACGTGTCCGGCTCGTCCTTGAACAAGTCGGCGTAATGTTCGCGCAGCATGCCCGCGCAAGAGCCTGACGGCACCACCACCGGATAGTCGCCGGCAAACAGTGCCAGTTGCGAGCGCGCCACGGTCCGAGCCTGTTCGGTGTAACCCGAGGTGTAGGCCGGTTGGCCACAGCAGCTTTGCCCTTGCGGGTATTCGACACGAATGCCTTCGCGCTCCAGCAGGTGGATCGCATCCATCCCGGCTTCCGGGTAGAACAAATCGACCACGCAGGTCCCGAACAGGTAGACCCGTGACGGTTTCTCGCTGGGGTATTGCCGAGGCTCGGGCAGTGGCGGGGCGACACGGGTCGTATTCGGCACGGCGTTGTAAAAAAGCTCGCTCATCAGGCGGTCTCCGGGTGGTCCCGGTTATTCGTCTGTTGAGGCTGCTGAATATAGAGCCGGTAGCTTTCAGCAGCCTTACAGACCGGGGTGTGAATAGCGGACGCCGGGGGTGTGGCCCGGCGTCGGTTTTTATCGTGTTGCCTGTAGTCCTTAGTGCACCAGCATGCCGGTGAACCAGTAGGCCTGAGCCAACGTGATCAAGCCGACAATCGTTGCAAAGAATAGGCTGTGCTTGAGGGTGAAGCGGAACAGATCCGATTCTTTACCCACCAGGCCGGTCGCGGCGCAGGCCACGGCGATCGATTGTGGCGAGATCATTTTGCCGGTCACGCCACCACTGGTGTTCGCCGCCACCAGCAAGGTGTCGTTGACGCCGATCTGGTGCGCAGTGGTCGCTTGCAGCGAACTGAACAGGGCGTTGGACGAGGTATCGGAACCGGTGAGGAACACGCCCAGCCAGCCGAGGAACGGCGAGAAGAACGGGAACGCTGCACCGGTGCCTGCCAACACCAGGGCCATGGTCGAAGACATGCCCGAGTAGTTGGTGACGAAGGCAAACGCCAGCACCATGCCGATGGACAGGATCGGCCAGCGCAGTTCGTAGAAGGTCTCTTTAAAAGTGGTCAGACCAGTTTTGATATTGATCTTCAGCACCAGCATCGAGATCAGCGCCGAGAAGAAAATCGCCGTGCCGGTGGCGGAGATCGGGTCCAGTTTGAACACTGCCGGAAGGGCGGTTGGCGCGACTACGATCGGTGCGACCTTGATCACCATCTGGTCCAGGTGCGGGATGGCGAAGTTGAATACGAAGCTGTACATCGAACCGCCGGCGGCGAACATCGCCTTGAACGGCTTCAGGGTCCAGATGGTGACCAGTACGGTCAGGATCAGGAACGGTGACCATGCCTTGAAGATTTCCCCAAGGCTGTAGGGCGAAGCCACAGTGGTGCGCTTCTGGCCGAAACCACCGACGCTGGCGCTCACCACGGAGGCCGAGACCGCGCCGACGATGTGTTGGCCGGCGGCGCGTTTTGGTTGCCAGACTTTCAGGAACAGGGTCAGGGAAATCAGGCTGGCCAGGGCCGAGGTGATGTCCGGCAGTTCCGGGCCGATGAAGTTCGAGGTGAAGTACTGGGTGACGGCAAAGCTCAAGCCGGCCACCAGCGCTGCCGGCCACGTTTCCCGCACGCCGCGCAGGCCGTCCATCATGAACACCAGCCAGAACGGCACGAACAGCGACAGCAGCGGCAGTTGGCGGCCGGTCATGGCGCCGATCTTGAACGCGTCGATACCGGTCACTTGCCCGGCAACGATGATCGGAATGCCCAGGGCGCCGAAGGCCACCGGCGCGGTGTTGGCGATCAGGCACAGGCCGGCCGCGTACAGCGGGTTGAAGCCAAGTCCTACCAGCAGCGCAGCGGTAATCGCCACGGGTGCGCCAAAACCGGCTGCACCTTCGAGGAAGGCGCCGAAGCAGAAACCGATCAGCAGAACCTGCAGGCGCTGGTCATCGGTAATCGACAGAACCGAACTGCGGATGACTTCAAACTGCCCGCTCTTGACCGTCAGTTTGTAGAGGAACACCGCTGCCACGATGATCCAGGCGATCGGCCACAGGCCATAGGCGAAGCCATACCCGGCGGCGGCGAACGCCATATCGACCGGCATCTGGAAGGCGAAGATCGCCACCAGGATCGACAAGGCCAGGGTGATGCTGCCGGCCACATGTCCTTTGAGGCGGAACACGGCCAAAGCCAGGAAGAAAAATACGATGGGGATGACGGCGGCGAGTGCGGACAAGCCGAGGCTGCCAAGCGGGGTATAGAGCTGTTGCCAGGTTTGCATATGGGGTGGCCCCTAATTGTTGTTGGTCAGGCACTGATCAGCGTTCTTGGATAATTGGTAAGACCAATTTACAATCGCTGTTGGCTAGGGTAAAAGCCTTGTAGGCGGTGTGTCAATTTGCCGCCCTAAAACTTTTGTCGAATGCGAAGAGCGCAGGTCGTCTGTCTGGTAAGACCAAATGCGCAATGGCAGGTGCTGGCGCGGCGCCGATAGGCCAGAATAGAGCCCCGGCGAGCCGTCGGATCGTGGAGTAATCGAGTTATGGGGTTTGATCAGATTCGTCAGCGCCGTTTGTCTGACGATATTGTCGAGCAGCTTGAGGGCATGATCCTCGAGGGCACGCTGAAAGCGGGTGAGCGCTTGCCGGCCGAACGTGCGTTGGCCGAACAATTTGGTGTGTCACGCCCTTCGTTGCGCGAAGCCATTCAGAAGCTGACCGCCAAGGGCCTGCTGGTCAGTCGCCAGGGCGGCGGCAACTATGTGGTGGAGTCGCTGGGTAGCACCTTCAGTGATCCCTTGTTGCAGCTGCTGGAAAGCAACCCCGAGGCACAGCGCGATCTGCTGGAGTTTCGGCATACGCTGGAAGCGTCTTGCGCCTACTACGCGGCGTTGCGTGCCACCGATGTGGATCGCGAGCGACTGACCGCGGCATTCAACGAATTACAGGACTGCTATTCGCGTCACGAAGAGGTGAGTCGTGCCGAAGAGGGGGCGGCGGACGCAAGCTTTCACCTGGCGATCGCCGAGGCCAGCCACAATGCTGTGTTGCTACACACCATTCGCGGGCTGTTCGACCTGCTCAAGCGCAACGTGGTGACCAACATCGGTGGCATGTACAAGCAGCGCACTGAAACCCGCGACATGCTGATCACGCAGCATCGGGAGTTGTATCAGGCGATTATCGAAGGGCGGGCGGAGCAGGCGCGGGAAGTGTCCAGTCGGCACATTCTGTATGTGCAGGAGGTACTGGAGGAGGTGCGTCAGGAAGTGCAGCGCGTGGCCCGGGCGGAACGGCGCAAGGGGATGTAGCCAGTCGGTTCCATATCGTTTGTGAGATTGCTTTCGCGGGCAAGCCCGCTCCCACAGGTACACCGAAACCCTGTGGGAGCGGGCTTGCCCGCGAAGGGGCCTCAAGGCGAAAGAGTCAGTCTTCCTTGCCCTTGTTGCGCACCGCACGCTGCAACTCGCGACCGGCGTCGCGTTCGCGCTCGGTATCGCGCTTGTCGTATTCCTTCTTGCCCTTGCCCAGAGCGATCTCGCACTTGACCATGTGCTTGCTCCAGTACCAGGACAGGCACACGCAGGCGTAACCCTTTTGCTGCACGGCCGCGGCCAGCTTTTCCAGCTCGCGCCGGTTGAGCAGCAATTTACGGGTGCGCACCGGATCGGCAATGACGTGGGTACTGGCGGTCGTCAGGGGCGTAATGTGGCTGCCAAGCAGCCAGGCTTCGCCATCCTTGAGCAGTACGTAGCTGTCAACCAGCTGCAGTTTGCTTGCCCGCAGACTTTTTACTTCCCAGCCGGCCAGGACCAGACCAGCCTCGAAACGATGTTCGATGAAGTAATCGTGTCGCGCCTTTTTGTTTTGCGCGATGGTCCCTGTTGGGTGTTTCTTCTGTTTAGCCATAGGGGCGGCATTATAGGGAGTTGCACGCGAGTCGGCTACGGTGTTGCTACGTGCTTGAGCAGGTTGATTGAATCCCGGACAATGCGGCCTCTTTTTTGAACGCTTGGGCGTGATAACGATGTCGACAGACAAGGTTTCTGTCCACGGCAGTTGGGCTAGCCGCTGGGTCTTCATACTCGCCGCGACCGGTTCGGCCGTGGGGCTGGGTAGTATCTGGAAATTCCCGTACATGGTCGGCGTCTATGGCGGCGGCGCCTTCGTGCTGATGTTCCTGGCCTGTATCGCATTGATCGGCGTGCCGGTCATGCTGGCGGAAACCCTGATCGGTCGGCGTGCCCGGCAGAGTCCGGCCAATGCCTTGAAGATGCTGGCGGTCGAGGCGGGGCACTCGGCCAAATGGTCCTGGGGCGCGTTTGCCGGGATGATCACGGCATTGCTGATCCTGTCGTTCTACAGTGTGGTTGGCGGCTGGTCGCTGGACTACATCATCGACATGGGGCGTGGCGACTTCCAGGGCGCGACGCCTGATCAAGTGGGGGCTTACTTCGGCAATGTGATCGCCGATCCCTGGCGCCTGACACTTTGGCACACGATTTTCATGCTGTTGTCAGCGGTGGTGATCGCCAAGGGCGTGGTTGCCGGGCTTGAACGCAGTTTGCGCATCATGATGCCGTTGTTGTTCGTGATGATCCTCGTGCTGCTGGGCTACAGCATGACCACCGGTCATTTCATGGAAGGCGTGCATTTCATGTTCGACTTCCACCCGGAAAAGGTCATGGACGGCTTGTTGCCCGCGATGGGGCATGCGTTCTTTTCCCTGAGCGTGGGCGTTGGCTCGATCATGATCTACGGTGCGTACATGCCGAAGAACTCATCGATTTCAGGGACGGTTGTCGGCGTGGCGCTGCTCGACACCTTCGTTTCCCTGGTGGCCGGCCTGGCGTTGTTTCCGATTGTTTTCGCGGCGGGCCTGAATCCGAGCGAAGGGCCGGGGCTGATGTTCGTCAGCCTGCCGTTTGCCTTCGGTAACGTAGCGTTCGGGCAATTGATGGGTGTTGTGTTCTTCGTGCTGGTGGCGGTCGCTGCCTGGAGTTCGGCGATTTCCCTGCTGGAACCGATGGTGGCCTACCTGGTCGAGCGCACTAAAGTGAGTCGTGCCTGGGTCACCTTCTGGCTGGCGTTCAGCTGCTGGTTTGTCGGCCTGGGTACGGTGTTCTCCTTCAATATCTGGAAGGAGGCCAAGTTCTTCGTGAACGAAGGCGGGATGTTCCACCTCTACCAATGGGGAGCGACCGGTGGCCTCGACTTCTTTGGCGTGATCGATTTCTTCACCTCGCGACTCATGCTGCCGCTTGGCGGTTTGTGTTTCGTGGTGTTTGCGGGCTGGATCATGGGGCGTGAGGCGGTGCGCGACGAGTTGTCGATCCGTAACCCTGCGCTGTTTGGCCTGTCCTTGTTCTTGATGCGCTATGTGGCGCCCATCGGCATTCTCGTAGTGTTTGCCGCCCAGCTGTGGAAGTGACGCTGACATGACGACACACATTTCACGTTCGGCCTTGCTGCCGTACCCGGCGCAAGCGCTGTATGACCTGGTCAACGACGTGGCGCGCTATCCGGAGTTTCTGCCGTGGTGCTCGTCCGCCGAAGTCCTGGAGAGCTCACCTGAGCATATGCGGGCGAGTGTCGGCGTGGCGAAGGGTGGCCTCAGTCAGCATTTCGTGACGCGCAACACGTTGATTCCGGGGCAGTCGATCGAAATGAACCTCGAAGAGGGCCCTTTCACCCAATTGCATGGCATCTGGGTATTCAAGGCGCTGACCGACAAAGCCTGCAAGATCAGCCTCGATCTGTCATTCGATTATGCCGGGCCGCTGGTTCGCGCCACCTTGGGGCCGCTGTTCAATCAGGCGGCCAACACTTTGGTGGATGCGTTCTGCCAGCGCGCCAAGCAGATACATGGTTGAGGTCATGATTGAAGTCGAGGTGGTCTACGCGGCCGTAGACCGTCAGGTGCTGCTGACAGTGGCCGTACCTGTCGGAACGACCGTGCGGGCGGCCTTGCTCAGGTCGAGCGTGGCTGAAGAGTTTCCGGAGCTGGATCTGACCCATTGCCCTGTGGGGATCTTCGGCAAGGTGGTCGCTGACCCGGAGAGTCGGGTAGTCCAGGCCGGGGATCGCATCGAGATTTACCGCCCGTTGCTGGCCGATCCGAAAGAGGTGCGCCGACTGCGCGCGGCGAAAGCTGCCGAGGCCAAAGCGCGGAATCAGTGAGTGGCTTGAACGCCAGACAATAAAAAGCCCGGGCATGCCGGGCTTTTTATTGCGTCGCAAATTATTGCGGCGAGGTGTCCAGTGGCTCCGGCGTCGGGACCGGAACGGTTTCTACGCCGTCGACGTCCTTCTGGATCTGATCCAGCAGCGAACCTGGCTTGACCGGTTTTTCCGGTTTTGGCTTCTCGACGTTTTCTGTCGGGGCAGCCACTGTCGTGCCGCTGTCCTTGCCGAGAATGGCTTCGTCACGGCTCACGCCTGGCATGAAATCACCGGAGAGGCTGACAAGCTGATCATTTGGGTTGAAGATAACGCTAATGCGTTCCTGTTGGCGTTCACCGCCACCCGGTTGCAGGCTGTACAGATAATCCCAGCGATCGGCATGGAACGTGTCAGTCAGCAGAGGGTTGCCCATGATAAACCGTACTTGCTTACGGGTCATTCCCGGGCGTAACTGGTCTATCATGTCCTGCGTGACGACATTGCCCTGCTGGATGTCGATTTTGTAAACCCCGGGGAATGAACAACCGGCGAGTGCGAGCAGTCCCACAAAGGTGAAACTGGTTAGCAAGAGCTTGGTGTTTTGCATCGGTGGGCGACTTCCACTATCTTGGCTGGGACAACGTAAACGCCGATCATACCCGCATTAAGAGAAGCTGCGAAGCAGCATCGCGAGAAAGCTGACCATGGTTGAAAATAGCGAACTACGCAAAGCCGGCCTCAAAGTGACCCTGCCACGGGTCAAAATTCTGCAAATGCTCGATTCCGCCGAGCAGCGCCACATGAGTGCCGAGGATGTCTACAAGGCCCTTATGGAGGCTGGTGAGGACGTCGGTCTGGCCACGGTTTACCGTGTTCTGACCCAGTTCGAGGCAGCTGGCCTTGTGGTGCGGCACAACTTCGACGGAGGCCATGCGGTCTTCGAACTGGACGACGGAAAGCATCACGACCATATGGTCAACGTCGAAACCAGCGAAGTGATCGAATTCTTCGACGAAGAAATCGAGCGGCTTCAGAAAGCAATCGTCGACAAGTATGGCTTCGAGATGGTTGATCACAATCTGGTGCTGTACGTGCGCAAGAAAAAGTAAGCATGTCGCGCGAACATTCAGTTCGCGAAACGAACGAAGGCGACCCCAGGGTCGCCTTCGTGCTTTCTGCCTTTATTCAGGCTTTTGCGGCCACCACCATTTTTTTGGCATGCGCCAGGGATTCCTTGGTGAGGTCGATGCCGCCCAGCATCCGTGCGACTTCTTCGATGCGGTCGTTTTTGCTCAATCTGGAAACGGCCGTGCGGGTGGCATCTTCGCCGCGCACTTTATGCACAAATAGATGTTGATGGCCTTGCGCTGCCACTTGCGGCAAGTGGGTCACGGTCAGTACCTGCCCGCGCTCGCCGAGGCGACGCAACAGCTGGCCGACGATTTCCGCAGTCGGACCACCGATACCAACGTCCA
Organism: Pseudomonas sp. BF-R-24; assembly: GCF_019947335.1. NCBI lineage: Bacteria > Pseudomonadati > Pseudomonadota > Gammaproteobacteria > Pseudomonadales > Pseudomonadaceae > Pseudomonas > Pseudomonas sp. BF-R-24. The sequence continues at coordinate 68,796 of NZ_JAGYGG010000020.1, forward strand.
CTTCGTCGAACACCAGAGTGGGAACGCGAGATGTCTGCGCGGTGATCACCTGGATCGCCAGGCTGATCCGTGACAGCTCGCCTCCGGATGCAACTTTTGCCAAGGCTTTCAATGGTTGGCCAGGGTTGGCGCTAACCAGTAGTTCAACCTGTTCAAGTCCGTTAGGCAGCAGTTCGTCGCTACTGTTTGGGCGCAGCTCGATGGTGAAGCGCCCGCCAGGCATGCCCAGGCGCTGGATCTCCTGTTCCACGGCGCTGGCCAGGCTGTTCGAGGCTTGATGGCGCAGATCGCTCAGTTCGCGAGCCTTTTCCTGATAATGGCGAGCGTATGAAGACAGCTCATCGCTCAGTCGTTCGATGGATTCGTCGTTGGCGTTGAGGGTTTCGATTTCATCCAGCAGTTTCTGCTGCATCTCGGCAACTTCGGTCGGCTGGATGCGGTGTTTGCGCGCAAGGGTGTAGATCGCGTCGAGGCGCTCTTCAAGGTATTGAAGGCGCGACGGATCGGCGTCGAAGTTGTCGAGGAAGCGGTTCAGTTCGCCCACGGCCTCTTCAACCTGGATCTGTGCACTGGTCAACAAGCTGCTGGCTTCGCCCAGCGCACCGATCGAGCTGTTCACGCTCGACAGGCGGTTGAGGCTGGCGGTCAGGGCGTTCAGTACATTCCCGGAATCACTTTCACTGCATTGCTCGACGACTTGCCGGCAGATCCCGAGCAAGGTCTCTGCGTTGGTCAGGTTCTTGTGTTCCTGCTCAAGCTGCTCCAGCTCGTTGTCGCCAAGGCCAAGGTTTTCCAGTTCTTCGAGTTGATAGCTGAGCAACTGATGGCGGGCGCGTTGCTCATCGCCGGAGTTGGAGAGTCGCTCCAGTTCCTGGCGGGTCTGGCGCCAACGCTGGGCGGCGAGCTGAACCTGGCGGGCAAGGTCGGTCGCGCCGGCATATTCATCGAGCAGGCGGCGGTGAGTATCGGTCTTGAGCAGGGATTGGTGTTCGTGCTGGCTGTGAATGTCGATCAGCAGCTCGCCCAGCGCCTTGAGGTCGCCAAGGGGGCAGGGCGTGCCGTTGATGTAGCCGCGCGAACGTCCTTCGGATGTGATGACCCGGCGCAGGATGCACGGGCCGTCGTTTTCGAGGTCGCGTTCGGCCAGCCAGGCGCTGGCTTCTGGAATGTCGACCAGATCGAAGGTGGCCAGGATATCGGCCTTGTCGGCGCCGGGGCGGACCACGCCGCTGTCGGCACGATCACCCAGGGTAAGGCCCAGCGCGTCGAGCATGATCGACTTGCCCGCGCCGGTTTCTCCGGTGATCACGCTCATCCCGCGATCGAGTTCGAGATCGAGATGTTCAACGATGGCGTAGTTGTGTACGGACAGGTGCACCAGCATATGGGCCGCTCCCAGGTGTTAGATCTGGTTATTTATACAGTGTTTTGTTTCGGGCTGACAATGCCCCTCGTTAGCTCGATTCGCTCGGACCGACGAAAGCCTTATCGCGACCGGGAATGACAAAGCAGTTGTTTTTTGTAGGGTTAATCGTCGACCCCCCTTGAAGCCGGATTTTGCGGCCCCATATAGCTGGGCAGACGCGCGAGTTGAGCTCGCGGACGAAATTGAAAGGAGAAATCTATGGCTGACGAACAGACAGTGGATACGCAAAACCCAGACGCCAACCAGGCGCCCGAGGCTTCGGGTGATGACCTGGCGGCTCGTGTACAAGTGCTCGAAGAGCAACTGGCAGGCGCTCAGGATCAGGCTTTGCGTGTAGCCGCCGATCTGCAGAACGTCCGCCGTCGCGCCGAGCAGGATGTGGAGAAGGCTCACAAGTTCGCGCTGGAAAAATTCGCCGGCGACCTGCTGCCGATCGTCGACAGCCTGGAGCGTGGCCTGGAACTGTCCAGCCCGGACGACGAAAGCATCCGTCCGATGCGCGAAGGCATCGAGCTGACCCTGAAAATGTTCCACGACACTCTCAAGCGTTATCAGCTTGAAGCGATCGATCCGCATGGCGAACCGTTCAACGCCGTTCAGCATCAGGCAATGGCCATGCAGGAAAGCGCCGATGTCGAGCCGAACAGCGTTCTGAAGGTGTTCCAGAAGGGCTATCAGCTCAATGGTCGCCTGTTGCGCCCGGCGATGGTCGTGGTCAGCAAGGCGCCTGCGCCGGTTTCGCCTTCGATTGACGAGCAGGCTTGAAATCCGCCGCAAGGCCCCCATTTATAAGTCAAGCGTTTAAGTGCTACCGCAGTTAGCCACCACTGCTGCGGCAACCAAATCCAAAGTTTCGGGAGAGTGAACATGGGCAAAATTATCGGTATCGACCTAGGGACTACCAACTCCTGCGTCTCCGTGCTGGAAAACGGCAAGGCAAAAGTTATTGAAAACGCTGAAGGCGCGCGTACCACGCCGTCGATCATCGCTTACGCCAACGATGGCGAAATCCTGGTTGGCCAGTCGGCCAAGCGTCAGGCCGTGACCAATCCGCACAACACCCTGTATGCGGTGAAGCGTCTGATCGGTCGTCGTTTCGACGAAGAAGTCGTGCAGAAAGACATTCAGATGGTCCCTTACAAGATCGTCAAGGCTGACAACAGCGACGCCTGGGTTGAAGTGAACGGCCAGAAAATGGCACCGCCACAAATCTCGGCTGAAATCCTGAAGAAGATGAAGAAGACCGCCGAAGACTATCTCGGCGAGACCGTGACTGAAGCGGTGATCACCGTTCCGGCCTACTTCAACGACAGCCAGCGCCAGGCGACCAAAGACGCCGGCCGCATCGCTGGCCTGGACGTAAAACGTATCATCAACGAACCAACCGCAGCTGCTCTGGCTTACGGCATGGACAAGGCCAAGGGCGATCACACCGTGATCGTTTACGACCTGGGCGGCGGTACTTTCGACGTTTCCGTGATCGAGATCGCTGAAGTCGATGGCGAGCACCAGTTCGAAGTACTGGCCACCAACGGTGACACGTTCCTGGGCGGTGAAGACTTTGACATTCGTCTGATCGACTACCTCGTCGACGAATTCAAGAAAGAAAGCGGCATGAACCTCAAGGGCGACCCGCTGGCCATGCAGCGCCTGAAAGAAGCTGCTGAAAAAGCCAAGATCGAACTGTCCTCGAGCCAGTCGACCGACGTGAACCTGCCGTACATCACTGCAGACGCCACCGGTCCTAAGCACCTGAACGTGAAGATCTCCCGCGCCAAGCTCGAAGCGCTGGTGGAAGACCTGGTTCAGCGCACCATCGAACCTTGCCGCATCGCAATGAAAGATGCCGGTATCGACGTTGGCGCGATCAACGACGTGATCCTGGTGGGCGGTCAGACCCGTATGCCACTGGTTCAGAAGCTGGTAACCGAGTTCTTCGGTAAAGAAGCTCGTAAAGACGTCAACCCGGACGAAGCGGTTGCCATGGGTGCTGCCATCCAGGGTGCGGTACTGGCCGGTGACGTGAAAGACGTTCTGCTGCTCGACGTCAGCCCGCTGACCCTGGGTATCGAAACCATGGGTGGCGTGATGACTGCGCTGATCGAGAAAAACACCACGATTCCTACCAAGAAATCGCAAGTGTTCTCGACTGCCGACGACAACCAGGGCGCCGTGACCATTCACGTGCTGCAAGGCGAGCGTAAGCAAGCCGCACAGAACAAGTCCCTGGGCAAGTTCGACCTGGCCGACATTCCACCAGCTCCACGTGGCGTGCCGCAGATCGAAGTGACCTTCGACATCGACGCCAACGGCATCCTGCACGTAGGTGCGAAGGACAAGGCTACCGGCAAGACTCAGTCGATCGTGATCAAGGCCAACTCCGGTCTGTCCGACGAAGAAATCGAGCGCATGGTGCGTGATGCCGAGGCTAACGCCGAGGAAGATCGCAAGTTCGAAGAGCTGGCCGCTGCCCGTAACCAGGGTGATGCACTGGTTCACTCGACTCGCAAAATGGTCTCCGACGCCGGCGATAAAGTGACCGCTGAAGAGAAGACTGCAATCGAAGCTGCCGTAGTTGCCCTGGAAGCCGCCGTTAAAGGCGACGACAAGGCTGCTATCGACGCCAAGGTTGAAGAGCTGTCGAAAGTCTCCGCTCCAGTGGCGCAGAAGATGTACGCCGAACAGGCTCAGCCTGCTGAAGGCGCGGCACCGCACGACGACAAGGCGGAAAAGGCTGACGACGTTGTCGACGCCGAGTTCGAAGAAGTCAAAGACCACAAGTAAGTTGTTGGTCGGCCGGTTGACTGCCTTTAGGCGGTGACTGGTAGGATGTCGCCGCGCGGGAGCTTGCTCCCGCGTTGGCGTATCTGGAATACGCGAATTTTTACAGCATGCGACAGCGTTCACGTGCTGGTGGTATGGCCGGAAATGCTCCTGCTTTTCGTGCCGCAAGTACCGCAAGAATCAAAGACCAGGATCGTTGAATTGACGTGAGTTGGGTCCGGGCCTGTATTGGGGCTCAACGAGTTCGGCAAACTCAGGAGGGTTTTGTCGGACGTCCTCAAGAGTGCAAAGACTTATGGCAAAGCGTGACTATTACGAAGTGTTGGGTGTTGAGCGTGGCTCAAGCGAAGCGGACCTGAAGAAGGCTTACCGTCGCCTGGCGATGAAGCACCACCCGGACCGTAATCCCGATGACAAGGCGTCGGAAGAGATGTTCAAGGAGGCCAACGAGGCCTACGAAGTGCTGTCCGATTCCAGCAAGCGCGCGGCGTACGACCAGTACGGCCATGCTGGTGTCGACCCGAGCATGGGTGGCGGCGGTGCCGGTTTCGGCGGTCAGAACTTCTCCGACATCTTTGGTGATGTCTTCAGTGACTTCTTCGGTGGCGGTCGCGGCGGTTCCCGTGGCGGTGCTCAGCGCGGCAGTGACTTGCGCTACACCCTGGAGCTGGATCTCGAAGAGGCGGTGCGCGGTACGACCGTGAATATCCGCGTTCCGACGCTGGTCAACTGCAAGCCTTGCGACGGCTCCGGTGCCAAGAAAGGTTCTGCGCCGGTGACCTGCCCGACTTGCGGCGGTATCGGTCAGGTGCGCATGCAGCAAGGTTTCTTCTCGGTGCAGCAGACCTGCCCGCGCTGCCATGGCCAAGGCAAGATCATTTCCGATCCGTGCGATTCCTGCCACGGCGAAGGTCGTCTCGAAGAGTACAAGACTCTGTCGGTGAAAGTGCCGGCCGGTGTCGATACCGGTGATCGCATTCGTCTGTCCGGCGAAGGCGAGGCGGGTGCCCAGGGTGGCCCGACTGGCGACCTGTACGTGGTGATCAATGTGCGCGAGCACTCGATTTTCCAGCGCGATGGCAAGCACCTGTTCTGCGAAGTGCCGATCAGCTTCGTCGATGCGGCGCTGGGTGGCGAGCTGGAGATTCCGACCCTTGATGGCCGGGTCAAGCTGAAGATCCCTGAGGGGACTCAGACCGGCAAGCAGTTCCGTGTGCGTGGCAAGGGTGTCGCGCCAGTGCGTGGCGGTGGTGCTGGCGACTTGATGTGCCGCGTGGCGGTCGAGACTCCGGTCAACCTGAGCCGTCGCCAGCGTGAAATGCTCGAGGAATTCCGTAGTTCGCTGGCGGATGACAACAGCCATTCGCCAAAAACCACCGGTTGGTTCGAAGGCGTGAAGCGCTTCTTCGGCGATTTGTAAGGAGACAGGCATGCGACGTATTGCAGTGATGGGCGCCGCCGGGCGCATGGGCAAGACCCTGATTGAAGCCGTGCAGCAAACCCCGGGTGCCGGTCTGACGGCGGCGGTGGATCGTCCCGACAGCACGTTGGTCGGCGCGGATGCCGGTGAGTTGGCTGCGCTGGGTCGTATCGGCGTGCCTCTGTCCGGTGATCTGGATCGGGTGGTCGACGAGTTCGACGTGCTGATCGACTTCACGCACCCGACGGTGACCCTGAAGAACCTGGCTTTCTGCCGTAAACACGGCAAGGCCATGATCATCGGTACCACCGGTTTCAGCGTTGAAGAAAAGCAGCTGCTGGCGGAAGCGGGCAAGGACATTCCGATTGTCTTCGCGGCCAACTTCAGTGTCGGGGTCAACCTGTGCCTGAAGTTGCTCGACACGGCCGCTCGCGTATTGGGTGACGATGTCGATATCGAAATCACCGAGGCTCACCATCGGCATAAAGTCGATGCGCCGTCCGGCACTGCCGTGCGCATGGGAGAGGTGATTGCCGATGCGTTGGGTCGCGATCTGAAAAAGGTGGCGGTGTATGGTCGTGAGGGCCAGACCGGCGCTCGTGATCGCGAGACCATTGGTTTCGCTACTGTACGCGCTGGCGACATCGTCGGTGATCACACCGTGCTGTTCGCCGCCGACGGCGAGCGTGTCGAGATCACCCACAAGGCGTCCAGTCGCATGACGTTCGCCAAGGGTGCGGTACGTGCTGCATTGTGGCTGGACGGGCGCGAGCCTGGTCTTTACGACATGCAAGACGTGCTCGATCTGCGTTAAGATGCACCCGAAATCGGGCTCGCGCACAGCGTTTGAGCCCGGTTTTGTTCCGCCAAGCGACGTCCTGTCGCATTCTCCAGCCTTTAAGGCTCATTGGCGGTAGACCAAAAAGGCCTTTTTCTGTAAGCTACAGCTTTAGTGTGTCCACTAAAAGCGCGCAGAATAATTCAGTGAAGAAGCGGGGTGACGTGTCCATACGTCACTCCGCTTTTTTACAACCTGCGATCGCCCTTTCAGGCTTTATTTACGGGAGGTCTTCTTGACTAAGCCAGCCATACTCGCCCTTGCTGATGGCAGCATTTTTCGCGGCGAAGCCATTGGAGCCGACGGTCAAACCGTTGGTGAGGTGGTGTTCAACACCGCAATGACCGGCTATCAGGAAATCCTTACCGATCCTTCCTACGCCCAACAGATTGTTACCCTGACTTACCCGCACATCGGCAACACCGGCACCACGCCGGAGGACGCCGAGTCCAACCGCGTCTGGTCTGCCGGCCTGGTCATCCGTGACCTGCCACTGGTGGCGAGCAACTGGCGTAACACGATGTCCCTGTCCGACTACCTGAAGGCCAACAATGTTGTGGCCATCGCCGGTATCGACACCCGCCGCCTGACGCGCATCCTGCGTGAAAAAGGCGCGCAGAACGGCTGCATCATGGCTGGTGACAACATTTCCGAAGCTGCCGCCATTGCCGCCGCCCAGGGCTTCCCTGGCCTCAAGGGCATGGACCTGGCGAAAGTCGTCAGCACCAAGGAAAGCTATGAGTGGCGCTCGACTGTCTGGGATCTGAAAACCGACAGCCACGCGACCATCGAAGCTTCCGAGCTGCCGTACCACGTGGTTGCCTACGACTACGGCGTCAAGGTGAACATCCTGCGCATGCTGGTCGAGCGCGGCTGCCGCGTGACCGTCGTGCCTGCGCAAACGCCTGCGGCCGATGTGCTGGCGCTGAAGCCGGACGGCGTATTCCTGTCCAACGGCCCTGGTGACCCGGAGCCTTGCGACTACGCGATCCAGGCGATCAAGGACGTGCTGGAAACCGAAATTCCGGTCTTCGGTATCTGCCTCGGTCACCAACTGCTGGCCCTGGCCTCCGGCGCCAAGACCCTGAAAATGGGTCATGGCCACCACGGTGCCAACCACCCCGTCCAGGACCTGGACAGCGGTGTGGTAATGATCACCAGCCAGAACCACGGTTTTGCCGTAGACGAAGCGACCCTGCCGGCCAACGTTCGCGCGATCCACAAATCGCTGTTCGACGGCACCCTGCAAGGTATCGAGCGTACCGACAAGAGCGCCTTCAGCTTCCAGGGTCACCCGGAAGCCAGCCCTGGCCCGAACGACGTAGCGCCATTGTTCGATCGCTTCATCACCGAGATGGCCAAGCGACGCTGATCGCTCGCCCTGATGTAGCAAGGCTTGAGGGTGGTCCCGATACCGGCGGCCCCCTCAAGGCTTCAGATTGAACAAGACGGCTTGCCGACTGACCTGCGGATTTGAGTGACAAACCCATGCCAAAACGTACAGACATTAAAAGCATCCTGATTCTCGGCGCTGGCCCGATCGTGATCGGCCAGGCCTGCGAATTCGACTACTCCGGCGCCCAGGCCTGCAAGGCCCTGCGCGAAGAGGGTTACCGCGTCATCCTGGTGAACTCCAACCCGGCCACCATCATGACCGACCCGGCCATGGCCGACGCGACCTACATCGAGCCGATCAAGTGGCAGACCGTTGCCAAGATCATCGAAAAAGAGCGTCCGGACGCGCTGCTGCCGACCATGGGCGGCCAGACTGCTCTGAACTGCGCCCTGGACCTGGAGCGCGAAGGCGTTCTGGAGAAGTTCGGCGTAGAGATGATCGGTGCCAACGCCGACACCATCGACAAGGCTGAAGATCGTTCGCGTTTCGACAAGGCGATGAAATCCATCGGCCTGGCGTGCCCGCGTTCCGGTATCGCCCACAGCATGGAAGAGGCCAATGCGGTCCTCGAGAAGCTTGGCTTCCCGTGCATCATCCGTCCGTCCTTCACCATGGGCGGCACCGGTGGCGGTATTGCTTACAACCGTGAAGAGTTCGAAGAAATCTGCGCCCGTGGTCTGGACCTGTCGCCGACCAAGGAACTGCTGATCGACGAATCGCTGATCGGTTGGAAAGAATACGAGATGGAGGTTGTCCGCGATAAGAAGGACAACTGCATCATCGTCTGCTCCATCGAAAACTTCGACCCGATGGGCGTGCACACCGGTGACTCGATCACCGTGGCACCTGCACAGACCCTGACTGACAAGGAATACCAGATCCTGCGTAACGCCTCCCTGGCGGTACTGCGCGAGATCGGCGTGGAAACCGGCGGCTCCAACGTTCAGTTCGGTATCTGCCCGAACACTGGCCGCATGGTCGTGATCGAGATGAACCCGCGTGTATCCCGTTCGTCGGCCCTGGCTTCGAAAGCCACCGGCTTCCCGATCGCCAAGGTTGCGGCCAAGCTGGCCGTGGGTTACACCCTCGACGAGCTGTCGAACGACATTACCGGCGGCAAGACCCCGGCGTCCTTCGAGCCGTCCATCGACTATGTCGTCACCAAGCTGCCACGCTTTGCCTTCGAGAAGTTCTCCAAGGCTGACGCGCGCCTGACCACTCAGATGAAGTCGGTCGGTGAAGTCATGGCCATCGGCCGGACCTTCCAGGAGTCCCTGCAGAAAGCCCTGCGCGGCCTGGAAGTCGGTGTTTGCGGTCTGGACGAGAAGGTTGATCTGGCCAACCCGGAAAGCATGAGCGTGCTCAAGCGCGAGCTGACCGTGCCGGGCGCCGAGCGTATCTGGTACGTGGCGGACGCCATGCGCGCCGGCATGAGTGTTGAAGACATCTTCGGCATGACCATGATCGATCCTTGGTTCCTGGTGCAGATGGAAGACCTGATCAAGGACGAAGAGAAGGTCAAGACCCTGGGTCTGACCAGCATCGATCGCGATCTGATGTTCCGCCTCAAGCGCAAAGGCTTCTCCGATATGCGCCTGGCCAAACTGCTGGGCGTGACCGAGAAGAGCCTGCGTGCTCATCGTCACAAGCTGGAAATCTTCCCGGTCTACAAGCGCGTCGATACCTGCGCCGCTGAGTTCGCCACCGACACCGCCTACCTGTACTCGACGTACGAAGAAGAGTGCGAAGCGGCGCCATCGGGTCGCGACAAGATCATGATCCTGGGTGGCGGTCCGAACCGTATCGGCCAGGGCATCGAGTTCGACTACTGCTGCGTACACGCGGCACTGGCCCTGCGCGATGACGGGTACGAGACCATCATGGTCAACTGCAACCCGGAAACCGTTTCTACCGACTATGACACTTCCGATCGCCTGTACTTCGAGCCGGTGACCCTGGAAGACGTGCTGGAAATCGTCCGCGTCGAGAAGCCAAAAGGCGTGATCGTCCAGTACGGCGGCCAGACCCCGCTGAAACTGGCTCGTGCCCTGGAAGCTGCTGGCGTGCCGATCATCGGCACCAGTCCTGATGCAATCGACCGCGCTGAAGACCGTGAGCGCTTCCAGCAGATGGTTCAGCGCCTGAACCTGCGTCAGCCGCCAAACGCCACCGTGCGCAGCGAAGACGAAGCGATTCGTGCCGCCGCCAAGATCGGTTACCCGCTGGTGGTGCGCCCGTCCTATGTACTGGGCGGTCGTGCGATGGAAATCGTTTACGAAGAAGAAGAACTCAAGCGCTACCTGCGTGAAGCGGTTCAAGTGTCCAACGACAGCCCGGTGCTGCTGGATCACTTCCTCAACTGCGCCATCGAAATGGACGTGGATGCGGTCTGCGACGGCAAGGACGTGGTAATCGGCGCGATCATGCAGCACATCGAGCAGGCTGGTGTTCACTCCGGTGACTCCGCATGCTCGCTGCCGCCATACTCGCTGCCGGCGCACATCCAGGACGAGATGCGCGAACAGGTCAAGAAAATGGCCCTGGAACTCGGCGTGATCGGCCTGATGAACGTTCAGCTGGCGCTGCAAGGCGACGACATCTACGTCATCGAAGTCAACCCGCGCGCTTCCCGTACCGTACCGTTCGTGTCCAAGTGCATCGGTGTTTCCCTGGCAATGATCGCGGCTCGCGTCATGGCCGGTAAGACCTTGAAGGAAATCGGCTTCACCAAGGAAATCATCCCGAACTTCTACAGCGTGAAAGAGGCGGTGTTCCCGTTCGCCAAATTCCCTGGTGTTGACCCGATCCTCGGCCCGGAGATGAAGTCGACTGGTGAAGTGATGGGCGTGGGCGACACCTTTGGTGAAGCGTTCGCCAAGGCCCAGATGGGTGCCAGCGAAGTGTTGCCGACCGGCGGTACTGCGTTCATCAGCGTGCGTGACGACGACAAGCCACTGGTTGCGGGCGTGGCCCGTGATCTGATCAACTTGGGCTTCGAAGTGGTCGCCACTGCCGGTACTGCCAAGCTGATCGAGGCTGCAGGCCTGAAAGTGCGCCGTGTGAACAAGGTGACCGAGGGTCGTCCGCACGTGGTCGACATGATCAAGAATGACGAAGTCACGCTGATCATCAACACCACCGAAGGTCGTCAGTCGATCGCTGATTCGTACTCCATTCGTCGTAATGCCTTGCAGCACAAGATTTACTGCACCACCACCATTGCTGCTGGCGAAGCCATCTGCGAAGCGCTGAAGTTCGGTCCCGAGAAGACCGTACGCCGCTTGCAGGATCTACACGCAGGATTGAAGGCATGAGCATAACGAAGTACCCAATGACCGTTCAGGGCGCTCGCGCCCTGGAAGAGGAACACACTCACCTGACCAAGGTCGTCCGTCCGAAGCTCAGCCAGGACATCGGTACGGCCCGCGAGTTGGGTGACTTGAAGGAAAACGCTGAATACCACGCTGCCCGTGAGCAGCAGGGTATGGTCGAGGCGCGCATTCGTGACATCGAGGGCCGGATTCAGAATCAGGTCATCATTGATGTCACGACCATTCCTCATACTGGCAAAGTGATTTTCGGCACCACTGTTGAAATCGCCAACGTCGAAACTGACGAGCGCGTCACCTATCACATCGTGGGTGAGGATGAGGCTGACTTCAAATTGGGCAAAATCTCTGTTGGTTCGCCACTGGCCCGCGCCTTGATTGCCAAGGAAGAGGGTGATGTGGTCGCCGTCAAGACGCCTGGCGGCGTTATCGAGTACGAGATTGTCGAAGTTCGCCACATTTGAAGGCCGGCGCCCGTTTCGTGCGGGCGTCATGCTTTGGCAGCTGACCCAGATGTTGTGGGTCGGCGGTTTGTGGCTGTTGCACGTCGGTCTGTTGCCGGTGCTGGGACGAATTGGCCTGGCACCGCTGCTGATCGATGAAATCGCAGGCATGCTCAATACGTTGGTAGTGGGATTCGCTACGGCGTGTGTGATATTGCAGGCTTTGGTGCTGGTTAAGGCCGAGGGCCTTGTCAGTCTATGGCGCGATATTCGCGGGCAACTGCTGTTGATGGCGCTGTATGCGTGTGCGATGTACTTCGTGGTGCGTTTCGGCTGGCCGGATGCCGTGCGTTGGCAGGCGTTCAGCTATCTTGTTCTGGGCTTTACCGGGCTGGTGCTGGTGTTGCAGCCGATGCCGGGATGGAGTGGCAGGGTGCGCGAAGCACACCCTTGACCCTTGCCATCACTTGAAGCGATGGACGTTCGACAGCTGCTTGTTGACGCTGAAGTTCTTGCGGTAGATCAGTGCCATCTTGCCGATGACCTGGACCAGATCCGCTTTGCCGACCTTGCAGAGCTCTGCAATGGACGCCAGGCGCGATTCGCGATCGAGGATGTTGAGCTTGATCTTGATCAGCTCGTGATCCGCCAATGCGCGTTCGAGTTCGGCTAACACACCTTCAGTCAAACCATTGTCTGCCACAATCAGAACCGGTTTCAGATGGTGGCCAATGGATTTGTACTGTTTCTTCTGCTCTTGAGTGAGCGGCATAATCTGACCCCTGCGTCTGATCTTGTAAAAAGCGGCGGCCAGTTTACCCGAGCGAGTCCGGGACCGCCCAGTTAATCACGACCCGTTTTATTTTCGAGGTGGCCCGTGGCCCGTTCCAAGACAAGCCTTAACTGGCTGAAAGAACATTTCAACGACCCATTCGTCAAAATGGCACAAAAAGACGGGTATCGTTCCCGCGCCAGCTACAAACTGCTGGAGATCCAGGAAAAGGACCGTCTGATCCGCCCGGGCATGAGCGTAATCGACCTTGGAGCGGCCCCTGGTGGCTGGTCCCAGGTGACCAGTCGTCTGATTGGTGGGCAGGGGACATTGATCGCTTCTGACATTCTGGAAATGGACAGCATCCCGGACGTGACCTTCATTCAGGGCGACTTTACCGAGGATGCCGTGCTGGCCCAGATCCTCGATGCCGTCGGAAATAAGGAAGTAGACCTTGTGATTTCCGATATGGCCCCCAATATGAGTGGACTACCGGCCGTGGACATGCCGCGAGCGATGTTCCTGTGCGAGCTGGCACTGGATCTCTCGACTCGGGTGCTCAAGCCCGGTGGTGATTTTTTGATCAAGATCTTCCAGGGCGAAGGTTTCGACGAGTTCCACAAGAGCGTTCGCCAGCAATTCGAGAAGGTGCAGATGCGCAAGCCGACCTCGTCGCGCGACCGTTCTCGCGAGCAGTACCTGCTGGGCCGTGGTTTCCGCGGACGCAGTGAGAGTTGAGTGAATTTTCGATCAAGGCGATAGGATTTTTGTATTACGCCTTGTCAGAATTAGCGAATATTGTGTAGGAAGTGTTTCACAAAGGGTTACAGACGGCGCCTGCCAAGTTGTAGGTAATGTAGTAAGTTAGGCCGGTGAATATCATGCGAAGCGCGCGCCAGTAGCGGAGCTTGCTTCAGAGGGTAGTTAATTGAACGATATGGCAAAGAATCTGATCCTGTGGTTGATCATCGCGGCTGTCCTGGTGACGGTGATGAACAACTTCTCCAGCCCTAACGAGCCGCAGACCCTCAACTATTCCGACTTCATCCAGCAGGTCAAGGATGGCAAGGTCGAGCGCGTAGCGGTTGATGGCTACGTGATTACCGGCAAGCGCAACGATGGCGACAGCTTCAAGACCATTCGCCCGGCGATCCAGGACAACGGCCTGATCGGCGACCTGGTGGATAACCACGTCGTGGTCGAAGGCAAGCAGCCTGAACAGCAAAGCATCTGGACTCAGCTTCTGGTTGCCAGCTTCCCGATCCTGGTGATCATCGCCGTGTTCATGTTCTTCATGCGGCAGATGCAGGGCGGTGCCGGTGGCAAGGGCGGGCCGATGAGCTTCGGCAAAAGCAAGGCGCGCCTGCTCTCCGAAGATCAGGTGAAGACGACCCTGGCTGACGTTGCCGGTTGCGACGAAGCCAAGGAAGAAGTCGGTGAACTGGTCGAGTTCCTGCGCGATCCGGGCAAATTCCAGCGCCTGGGTGGCCGCATTCCTCGCGGTGTGCTGATGGTGGGTCCTCCGGGTACCGGTAAAACCTTGATCGCCAAGGCCATCGCCGGCGAAGCCAAGGTACCGTTCTTCACCATTTCCGGCTCCGACTTCGTCGAAATGTTCGTCGGCGTGGGTGCCAGCCGTGTTCGCGACATGTTCGAGCAGGCCAAGAAACACGCTCCATGCATCATCTTCATCGACGAAATCGATGCGGTCGGTCGCCATCGTGGTGCTGGCATGGGTGGTGGTCACGACGAGCGCGAGCAGACGCTCAACCAATTGCTGGTTGAGATGGATGGCTTTGAGATGAATGACGGCATCATCGTGATTGCCGCGACCAACCGTCCCGATGTTCTGGACCCTGCGCTGCTGCGTCCGGGCCGTTTCGACCGTCAGGTTGTAGTTGGTCTACCGGACATTCGTGGTCGCGAACAGATTCTCAAGGTTCACATGCGTAAAGTGCCGATGGGCGACGACGTTGCCCCGGCCGTGATCGCTCGTGGTACTCCAGGCTTCTCCGGTGCTGACCTGGCGAACCTGGTGAACGAGGCATCGTTGTTCGCTGCCCGTGCCGGCAAGCGCATCGTCGAGATGAAAGAATTCGAACTGGCGAAAGACAAGATCATGATGGGCGCCGAGCGCAAATCCATGGTCATGTCCGAGAAAGAAAAGCAGAACACGGCTTATCACGAAGCGGGTCACGCCATTGTAGGTCGTGTCGTGCCTGAGCATGATCCGGTGTACAAGGTGTCGATCATCCCGCGCGGTCGTGCGCTGGGTGTGACCATGTTCCTGCCGGAAGAAGATCGTTACAGCCTGTCCAAGCGTGCGTTGATCAGCCAGATCTGCTCGCTGTACGGCGGTCGTATCGCTGAAGAAATGACCCTGGGCTTCGATGGCGTGACCACCGGTGCCTCCAACGACATCATGCGCGCCAGCCAGATTGCGCGGAACATGGTGACCAAGTGGGGTCTTTCGGAAAAGCTCGGTCCGTTGATGTACGCCGAAGAAGAGGGTGAAGTGTTCCTCGGTCGCGGCGGTGGCGGTCAGAGTGCAAGCTTCTCTGGTGAGACAGCCAAGCTGATCGATTCCGAAGTGCGCAGCATCATCGATCAGTGCTATGGCACGGCGAAGCAGATTCTCACGGACAACCGTGACAAGCTCGATGCGATGGCCGATGCCTTGATGAAGTACGAAACGATCGATGCCGAGCAGATCGACGACATCATGGCGGGTCGTACGCCTCGCGAGCCGCGCGACTGGTCGGGTGGCACGGGTACTTCCGGCACCCCTCCGGTGGTGCAGGATGAGCGTCCGGAAACACCGATCGGCGGTCCTGCTGCTGACGTATAAGGTTTTAAATGACTTCTGTTCAGTCCTCGACCCGGTTGCCTTGCGGCAACCGGGTTCTTGATTTGGCCCAGACGCATGTCATGGGTATTCTCAATGTCACCCCTGATTCTTTCTCCGATGGTGGCCAATACAGCCAGCTTGACGCGGCCATGCGCCACGCCGAAGCCATGGTGGCGGCCGGCGCGACGCTGATCGACGTCGGTGGAGAGTCCACCCGCCCTGGTGCCAGGGTTGTGTCGCCACTCGAAGAGCTGGAGCGCGTAGCCCCTATCGTCGAGCGCATCAATCGCGAGCTGGATGTGATCATCTCGGTCGACACCTCAACGCCTGCCGTCATGCGAGAAGCAGCGCGCCTGGGTGCGGGCCTGATCAACGATGTGCGTTCGTTGCGACGCGATGGTGCCCTGGATGCTGCTGCTGCCACCGGGCTGCCGGTTTGTCTGATGCACATGCTGGGCGAGCCGGGCGATATGCAGGACAATCCGCAGTATCAGGATGTCACCCGGGAGGTCGGCGAGTTTCTCGTCGAGCGCATGCATCAGTGTTCATTGGCGGGTATTCCAGCTGAGCGGATCATTCTTGATCCCGGCTTTGGCTTCGCCAAAACCTTGCAGCACAATTTGAGTTTGTTCAAACATATGGAAGCCCTGCATGCCTTGGGGCGGCCCCTGTTGGTCGGGGTTTCGCGTAAGAGCATGATTGGTCAGGCATTGAATCGTCCGGTGGGAGACCGGCTGTATGGTGGTTTGGCGCTCGCGACGCTGGCTTTGGCGAAAGGTGCGCGTATATTGCGCGTCCATGATGTAGCCGAAACGGTGGATGTGGTGCGGATGATCGCCGCAGTGGAATCAGCCGAATAAGAATGATGGAGCACTTATGAGCAAAAAATATTTTGGCACCGATGGTATTCGTGGGCGTGTCGGTGAGTACCCGATTACTCCTGATTTCATGCTCAAGCTCGGCTGGGCTGCAGGCATGGCTTTCCGCAAGATGGGCGCCTGCAAGGTATTGGTAGGCAAGGACACCCGGATCTCCGGCTACATGTTTGAGTCGGCGCTTGAAGCGGGGCTGACGTCGGCAGGTGCCGATGTGATGCTGCTGGGGCCGATGCCGACTCCGGCGATTGCCTACCTGACGCGCACTTTCCATGCCGAGGCAGGCATCGTCATCAGTGCGTCGCATAATCCGCATGATGACAATGGCATCAAGTTCTTCTCCGGCAAGGGCACCAAGCTGCCGGATGAAGTCGAACTGATGATCGAAGAGTTGCTCGATACGCCAATGACCGTGGTGGAGTCGAGCAAGATCGGCAAGGTGTCGCGAATCAACGATGCGTCGGGACGCTATATCGAATTCTGCAAGAGCAGCGTGCCGACCGGCACCAGCTTCTCGGGCATGAAGATCGTGATCGACTGCGCTCACGGTGCGACCTACAAAGTGGCGCCGAGCGTGTTCCGCGAGTTGGGCGCTGAAGTCGTCGTATTGTCGGCGCAGCCGAATGGATTGAACATCAACGACAATTGCGGTTCGACCCATATGGGGTCGCTGCAGGCTGCCGTCGTGGCCGAGAAGGCTGATCTGGGCATTGCCTTCGATGGTGACGGTGATCGCGTTCAGATGGTCGATCACACGGGAGCGGTGGTGGACGGCGACGAATTGCTGTTCATCATTGCCCGTGACCTGCATGAGCGCGACAAGCTGCAGGGCGGCGTGGTCGGAACCCTGATGAGTAACCTGGGGCTGGAACTGGCCTTGGCGGATCTGGGCATTCCATTGGTACGCGCCAACGTCGGTGACCGCTATGTCATTGCCGAGCTGCTGGAGCGCAACTGGATCGTAGGTGGTGAAAACTCCGGACACATCGTGTGCTTCAGCCACACCACCACGGGCGATGCAATTATTGCGGCGCTGCAGGTGTTGATGGCGCTGGGCCGGCGTGACGAAGGTCTGGCGCAATCGCGGCAGGCGCTGCGCAAGTGTCCTCAGGTGCTGATCAATGTGCGATTCGGCGGCGGCGCAAGCCCTCTCGAGCATCCGTCGGTCAAGGAGGCCAGCGAGCGTGTGACCAAGGCCATGGCAGGTCGCGGGCGTGTGCTGTTGCGCAAGTCCGGAACCGAACCGCTGGTGCGTGTGATGGTCGAAGGCGAAGACGAAACGCAGGTTCGTGGGTATGCCGAAGAGCTGGCAAAACTGGTTACTGAAGTTTCTGCCTGAATTCGGCTTGCCAGCCATGATTGTGTTGGGTAACATCTGCGCCCACTTTGACCGACGAGGTACAGCATGCGTCGCCCTATGGTAGCTGGTAACTGGAAGATGCACGGTACCCGCGCCAGCGTCGCAGAGCTGATCAACGGCCTTCGTGACTTGGCCTTGCCGAGCAGTGTTGATGTTGCGGTATTCCCGCCTTTCCTGCATATCAATCAAGTGATTGAAGGCCTGGAAGGAAAGTCGATTTCGGTCGGCGCGCAGAATTCTGCGGTGGAATCCGGACAAGGTGCGTTGACCGGTGAAGTTGCACCGAGTCAGTTGGTGGATGCAGGTTGTTCCCTGGTGCTTGTCGGGCATTCCGAGCGCCGCCAGATTCTGGGGGAGCAGGACGCAATGCTGATCCGCAAGTTCGCAGCGGCACAGGCATGTGGCTTGACTCCGGTGTTGTGCATAGGGGAGACCCTGGAGCAACGTGAAGCCGGAAAAACTCTTGAGGTTGTCTCGCGTCAGCTTGGCAGTATCATTGAGGAGCTGGGTGTTGGTGCCTTTGCCAAGGCAGTGATCGCTTACGAGCCGGTCTGGGCCATTGGTACGGGGCTGACTGCAACGCCGCAACAGGCGCAGGATGTGCACGCAGCCATTCGCGCCCAGTTGGCGGCAGAGAATTCTGAAGTCGCACAAGGTGTGCGGCTTCTATACGGCGGCAGCGTGAAGGCGGCCAATGCGGTCGAACTGTTCGGCATGCCGGATATCGATGGGGGTCTCATTGGTGGGGCTTCCCTGAATGCAGATGAGTTCGGTGCGATCTGTCGCGCCGCGGGAAACTGAAAAAATGCTGGAAACAGTCGTAGTCGTTTTTCATCTGCTGGGTGCATTGGGCGTAGTAGCTCTGGTTTTGCTGCAGCAGGGTAAAGGTGCGGATGCTGGCGCGTCTTTCGGAGCAGGTGCTTCAAATACTGTGTTCGGAAGCCAAGGTTCCTCTACCTTTCTTAGTAAGTTTACTGCTATACTTGCCGCAGGTTTTTTCATAACCAGCTTGGGGTTAGGTTACTTTGCTAAAGAGAAGGCTCACCAGCTGACTCAAGTAGGTCTCCCAAATCCAGCGGTACTGGAAGTTCCAAAGCAACAACCGGCTTCTGATGATGTCCCGGTGCTTCAAGAGCAAAAGTCGGCTACTCCAGCGACTGACGTGCCTCCAGCTCAAGAGCAGAAGTAAGAAGGGTTTCAAACGTAGTATTGCCGAGGTGGTGGAATTGGTAGACACGCAACCTTGAGGTGGTTGTGCCCATAGGGTGTAGGGGTTCGAGTCCCCTTCTCGGTACCAATTAGTCAGGAGAGCCCGCTGTTGCGGGCTTTCTTGCAGGTGGAAGGTTACATTGACCCTGTAGGGGATCGGTCGTATACTTCCGCCCCAGCTTTGTCGCGGGGTGGAGCAGTCTGGTAGCTCGTCGGGCTCATAACCCGAAGGTCGTCGGTTCAAATCCGGCCCCCGCAACCAGTTTAAGGAGCCCCTTTTAAGGGGCTTTTTGTTAGCTGGACACTTTCAACGCCGCTGTTCGACGGCGTTTCAAGGATGGGCGTTTCGCCCATTTTTTTATTTTGCATAGCATGCACATACATGCACTAGGGGGTTCAGGTGTCGAGCAAGCTAGAAGAGTTGCAGGCCTTGCTGGCCCCGGTGGTCGTGGCCCTAGGCTATGAATGCTGGGGTATCGAGTTTTCGGCTCAGGGTCGTCACTCGATGTTGCGCGTTTATATCGATAAAGAAGGCGGCGTGCTGGTGGACGATTGCGCCATCGTCAGCCGTCAGATCAGCGGTGTGCTGGATGTTGAAGATCCAATCTCCGTTGAGTACACCCTTGAAGTTTCCTCGCCTGGCATGGAACGCCCTCTGTTCACTCTTGAGCAGTTTGCAAAATTTGCCGGTGAACAAGTGAAGATCAAGCTGCGCTCGCCTTTTGAAGGACGACGCAACTTTCAGGGCCTTCTGCGCGGCGTAGAAGAGCAGGATGTCGTGGTGCAGGTAGATGACCATGAGTTCCTGTTGCCGATCGATATGATCGACAAGGCCAACATTATTCCCAGTTTTGACTGAGGCGTGCCAGATACTGCGGATCCCGCGGATCCAATGGCTTGCGAAAGGCGAGGCGTACGATGAGCAAAGAAGTACTGCTGGTTGTTGAGTCGGTATCCAATGAAAAGGGCGTACCGGCAAACGTGATTTTTGAAGCGCTGGAGCTGGCCTTGGCCACTGCTACCAAAAAGCGTTTTGAAGACGAAGTTGATCTGCGTGTGGAAATCAACCGCCACACGGGTGCATACGAGACATTCCGTCGCTGGACGGTCGTCGAAGAAGCAGACCTGGACGATCCGGCCATCGAAACCTGGCCGAGCAAGGTTGCTGAAACGCATCCTGGCGCCAAGGTCGGTGACGTCGTAGAAGAGAAGATCGAGTCCATCGAGTTCGGCCGCATTGCCGCACAGACTGCCAAGCAAGTCATTGTGCAGAAAGTTCGCGAAGCCGAGCGCGCTCAGGTTGTTGACGCTTACCGCGAGCGCCTGGGTGAAATCATCTCCGGCACCGTGAAAAAAGTTACCCGCGACAACGTGATCGTTGATCTGGGCAACAACGCTGAAGCGTTGCTGGCCCGTGAAGACATCATTTCTCGCGAAACTTTCCGGGTTGGCGTGCGTCTGCGTGCGCTGCTCAAGGAAATCCGCACCGAGAACCGCGGCCCGCAGTTGATCCTGTCGCGTACCGCGCCGGAAATGCTGATCGAG
The DNA here is from genome assembly GCF_019947335.1 of Pseudomonas sp. BF-R-24. Taxonomy (NCBI): domain Bacteria; kingdom Pseudomonadati; phylum Pseudomonadota; class Gammaproteobacteria; order Pseudomonadales; family Pseudomonadaceae; genus Pseudomonas; species Pseudomonas sp. BF-R-24. The sequence continues at coordinate 89,041 of NZ_JAGYGG010000020.1, forward strand.
TTGTTCCGCATCGAAGTGCCGGAAATTGCCGAAGGCCTGATCGAAGTGATGGCTGCGTCCCGTGATCCGGGTTCGCGCGCCAAGATCGCCGTTCGCTCCAAGGACAAACGCATCGACCCGCAGGGCGCTTGCATCGGTATGCGCGGTTCGCGCGTCCAGGCAGTGTCGGGTGAGTTGGGCGGTGAGCGTGTTGACATCGTCCTGTGGGACGACAACCCGGCTCAGTTCGTGATCAACGCCATGTCCCCGGCCGAGGTTGCGGCAATTATCGTTGACGAAGATGCCCATGCAATGGACATCGCCGTTGGCGCAGACAATCTGGCTCAGGCCATCGGTCGCGGTGGTCAGAACGTGCGTCTGGCCAGCCAGTTGACTGGCTGGACCCTGAACGTGATGACCGAATCGGACATCCAGGCTAAACAGCAAGCAGAAACCGGCGACATCCTGCGCAACTTTATCGACGAGCTGGAAGTCGACGAAGAACTGGCTCAGGTGCTGGTTGATGAAGGCTTCACCAGCCTGGAAGAGATTGCCTACGTACCGTTGGAAGAAATGCTCAACATCGACGGCTTTGACGAGGAAATCGTCAACGAGCTTCGCGCTCGTGCCAAGGATCGCTTGTTGACCAAAGCCATCGCTACTGAGGAAAAGCTGGCAGACGCCCATCCGGCCGAAGACCTGCTCTCGCTTGAGGGTATGGACAAGGATTTGGCGATGGAACTGGCGGTGCGCGGCGTAATTACCCGCGAAGACCTGGCCGAGCAGTCTATTGACGACCTGCTCGACATCGACGGCATTGACGATGATCGTGCCGGCAAGTTGATCATGGCCGCCCGAGCCCACTGGTTCGAGTAATTAGGCGCGGCCTGAGGAGAGAAGTGCATGACGCAAGTCACGGTGAAACAACTGGCCGATGAGGTCAAAACACCGGTAGAGCGCCTGTTGCAGCAGATGCGTGAGGCAGGTCTGCCGCACACCGCCGCCGAAGAAAGTGTGACTGACAGTGAGAAGCAATCGTTGCTGACTCACTTGAAAAGCAGCCACAAGGCGAAAGTGGAAGAACCACGCAAGATTACGCTGCAGCGTAAAACCACCAGCACCCTGCGTGTTGCTGGCAGCAAGAGCATCAGCGTTGAAGTACGCAAGAAGAAAGTCTTCGTACAGCGCAGCCCGGAAGAAATCGAAGCCGAGCGCAAGCGTGAACTGGATGAACGTCGCGCAGTAGAAAATGCTGCTCGTCAGAAGGCTGAAGAAGAAGCCAAGCGTCGCGCCGAAGAAGAAGCGCGTCGCCAGCCTGCTGCTGCGCCGACCGCTCAAGCCGAACCTGTTGCAGCGCCTGCTGCGGTGGCCGAGCCAGTTCGCGAAAGCGCACCGGTTGTGGCGGCTGCTCCAGCTCCTGCGGCCGATACCCGCAAGCGCGACGAACAGCGCCGTCCGGACAAGCCACGTGCCGACGACAACAATCGTCGCGGTAGCGGCGATGGCGAGCGCAAAAACGCTCCGCATCGTGCTTCGGTCAAGGAAAAGGCTCCGGCTCCACGTGTTGCCCCACGTACTACCGACGAAGAAAGCGATGGCTTCCGTCGTGGTGGTCGCGGCAAGGCCAAGCTGAAGAAGCGCAACGCCCACGGTTTCCAGAGCCCGACCGGCCCTGTCGTGCGTGAAGTGAAGATCGGCGAAACCATCACTGTTGGCGATCTCGCCCAGCAGATGTCGGTGAAGGCTGCTGAAATCATCAAGTTCATGTTCAAACTGGGTACTCCAGCGACCATCAACCAGGTACTGGATCAGGAAACTGCCCAGTTGGTTGCCGAGGAACTGGGCCACAAAGTGACCCTGGTCAGCGACACCGCCCTGGAAGATTCCCTGGCCGAGTCCCTGAAGTTTGAAGGCGAGGCAGTTTCCCGTGCACCAGTCGTGACCGTAATGGGCCACGTTGACCACGGTAAGACTTCCCTGCTCGACTACATCCGTCGTGCCAAGGTTGCTGCTGGCGAAGCCGGTGGTATCACCCAGCACATCGGCGCATACCACGTTGAAACCGACCGTGGCATGGTGACGTTCCTCGACACCCCTGGTCACGCCGCGTTTACCGCAATGCGTGCCCGTGGTGCCAAGGCGACCGACATCGTGATCCTGGTGGTTGCAGCGGACGACGGCGTGATGCCGCAGACCATTGAAGCTGTCCAGCACGCGGTAGCGGCTGGTGTGCCACTGGTTGTTGCAGTGAACAAGATCGACAAGCCAGGTGCTGACCTCGATCGCATCCGTAGCGAACTGTCGGTTCACGGCGTGACGTCGGAAGAGTGGGGTGGTGACACTCCGTTCGTACCGGTCTCGGCGAAGATGGGTACTGGCGTCGACGAACTGCTCGAAGCCGTATTGCTGCAAGCCGAAGTCCTGGAACTGACTGCAACTCCGTCGGCTCCTGGTCGTGGCGTCGTGGTTGAATCGCGTCTGGACAAGGGCCGTGGCCCGGTGGCTACCGTTCTGGTTCAAGACGGTACCCTGCGCCAAGGCGACATGGTCCTGGTCGGTTCGAACTATGGCCGTGTACGTGCCATGCTCGACGAGAACGGCAAGCCAATCAAGGAAGCCGGTCCGGCCATCCCTGTCGAGATTCTCGGCCTGGACGGTACCCCGGACGCTGGCGACGAGATGAGCGTGGTTGCCGACGAGAAGAAAGCCCGTGAAGTGGCTTTGTTCCGTCAAGGCAAGTTCCGCGAAGTCAAACTGGCTCGCGCTCACGCCGGCAAGCTGGAAAACATCTTCGAAAACATGGGTCAGGAAGAGAAGAAGACGCTCAACATCGTCCTCAAATCCGACGTCCGTGGTTCGCTGGAAGCGTTGAACGGTGCCTTGAACGGCCTGGGTAACGACGAAGTGCAAGTGCGTGTAGTGGGTGGCGGTGTCGGTGGTATCACCGAATCCGATGCCAACCTGGCACTGGCCTCCAACGCTGTACTGTTCGGCTTCAACGTGCGTGCCGATGCCGGCGCGCGCAAGATCGTCGAGCAGGAAGGTCTGGATATGCGTTACTACAACGTGATCTACGACATCATCGAAGACGTCAAGAAAGCCCTGACCGGTATGCTCGGCAGCGATGTTCGCGAGAACATCCTGGGTATCGCCGAAGTGCGTGACGTGTTCCGTTCGCCGAAGTTTGGCGCGATCGCCGGTTGCATGGTTATCGAAGGTGTTGTTCACCGTAACCGTCCAATCCGTGTACTGCGTGAAGACATCGTTATCTTCGAAGGCGAGCTGGAATCCCTGCGCCGCTTCAAGGATGACGCTTCCGAAGTACGTGCCGGCATGGAATGCGGTATCGGCGTGAAGAGCTACAACGACGTTAAAGTCGGTGACAAGATCGAAGTCTTCGAGAAGGTGCAGGTTGCTCGCAGCCTCTAACTCGCGCACTTCAGGAGCCGTGACGGGTCGTCGCATGCAAATGCGCAATTCGTCACCAGGACTCTAAACGCAACGCCCGGTCTGGCTTTTGTCAGGCCGGGCGTTTGCCGCTTTCAGACCTCACGGGTTTCACCGTGGGGCAGTAACAGGTAACAAGACATGGCAAAAGAATATAGCCGTACCCAACGCATCGGCGATCAGATGCAGCGTGAGCTGGCACAACTGATCCGTCGTGAAGTCAAAGACCCGCGCGTCGGCCTGGTCACCATTACCGCAGTGGAAGTCAGCCGTGACGTCGGTCACGCCAAGATCTTCATCACCGTGATGGGACAGGACAGCGCCGAAGAAATTGCACAAAGCATCAAGGTGCTCAACTCTGCCGCCGGTTTCCTGCGCATGCAGTTGGCTCGCGAGATGAAGCTGCGCAGCGTTCCACAGTTGCACTTCCACTACGACGAAAGCGTCGTGCGTGGTGCGCATCTGTCGGCATTGATCGAGCGCGCAGTGGCTGAAGACAATCAGCATCCGGTTGCGGCAGAAGCCGAAGACACCAAGGAGTAATCGGTGGCTCAGGTCAAACGTATCCGTCGTAACGTCAGCGGCATTATCCTTCTCGACAAACCGCTGGGCTTCACCTCCAACGCGGCCTTGCAGAAGGTTCGCTGGTTGCTGAACGCCGAAAAGGCAGGTCATACCGGCAGTCTCGATCCCTTGGCCACCGGTGTGTTGCCGCTGTGCTTCGGCGAGGCGACCAAGTTCTCGCAATACCTGCTCGATTCCGACAAGGGTTATGAAACCCTGGCGCAACTGGGCAAGACCACCACCACGGCGGATGCCGAAGGTGAAGTTTTGCAGGAGCGCCCGGTGACCGTTGGTCGCCCCGATATCGAGGCTGTACTGCCCAAATTTCGTGGGCAAATCAGTCAGATACCGCCGATGTACTCGGCACTCAAGCGTGATGGCCAGCCGCTGTACAAGCTGGCTCGTGCAGGCGAAGTAGTGGAGCGCGAACCGCGTTCTGTTACTATTACGCGCTTGGAATTGCTGGCCTTCGAAGGTGATACTGCGCGGCTGGCGGTGGATTGCAGCAAAGGCACCTATATCCGTACCCTGGTGGAGGATATCGGTGAGCAACTCGGTTGTGGCGCTTACGTTGCAGAACTGCGACGTACCCAGGCCGGGCCATTCACCCTGGCGCAGACGGTTACCCTCGAAGAGCTGGAAGCGGTACATGCCGAAGGCGGCAACGAAGCGGTCGATCGCTTCCTGATGCCATCGGACAGCGGCCTGCTGGATTGGCCACTGTTGCAGTTCTCGGAAGCGAGTGCGTTCTACTGGCTCAACGGCCAGCCGGTACGTGCCCCGGATGCTCCGAAGTTCGGCATGGTGCGGGTACAGGATCACAATGGTCGCTTCATCGGTATCGGTGAAGTGAGCGAAGACGGGCGCATCGCGCCGCGTCGACTGATTCGGTCAGAATGACCGGACGAGGGTGGCTGTCAACAGGCACGGTCACTACTCATTTTTAGATACAGGGATTTGTCCCTGGCCTGTTGAAACTGTTTTTCTGAAACAGTTTCCTGATAAAAGGATTGCCTCATGGCTCTCGACGTTCAAGAAAAAGCTCAAATCGTAGCTGACTACCAGCAAGCTGTTGGTGACACCGGTTCGCCAGAAGTGCAAGTTGCACTGCTGACCGCCAACATCAACAAACTGCAAGGTCACTTCAAGGCCAACGGTAAAGACCACCACTCCCGTCGTGGTCTGATCCGCATGGTTAACCAGCGTCGTAAGCTGCTGGACTACCTGAAAGGCAAGGATCTGGGTCGCTATCAGACTCTGATCGGTCGCCTGGGTCTGCGTCGCTAATAAGCGATTGCGCTAGAGGTTGGTTGTCTGTCGTGCACCAGCGGGTTTCCCGCCGGCGCATGGCAGGCTCCCAGCCTCAAGTTTTATCTGGATACCTGCTTTGCCTGAGTAACACCTGGACAAACCGGTCGGGCCGATTCCCGGCGTTGCCCAAGAATTTCGCAAGAAACCAGTTCCCCCAAGAGCCACAAAGAAGGTAGGACACCGTGAACCCGGTAATCAAAAAATTCCAGTTCGGTCAGTCGACCGTTACCCTCGAGACTGGCCGTATCGCCCGTCAGGCCTCCGGCGCAGTATTGGTCACCGTTGACGACGACGTCAGCGTATTGGTGACCGTAGTCGGTGCAAAACAAGCCGATCCGGGCAAGGGCTTCTTCCCTCTGTCTGTTCACTACCAGGAAAAGACTTACGCTGCCGGTAAGATCCCTGGCGGTTTCTTCAAGCGTGAAGGCCGTCCTTCCGAGAAAGAAACCCTGACTTCCCGACTGATCGACCGTCCGATCCGTCCGCTGTTCCCGGAAGGCTTCATGAACGAAGTGCAGGTTGTCTGCACCGTCGTTTCCACCAGCAAGAAGACCGATCCGGACATCGCTGCGATGATCGGTACCTCGGCTGCGCTGGCGATCTCCGGCATTCCTTTCGATGGCCCGATCGGCGCTGCCCGCGTTGCGTTCCACGAAAGCACCGGTTACCTGCTGAACCCGACTTACGAGCAACAGGCTGCTTCGAGCCTGGACATGGTCGTTGCCGGTACTTCGGACGCTGTGCTGATGGTTGAATCGGAAGCCAAAGAGCTGACCGAAGACCAGATGCTGGGCGCGGTACTGTTTGCTCACGACGAGTTCCAGGTTGTGATCAACGCCGTCAAAGAACTGGCCGCTGAAGCTGCCAAGCCAACCTGGACCTGGGCTCCTGCGCCAGAAGCCACCGAACTGCTGGGCGCTATCCGTGCCGAGTTCGGCGAAGCGATCTCCCAGGCCTACACCATCACCGTCAAGGCCGACCGTTACGCTCGCCTGGGCGAGTTGAAGGACCAGGTCGTTGCCAAGCTGTCCGGTGAAGAAGGCCAGCCTTCTTCCAGCGAAGTCAAAGCGGCTTTCGGCGAAATCGAATACCGCACCGTTCGCGAAAACATCGTTAACGGCAAGCCACGTATCGACGGTCGCGACACCAAGACCGTACGTCCGTTGAACATCGAAGTCGGCGTACTGCCTAAAACCCACGGTTCGGCTCTGTTCACCCGTGGCGAAACCCAGGCTCTGGTCGTTGCAACTCTGGGTACTGCCCGTGATGCACAGCTGCTGGACACCCTGGAAGGCGAGAAGAAAGACCCGTTCATGCTGCACTACAACTTCCCTCCGTTCTCGGTAGGCGAGTGTGGTCGCATGGGTGGCGCTGGTCGTCGCGAAATCGGTCACGGCCGTCTGGCCCGTCGTTCGGTTTCGGCCATGCTGCCTGCCGCTGACGTGTTCCCGTACACCATCCGTGTTGTGTCGGAAATCACCGAGTCCAACGGTTCGAGCTCGATGGCTTCCGTTTGCGGCGCTTCCCTGGCCCTGATGGACGCTGGTGTGCCGATGAAGGCGCCGGTTGCCGGTATCGCCATGGGTCTGGTTAAAGAAGGCGAGAAATTCGCCGTCCTGACCGACATCCTGGGTGACGAAGACCACCTGGGCGACATGGACTTCAAGGTAGCCGGTACCGCCAAAGGCGTCACCGCGCTGCAGATGGACATCAAGATCAAGGGCATCACCGAAGAGATCATGGAAATCGCTCTGGGCCAGGCCCTGGAAGCGCGCCTGAACATCCTCGGCCAGATGAACCAGATCATTGGCCAGTCGCGTACCGAACTGTCGGCCAACGCTCCGACCATGATCGCGATGAAGATCGACACCGACAAAATCCGTGATGTCATCGGTAAAGGCGGCGCGACCATTCGTGCGATCTGTGAAGAAACCAAGGCTTCGATCGACATCGAAGACGACGGTTCGATCAAGATCTTCGGCGAAACCAAGGAAGCGGCTGAAGCAGCACGTCAGCGCGTTCTGGGCATCACCGCTGAAGCCGAGATCGGCAAGATCTACGTCGGTAAGGTTGAGCGCATCGTCGACTTCGGCGCATTCGTCAACATCCTGCCGGGCAAGGACGGTCTGGTTCACATCTCCATGCTGAGCGATGCTCGCGTTGAGAAAGTGACCGACATCCTGAAAGAAGGCCAGGAAGTGGAAGTGCTGGTACTGGACGTGGACAACCGCGGCCGTATCAAACTGTCCATCAAAGACGTGGCGGCAGCCAAGGCTTCGGGCGTTTAATCACGCCTCACGCCTGACCGCTTCAACGTTATAAAAAATGCCCCGCCGTGAAAACGGTGGGGCATTTTTTTGTCTGTAGATCACAGAGTTGATTGACGACGTTGCCGTTGCTGAAACTCGGTGCTAGGTTTAGCCCACCGCCCGTGTAGCTCAGCCGGTAGAGCAGCGCACTCGTAACGCGAAGGTCGCAGGTTCGATTCCTGTCTCGGGCACCATATCTCCCTCGCTTGTTTCACCTTTCTGCTCAGGTTCTCGAGTTCGCGGTCCTGATCACTGTTTGAATTTATGTTCCCGCCGCCATCAAAACATCGTGTGCACAACTTTTTGTGGGGAGATGTAAAGAGACGTGTAAATCCTCAGCCAAACGTCCTATATTCGGAGTCTGCCTGAGCAACGCCCAGCAGTTTTCAGATGATCCAGAATGGTTCTGAAGGCCAGATAAACCGGGCTTGATCCGGTTTTTTGTGTCAGAGAGATCCTTGAAGATCCAGATCCATCTTCCATTCCCAGATCAGCGAGAACGCCATGACTGTTAAAGAGATGACCCAGGAAGCCCGACACGAAGAAGCGCTGAAGAAGTATGTGCTGGATGCCCCCGAGTTGATGGACGAGATCAAGGACTTGTCCGCCGACGATCAGAAAGACCAGATCCAGTGGGCGTTCGAGGATGAAGCCGAAGCCCAGGGTTTGCAACCGTGGGAACTGACGCTCAAGTACACATCAAGCCCGGAAGAATACGAGACCGAACGCCTGAAACTGCACAAGGAAGCTGCCGAGGTGTTGGGCGTCGAGTGGGAAGAGTACTGCGAGATGAACAATCTGGTGGTCTGACACTCATGTAGGAGCGAGCTTGCTCGCGATGGTCGTTAACGATAACGCCTGTTTACTGGTTAAACATGGCGCTCTCAGGTACATCGCGAGCAAGCTCGCTCCTACAGTTTTGGCAACTCACATACGTGTGATCAGAGACTCAGGCGCATCGACAGATCGACCGCCTTCACATCCTTGGTCATCGCACCGATCGAAATGTAATCCACCCCGGTCTGTGCAATTGGCAGCAACGTACTTTCGTTGATCCCGCCGCTGGCCTCCAGCTTGGCCTTGCCGGCATTCAGGCGCACGGCTTCACGCATGTCGTCCAGGCTCAGTTCGTCGAGCATGATGATGTCGGCACCGGCCGCCAGGGCTTCCTTGAGTTCATCCAGGCTTTCCACTTCAATCTCGACCGGTTTGCCCGGGGCGATCTTGTGCGCGGCGGCAATGGCCTGCTCGATGCCGCCGCTGGCGGCGATGTGGTTTTCCTTGATCAGGAAGGCGTCATACAGGCCGATGCGGTGGTTATGGCAACCGCCGCAGGTCACGGCATACTTTTGCGCCAGGCGCAGCCCCGGCAGTGTTTTGCGGGTGTCGAGCAGCTTGACCTGAGTCTCGGCCACGAAGTCCGCCAGGTATTGCGCGCGGGTCGCCACGCCGGAGAGCAGTTGCAGGAAGTTCAGGGCGCTGCGTTCGCCGGTCAGCAGTGAGCGCGCAGGGCCTTCGAGGTGGAACAGCACCTGATTGGGCGTCACCCGTTCACCGTCGGCAACCTGCCAGTGCACCGCCACCCGCGGGTCCAGTTGCCGAAACACGTTATCGACCCAGGCGGTGCCGCTGATGACGGCCGCGTCGCGGGTAATGATGGTGGCTTTGGCCAGGCGTTCGGCCGGGATCAACTGCGCGGTGATATCGCCACTGCCGATGTCTTCATGCAGCGCACGGCGCACGTTGGCTTCGATTTCGGCGGTCAGATCGGCGAGACGTAGATTCGGCATAACGGACTCCACAAACAAAGTGGCTCGATTATAGGGCCATGGCACCGACCAACCCAAGGCATCAGAGCGTTACGTTTGCGCTGGCACCTGTATTTGGTCGAATCCCTGACGTTGCCGGCGTTGGCTGTCGATTCCGAACATACGCCTGTTTGAGATCGGCAACCTCAAACGCGGCAAGTGATCGCGTCCTGGGGGATTATCGCGGCATACTGTGCCAATACAGTCGACGTTGAAGGAATCGGTATGCAGTTGGACCCCGCGAGCGGTTGGATTCAGGGTGTGCATGTCTGCCCCTCTCCCAACTTCAATGCGCGCCCCACAGGCGAAATTTCCCTGCTGGTGATCCACAACATCAGCCTGCCGCCGGCGCAGTTCGCCACCGGCAAGGTGCAGGAGTTTTTCCAGAATCGTCTGGATGTCACCGAACATCCCTATTTTGAAGGGATCGTGGACTTGCGAGTGTCGGCGCACTTTCTGATCGAACGTGACGGTACCGTTACCCAGTTTGTTTCGTGCCTTGAGCGTGCGTGGCATGCGGGCGTCTCGAGCTTCGAGGGGCGGGAAACCTGTAACGATTTTTCCGTGGGCATCGAGCTCGAAGGCACGGATGATCTGCCGTTCACCGACGCGCAATACCGCGCGTTGACAGCCCTGACGCGCCAGTTGCAACAGGCGTTCACGGCAATCACCACAGAGCGCATCTGCGGGCACAGCGACATTGCACCGGGGCGCAAAACCGATCCAGGGCCGGCGTTCGACTGGGCACGCTATCGTGCCGCCCTGGCACAAGAGGAAGGACGATGAGTTTTCTGGTGTTGCTGTTGGCGGTGTGGATCGAGAAGTTCTCGGCCCTGCGCCATCGGGTTCAGCGTGACAATGGCTGGACACACGAGCTGAACAAGCTTGAGGCCAGCCCGCGATTTTCAAACCGACCATGGCTGGTGCTGTCGATACTGGTCTTGTTGCCGGTGGCGTTGCTGGGGTTGCTGCTGGTCGTCATAGAGCCGGTGGCCTACGGCTTGCTGGCGTTGCCGATCCATATGCTGGTAGTCATCTATAGCCTGGGGCGCGGTGATCTACTGGGCGATCTTGGGCCGTTCCGCGATGCCTGGCGTCGGGAGGACCTGCAAGCGGCGGCCCATGTCGCCCAGCGCGATCTGGATATCTGCGCAGACAATGGCGAGCAGCTGCTGGAGCAGGTCGAAGGGCATTTGCTGTGGGAAGCCTACCAGAGCTTTTTCGCGGTGATTTTCTGGTACTTCCTGTTGGGTCCGGTTGCGGCGCTGAGTTATCGGTTGCTGGCGCTGGCCGAAGAGCACGGGAAAAACCCTGCAGTGGTCGAGCGCGCCGGGCAACTGCGTCACGCCTTCGACTGGTTGCCGGTGCGTCTGCTGGCCGCGAGCCTGGCGTTGGTCGGCAATTTTGTCGCGGTCAGTCGGGTGATGCTGCATGAGCTGCTGAACTGGAACATCAGCGCCGCGCAATTGATCGTGAAAGTCGGGCTGGTGGCCGGTGAAATTCCGGCGCCGGTGACCGGCGCGGAAGGTATCAACAATCTGGACCGCATCTGGGCACTGCTGCTGCGTGCGGCGGTGCTCTGGTATGCCGGGTTTGCGTTGTGGACGGTCCTGCATTAACCCGGCTGTCTGAGCCATTGTGGCGAGAGGGCAAGCCCCCTCGCCACATCGAGTTCGCTTCGTATCGCTCGCGGACTTCTGTCGTTAACCTTAAGTTACAAAACCTCCTGCCGATTTAAGTTATACAGAGATAGCGTCGAATAGTGGCTATCTGCTTTCTGTCTGCGCCTGCCAATAAAAAAAATAAGAAACTGAAGGGAGACATCCAGTGAAGAGCTTGCTCTATCCCGCTGTCGCACTGATGAACCGTCTGAGCTTCGGTATGAAGTTCAGCCTGATCAGCGTACTGTTCCTGGTGCCGATGCTGGTGACCAACTTCTATCTGGTGCGTGACTCCTACCGCGAATTCCAGGGCACGCGCATCGAGCTGCAAAGTCTCGACCTGTTGGGCAGCAGTCTGACGTTGCGGCGCGATCTGGAAACCCTGAACAACCTGGTGCAGATCAATGTCAGCCTCGGCCAATCCGGCAAGGCCGGCAACGTCGAGTCGAAAATCAGCGCCCTTGAGCAGAATATTCTGACTCGCCTGCAAGGGCTGACGGCGATGACCAGCGACCCGGAGCAGGTTGCGGTGTTTGATGGCAAACGCGATGAAATGATCGCCGCGTTCAAGGCCCAGCAAACGGAAAATTCCCTGCAAAGCAAAAGTGCCTTGATCGGCAAGCTGGTGGGCAGCGCGCAGATTTTCAGCCAGCTCATCACCAGCCAGTCCGGCCTCAGTCGCGACAACCAGAGCGACATGCGCCAGTTGAGCGAGCTTGTCACCCTCGTCACGCCGCGTGTCACCCAGATACTGGGTGAAGGCAGGGCAATGGGGTCTTACTCGTTGGGGCAGGGATTCATCAACTCGGCTTCGAGTACCCGTTTCGATGAATTGCTGGCGCAGATTGAAAAGCTCCAGGCCGAGTATGGCCTGAAGTTGCAGGATGCCCTGGGTTCCAGCAAGGCTGCGCGTGAGACCCTGGCCACTCAGGCCGATAGCAGCCGGGCATCCTTGAAGAAAGCCAGCGAGCTGTTCGAAGAACAAGTGGTCATGGCTGATACCCTCGACGCGCCGTGGCAGGGCTTTTACGATCAGGTCAGCGCCCTGATGGACCAGACTTACCAACTCAACGAAGCGGTCCTTAAGTATCTCGGCCCGCAATTGCAGCAGCGACTTGAGCAGAATCGCACGCACATGGTCTTGCAGGCCGTGGCGCTGTCAGTCGTCTTTGTGTTGATCTTTTATCTCTACGGTGCTTTCTATGCCTCGACCCGTACCACGCTCAAGCGCCTGGGCGCGGTGATGGACAAGGTGGCGGCCGGCGACATGACCGTGACCTTCAGCGCCCACAGCCGCGATGAGCTGGGGGAGCTGGGCGAAGTGTTCAACGGCACGGTGAAAAAGATCCATGACCTGATCGAGCGGGTGGGGCAGACCGTCAGCGAAGTCGAGCGTCAGGCCAGCCAGGTGGAAAGCGTTTCCGCGCAAAGCAACCAGGCCGTCGCCGGGCAGCGCACGCAGATCGAACAAGTGGCCACGGCGATGAACCAGATGTCGGCCACTTCCCAGGAAGTGGCGCGCAGTGCCGCCGCGGCGGTGAGCAGTGCCCACAGTGTCAACGATGAGACCATCAGTGGTCGTGGCCTGGTGGAGTCGCAGCAAGGCAGCATTGCCGCGCTGGCCAGCGAGATCGATCAATCGGTACTGGTGATCAACCAACTGGCCAGCGACAGCCAGTCCATCAGCCGTGTGCTCGAAGTGATCAAGAGTATCGCCGAGCAGACCAACCTGCTGGCGCTCAATGCCGCCATCGAGGCGGCACGGGCCGGTGAGCAGGGCCGTGGTTTCGCCGTGGTAGCCGACGAAGTCCGGACCCTGGCCAAACGAACCCAGCAATCGACCGAAGAAATCGAGCAGATGATCACCAGGCTCCATGGCGGTGTCGGCGCGGCGGTCAAGGCCATGGGCACCAGCCATGAAATGGCCAACGGCACAGTCGGGCAGTCGGAAAAGGTCCAGCGGGCGCTGGAAAACATCTTGGGAGCGGTCGGCATGATCGTCGACCAGAACCAGCAGATTGCCGCCGCAGTGGAGCAACAAACCGCCGTGGCTCACGACATCGACCAGAACATCGTCGAGATCAATCGCGCTGGCGAGCGCACCGCTGAAGGTGCGCATCAGACCGAAGATGCCAGCCGGGCGTTGTCGGCCCAGGTCGTGGAGTTGAAACAGTTGATCAGCGCGTTTCGGGTGTAGCGGTCGCCTGATACCACAGGATTTGATTCACCAGTTGAACAACTCGCAGGCATTGGCCGTACTGGCCGCAGCCAATTGCTCGGGGCTGATCGCCATGATGTCGGCCAGTGCCGCGCAGATCGCGGGCAGATGCGCGGGGCTGTTGCGTTGGCCGGGGAACATGGCGGGCGCCATGTCCGGGGAGTCGGTTTCCAGCACCACAGAATCCAGCGGTAGCTTGGCGAGCACTCGGTGCATGCGCAGCGCTTGAGGCCAGGTCGCGGCGCCGCCCAGGCCGAGTTTGAAACCCAGCCTGATGTATTCCCGGGCTTCTTCCTGGCTGCCGGCAAAGGCGTGGATGATGCCGGCCCGTTTCAGGCGAAACCGTTTGAGCGTGGCAATCACCGCCGCATGGCTACGCCGCACATGGATCAGTGCTGGAAGATTGAAGTCCGCCGCCAGTTGCAGTTGTGCGTCGAACAATGCCTGCTGGCGGTCGCGGTCCAGGTTTTCGATGAAGTAGTCCAGGCCGATCTCGCCGACGGCACACAGTTGCCGATGGCCAGCCAGGCGGGTCAGCCAATCGCCGAGTTCGCTCAAGTCTTCAGGGCGATGATCGTCCAGATACACCGGATGCAATCCGAACGCCGCATGCAGGTCGGGATCGTTTTGCACCAGCTCCCAGACCCGCTGCCAATTGGCCTGATAAACCCCCAGCACCACGATCCGCCGCACCCCGAGGGCGCGGCTTTCGGCCAGCAGCGCCTGACGGTCGGCTTCGAAGTCCGGAAAATCCAGATGGGTGTGGGTGTCGATCAGCTCCACGGTTCAGTCCTGGCGAATACGCTGCTTGAACGTGCGCGCAATGGCTTGCACACCGGGCCGGTAATCCGACTGCTCGATGGCTGCCAGGGCCAGTGCGAGGGCCTTGTCGGCGATCAGCTGGTGCTGCTGGGCCATGGCGTTGACCGGCAGCGGCAGGAAGTCCAGCAACTGAGTGTCGCCGAACGTGCCGAGGCGCAGCGGGCGGTTTTTCAGCGGGAAGTCGTGCAGCGCATCGAACACGCCTTGAAGCAGCACGTAGGATGTGGTCACCAGGGCATCGGGCAAATGGCCCAGGCGCTGCAGTAATTCTTCCATCAATTGTTTGCCGCACTCGCGGCTGAAGGATTCGCCTTCTTCAATCAGCACCTCACCGTTGAACCCGACGAGCGCCTCTTTGAAGCCGGCGCAACGTTCCTGGCTGATGCTCAGCTCCGGGCGGGCGCCGATCAGCGCGATCTGTTTGGGCAAGGGATCGAGCAGGCTGCGGGTCAGTTGCAGGCTGGCCTCGCGGTCGTCACTGATCACCGAGCAGAAATGCTCGGGTTCCATGACCCGGTCGATGGCGATGATCGGAATGCCCTTGGCCTGCAATTGGCGATAGCTGTCGTCGCCGGGCGGCAGGCAGCTGGCAACGATCAGTGCGTCGCAGCGCCGGGCGCGGAACAACTGCAGCAATTGCCGTTCGCTGTCCGGCGCATCGTCGGAACTGGCGATCAGCAACTGATAACCCCGGGCCCGCGCACCTTGTTCCAGCAATTTGGCGATTCGCGCGTAACTGGGGTTTTCCAGATCCGGCAGAATGAACCCCAATGTGCGGGTGTGTCGGCTGCGCAATCCGGCGGCCTGTGGGTTAGGCGTGAAGCCATGTTGTTCGACGACCGCGCGCACGCGTTCGACGGTAGCGCTGCTGATGCGCTGTTGTTCGGCCTTGCCATTGATGACATAGCTGGCGGTGGTGACGGACACACCGGCCAACTGGGCGATATCACTGAGTTTCAACCCGCTGTTTCCTTGTTTTTTCGAGATTGCCTCGACATTTTCGTCAATCCTAACCGATTAAGGCAGGCGACCATTGTCGCAACGCATCCGACAAGTTGGACTTCAAGGATGGGCCAATTTCGAGTAACGTGCCAATCGATATAGATTAAACGTTTCAGCAAGCGTATTTTCTACGTTTTAGGTGCCTTTGGCCGGTTCTGCCGTGAAACCGCCAAAAGCGATGACCAAGCGCCTAAGCTGACTCATTCAAAACAATACCTGGTGCCCCAAGGCGCCAAAAAGGAGAAAGCATGCTCGAGCTCACTGTAGAGCAGATTTCGATGGGCCAGTCGGCTGTGGATAAGTCCGCAGCCCTGCAATTGCTGGCCGGGCATCTGGTCGCCGACGGCCTGGTTGCCGAGGGTTATCTCGCCGGCTTGCAGGCGCGGGAGGCTCAGGGCTCGACCTTTCTCGGTCAAGGTATTGCCATCCCCCACGGTACGCCCGAAACCCGCGACCTGGTGTTCACCACCGGTGTGCGCCTGATGCAGTTCCCTGATGGCGTGGACTGGGGCGATGGTCATATCGTTTACCTGGCGATCGGCATCGCCGCCAAATCCGATGAACATCTGCGCCTGTTGCAATTGTTCACCCGCGCCCTCGGCGAGACTGACCTGGGCCAGGCCCTGCGTCGCGCCGGTTCCGCCGAAGCCTTGCTGAAGTTGCTGCAAGGCGCGCCGCAGGAGCTGGCGCTGGATGCACAGATGATCGGTCTCGGTGTGGCGGCCGAAGATTTCGAAGAGCTGGTCTGGCGTGGTGCACGTTTGCTACGGCAGGCCGACTGCGTGAGCAACGGTTTCTCCGCCGTGCTGCAGCAGGTTGAAGCGCTGCCCTTGGGCGATGGCCTGTGGTGGCTGCACAGCGAACAGACGGTGAAGCGTCCGGGCCTGGCCTTCGTCACCCCGGACAGACCGCTGCGTTATCTCGGCCAGCCACTCACTGGACTGTTCTGCCTGGCCAGCCTCGGTGAGGCCCATCAAGCCCTGCTCGAACGCCTGTGCGCGTTGTTGATCGAAGGGCGTGGCCAAGAGTTGGGGCGCGCCACCAGCAGCCGCAAGGTCCTCGAAGTGCTCGGTGGTGAAGTGCCCGCCGACTGGCCCAGCGCGCGAATTGCATTGGCCAACGCCCACGGTTTGCATGCGCGCCCGGCGAAAATCCTCGCGCAACTGGCAAAGAGTTTTGAAGGTGACATCCGCGTACGCATCGTCGATGGCCATGACAGTGCGGTGTCGGTAAAGAGCTTGAGCAAGTTGCTCAGCCTCGGCGCCCGTCGGGGACAGGTCCTGGAAATCATCGCCGAACCGGGCATTGCGGCGGATGCGTTGCCGGCCTTGTTGGCCGCCATCGAAGAAGGCCTCGGTGAGGAAGTCGAACCGCTGCCGCCGGTAAGTCAGGCGCGTGAAGTCGTTGCCGATATCGCCGAAGTGGTCCTCGCCCCGTCATCTGGAAGCGTGGTTCAGGCGATTGCCGCCGCTCCGGGGATCGCCATCGGCCCGGCGCATATTCAGGTGCTGCAAACCATCGATTACCCGTTGCGCGGCGAATCCGCCGGCATCGAGCGCGAGCGCCTCCAGCATGCCCTGGCGCAGGTACGCTGTGATATCCAGGGCCTGATCGAGCGCAGCAAGAGCAAAGCCATTCGCGAAATCTTCATCACCCACCAAGAGATGCTCGACGACCCGGAACTGACCGATGAGGTCGATACGCGCCTCAAACAGGGCGAAAGCGCCGAGGCGGCGTGGATGGCCGTGATTGAAGCGGCGGCTCGGCAGCAGGAAGCGTTGCAGGATGCCTTGCTCGCCGAGCGTGCGGCCGACTTGCGCGACATCGGGCGTCGGGTGTTGATGCAACTCAGCGGCATCGAAACCCCGAGCGAACCGGATCAACCGTACATTCTGGTGATGGACGAGGTCGGCCCGTCCGACGTCGCCCGTCTCGACCCGGCTCGCGTGGCGGGGATTCTCACCGCTCGGGGTGGTGCTACGGCGCACAGTGCGATTGTTGCCCGGGCGCTGGGTATTCCGGCCTTGGTCGGCGCCGGTCCCGGCGTGTTGCTGCTGGCACCGGGTACGGCTTTGCTGCTCGATGGCCAGCGTGGTCGTCTGCATGTGGACGCTGACGCGGCGACCTTGCAGCGCGCCACGGCCGAACGCGATACCCGCGAGCAACGCTTGAAGGCGGCTGCTGAACTGCGTCATCAACCGGCATTGACCATCGATGGCCACGCCGTCGAAGTGTTCGCCAACATTGGTGAAAGCGCCGGCGTCACCAGTGCGGTGGAGCAGGGCGCCGAAGGCATTGGCCTGTTGCGCACCGAACTGATTTTCATGGCCCACCCGCAAGCGCCCGACGAGGCGACCCAGGAAGTCGAGTACCGCCGCGTCCTCGACGGTCTGGCCGGGCGGCCGCTGGTGGTGCGCACCCTCGATGTCGGTGGCGACAAACCGCTGCCGTACTGGCCGATTGCGAAGGAAGAGAACCCGTTCCTCGGCGTGCGCGGCATTCGCCTGACCTTGCAGCGCCCGCAGATCATGGAAGCGCAACTGCGCGCCTTGCTGCGGGCTGCCGACAACCGGCCGCTGCGGATCATGTTCCCGATGGTGGGCAGCGTCGACGAATGGCGTCAGGCCCGTGACATGACCGAACGTCTGCGCCAGGAAATCCCGGTCGCCGACCTGCAACTGGGGATCATGATCGAAGTGCCGTCGGCGGCATTGCTGGCACCGGTCCTGGCCAAGGAAGTCGATTTCTTCAGCGTCGGCACCAACGACCTGACCCAGTACACCCTGGCCATCGACCGTGGCCATCCGACGCTGTCGGCCCAGGCCGATGGCTTGCATCCGGCGGTGCTGCAACTGATCGACATCACCGTGCGTGCGGCCCATGCTCACGGTAAATGGGTCGGTGTGTGCGGCGAGCTGGCGGCCGACCCGCTGGCGGTGCCGGTGCTGGTCGGCCTCGGAGTGGATGAGCTCAGCGTCGGGGCGCGCAGCATTGCCGAGGTCAAGGCGCGGATTCGCGAACTGGGCTTCACTCAGACTCAAACCCTTGCCCGACAGGCGCTGGCCGTGGGCAGTGCCAATGAAGTGCGCGCATTAGTGGAGGACTTGTAATGTCCCGGATTCTTACCTTGACCCTCAACCCGGCGCTGGACCTGACCGTCCAGTTGCCGCGCCTTGACGCCGGCCAGGTCAACCGCAGCGATGTGATGCACACCCACGCTGCCGGCAAAGGCGTGAACGTGGCGCAGGTGCTGGCGGACCTCGGGCATCAACTGACCGTCAGTGGCTTTCTTGGCGAAGACAACCTGCAAGCGTTCGAAACATTGTTCGCCAAACGCGGTTTTGTCGATGCCTTCATCCGTGTTCCGGGCGAAACCCGCAGCAATATCAAACTGGCGGAAAGCGACGGCCGCATCACCGACATCAACGGGCCGGGGCCGCAGGTCAGCGAGGCGGCGCAGCAGGCCTTGATGGATCGACTGGAGCAGATTGCTCCGGGGCACGATGCGGTGGTTGTCGCCGGAAGCTTGCCGTTGGGCGTCAGTGCGCAATGGTTGCAGGCGTTGATCTTGCGCTTGAAGAACCTGGGGCTGAATGTCGCTCTCGACACCAGCGGCGAGGCATTGCGCGCAGCGCTGAAAGCGGGGCCGTGGCTGATCAAACCCAACACTGAAGAGCTGGCCGA
The DNA here is from genome assembly GCF_019947335.1 of Pseudomonas sp. BF-R-24. Lineage (NCBI taxonomy): Bacteria > Pseudomonadati > Pseudomonadota > Gammaproteobacteria > Pseudomonadales > Pseudomonadaceae > Pseudomonas > Pseudomonas sp. BF-R-24. The sequence continues at coordinate 107,846 of NZ_JAGYGG010000020.1, forward strand.
GGTGCTGGGCTGCGAGGTCGTGTCGGTCAGTGCCCAGGCCTTGGCGGCGGAGCGTTTGCATGCCCAGGGCATCGAGCATGTGGTGATTTCCCATGGCGTCGATGGCGTGAACTGGTTCAGCGTCGGCTCGGCGCTGCATGCCACGCCACCCAGGGTCAACGTCGCCAGCACGGTGGGCGCGGGTGATTCGTTGCTGGCGGGGATGCTCCACGGTTTGCTCAGTGCCGATACGCCGGAGCAGACCTTGCGCACCGCCACGGCGATTGCCGCGATGGCAGTGACCCAGATCGGATTCGGCATTGGCGATGCAGCGCAACTGGCGCAGCTCGAACAGGGTGTGCGCGTGCGTCCCCTGACAGAACAATAAGAGGGATTGTCATGAAGTTAGCCATCGTTACGGCCTGCCCGAACGGCATGGTCACCAGTGTGCTGTGTGCCCGGCTGCTCGATGCCGCGGCCCAGCGCCAGGGCTGGAGCACCAGTGTCGAAGTCACCGATGCCGCGCATCCCGAAAAGCAACTGTCGGCGGCCACCCTCGAGGCGGCTGAGTGGGTGCTGCTGGTGACCAGCGCGCCGGTGGAAATGTCGCGCTTTGTCGGCAAGCGGGTGTTCCAGAGCACCCCGGCCCAGGCCCTGCAAGACGTGGAAGCCGTGCTGCGCCGTGGAGCGCAGGACGCTCAGGTTTACGCCGCCGAAGAGGCCGTCATCGAACCTGTGGCGGTTGTCCAGAACGCGCCGCGACTGGTGGCCGTTACCGCGTGCCCGACGGGTGTCGCTCACACGTTCATGGCCGCCGAAGCCTTGCAGCAAGCGGCCAAGCGCCTGGGCTATGAGCTGCAGGTGGAAACCCAGGGCTCGGTCGGCGCGCGCAATCCATTGAGCGCGCAAGCGATTGCCGAGGCCGATGTGGTGCTGCTGGCGGCCGATATCGAAGTCGCCACCGAGCGTTTCGCCGGCAAGAAAATCTATCGCTGCGGCACCGGCATTGCCCTCAAGCAAGCCGAAGCGACGTTGAAAAAGGCCTTGGCCGAAGGTCAACAGGAAAGCGCATCGAGCGCTGCCAAAACAACGGCCAAACAGGAGAAGACGGGCGTCTATAAACACTTGCTGACCGGCGTGTCCTTCATGTTGCCGATGGTGGTGGCCGGCGGCTTGATGATCGCCTTGTCGTTCGTGTTCGGCATCACCGCGTTCAAGGAGGAGGGCACGCTGGCGGCGGCGTTGATGCAGATCGGTGGCGACAGCGCGTTCAAGCTGATGGTGCCGCTGCTGGCAGGCTATATCGCCTATTCCATCGCCGACCGTCCGGGCCTCGCGCCGGGGATGATCGGCGGACTGCTGGCGAGCACCTTGGGCGCCGGTTTCATCGGCGGGATCATTGCCGGCTTTCTTGCCGGTTATGCGGCCAGGGCGATCAACCGTTATGCGCGATTGCCGCAAAGTCTTGAGGCGCTCAAGCCGATCCTGATCATCCCGCTGCTGGCGAGTCTGTTCACCGGTCTGGTGATGATCTACGTGGTCGGCAAACCGGTCGCCGGGATGCTTGCCGGGCTCACGAATTTTCTCGACAGCATGGGCACCACCAACGCGATTCTGCTCGGTGTGTTGCTGGGCGGCATGATGTGCGTCGACCTCGGCGGGCCGATCAACAAGGCGGCCTATGCGTTTTCGGTGGGGTTGCTGGCGTCGCAGAGCTACGCGCCGATGGCGGCGACCATGGCGGCCGGCATGGTGCCGCCAATCGGCCTGGGCATCGCCACGTTCATTGCCCGACGCAAGTTCGCCCAGACCGAGCGCGAGGCCGGCAAAGCAGCGCTGGTGCTGGGGCTGTGCTTTATCTCTGAAGGGGCGATTCCTTTTGCGGCAAAAGATCCGCTACGGGTGATTCCGGCGAGCATCGCCGGCGGTGCGCTGACGGGTGCGTTGTCGATGTATTTCGGCTGCAAATTGATGGCGCCCCATGGTGGGTTGTTCGTCCTGGCGATCCCGAATGCGATCAACCATGCGCTGCTCTACCTGTTGGCGATTGTGGCGGGGAGTCTGTTGACGGCGGTGGCGTATGCGCTGGTGAAACGGCCGGAGGTGGTGGAGTTGGCGGTAGAACCCGTCACCGCCTGACACCTGCCCCAGTGGGAGCGGGCTTGCTCGCGAAAGCGGAGTGTCAGCAATGAGTATTTCGGCTGACACGACGCCTTCGCGAGCAAGCCCGCTCCCACAAGGGATCTGTGGTGTCGGGAAGGTTTGTGTCATGCCAGGGTCATAGGGTCATGCTTTAGTTTTTCCTTTTCCAGGGAGAACACCATGAGCGATTTCAACCTCGGGCGCCGTCGTGTCATGCAAGCGGTCGGCGCCGGGCTGTTGTTGCCGGGGCTGGCGCCGGCGGTGATCGCTTCGGTCAAGGATCGGCCGCAACTCACCGACGGCGTACAGTCCGGCGACCTGCTGGGCGACCGTGCGGTTATCTGGAGCCGCTGCGACCGCCCCGCGCGGATGGTGGTGGAGTGGGACACCCGCAGTCTGTTTCCCAACCCACGGCGATTCGTCTCGCCCCTGGTCGATGCGCGCACCGATTTCACCGCCCGGGTCGAACTCACCGGGTTGCCCGTCGACCAGGCGATCTTCTATCGCGTGCAGTTCGAAGACGCCCGGAATGGCGTTGCCAGCGAGCCCTGGTTCGGTCACTTGCGCAGCGTGCCGCAGGCCCGCCGTGACATCCGTTTTGTCTGGAGCGGCGACACCGTCGGCCAGGGCTTCGGCATCAACCCCGACATTGGCGGCATGCGCATCTACGAAGCAATGCGCCTGCGTCTGCCAGACTTTTTTATCCACAGCGGCGACACCATTTACGCCGACGGTCCGATCCCGGAACAGCTCATCACAGAAGGTGGCCGTGTGTGGCGCAACATCACCACCGAGGCCAAGAGCAAAGTCGCCGAGACCCTTGATGAGTACCGCGGCAATTACCGCTACAACCTGATGGACGAAAACATCCGTCGTTTCAATGCCGAGGTCCCGCAGATCTGGCAGTGGGACGACCACGAAGTGGTGAACAACTGGTCGCCGGGCAAGCAGCTGGATGCGCGTTACCAGGACAAAGATATCCACAGTCTGGTGGGCCGCGCACGCCAGGCCTGGCTTGAATATGCGCCGATGCGTTTGCAGAGTGCCGATGGCGGCGGGCGGATCTATCGCAAGCTTGGTTACGGGCCGCTGCTCGATGTTTTTGTACTGGACATGCGCAGTTATCGCGGGCCCAACGATGACAATCAGGGCGCTGAAAAACCTTTCCTCGGGCGTGAGCAACTGGACTGGCTCAAGCGCGAAATGCAGGCCTCGAACGCGCAATGGAAAGTGATCGCCGCCGACATGCCCATTGGCCTCGGCGTGCCCGACGGCGAGGTCAGCCCTGGTGTCGCGCGCTGGGAGGCCGTGGCCAACGGTGACCCCGGCCCGGCACAGGGGCGTGAACTGGAAATCGCAGAATTGCTTGGCTTTCTGCGGGCGCAACAGGTGCGCAATTTCCTGTTCCTGACCGCGGATGTGCATTACTGCGCGGCCCATCATTACCATCCGGATCGGGCGGCGTTTCAGGATTTCGAACCGTTCTGGGAGTTCGTCGCCGGACCGCTGAATGCCGGTAGCTTTGGACCGAACTCGCTGGATAAAACCTTTGGTCCTGAAGTGGTGTTCGAGAAGGCGCCGCCCGCGCAGAACGTCTCGCCGTTTGCCGGGTTTCAGTTTTTTGGCGAGGTGAACATCGATGGGCAGAGCGGGGAGTTGAGCGTGGTGTTGCGTGATCTGGACGGGGTGTCTGTATTTGAGAAAAAGCTGCAGCCGGTTTGAGATGGAGATGGATACATGAACCCTTGTGGGAGCGAGCTTGCTCGCGATGGCGGTATTACATTCAACACATTGGTTGACTGATAGACCGTAATCGCGAGCAAGCTCGCTCCCACAGGGAACTCAGTGAATCAGTACACGTCGCGGCGGTAGCGGCCCTGTTCGATCAGACGCTCCACTTCGGCGCTACCCAACACTTCGTTGAGCACCTGATCCACGCCTGAAGCCATGCCTTGAAGGCTGCCGCAGATGTAGATCACCGCATCGTCCGCCAGCCACTTCTTGAGCTCGGCCGCCGATTCACGCAGGCGATCCTGTACGTAAATCTTTTCGGCCTGGTCGCGGGAAAATGCCAGGTCGAGGCGCGCCAGATCACCATTGATCAGCCACTCCTCCAGCTCCTTTCGGCACAGGTAATCGTGCTCGCGATGGCGCTCGCCAAACAGCAGCCACTGGCGTTGCTGACCATCGGCAATCCGGGCCTTGAGCAGGCTGCGCAACCCGGCCAGGCCCGTGCCATTGCCCAGCAGGATCATCGGCACCGGTTGGGCCGGCAGATGGAAACCACTGTTGCGCCGCACGCGCAGGCTGATGGAACTGCCCACCGGCGCGTGTTCGGTCAGCCAGCCGGAACCGACACCGAGGTTGCCGTCGGCATGCACTTCCTGACGCACGATCAATTCCAGTACGCCATCGGCCGGGATCGACGCAATGGAATACTCGCGCATGGCCAGCGGCACGAGGGCCTCTGCCAACGCTTGGGCGTGCAGGCCGACCAGGTGGGCGCGGTTCTCCGGCAACTGGCGGCTGGCCAGGGCCTGTTCGAGGGTTTCTTCAAGGCCGTTGAGTTGCACCTTGGTTTCACCGTGAATCCCCATGCCGTCGAGGAAGTGCTCGATGGCCCACGGGCAATTGCGCGGCATCACTTCCACCAGGTCGCCCGCCAGCCAACTGCTGGTGGAAGGAGGCTTGAGGCCCAACAAGTACACCGGCGAGCCACTGCTGTCCGGATTGAGCAGTTCACGATGCAGCAGGGTCCAGTTGTCGTAGCTGGGCGCTTGCCAGGTATCCACGGGGGCCTGGCCGGTCAACAGGCCCAGTTGCTGTTGCCAGTGGCGCAAGGCGTAAGGGTCACCGCTGTCGACCTCCACCGGGGCGAACAGGGTCTTTGCGCCCTGTTCGCCCAACCAGGCGTGCAGGCGTTTGGCGAAACCGCAGAAGTGTTGATACTGCCGGTCGCCCAACCCCAGGACGGCGTAATTCAGGCGTCCCAGGCTCGGTGTCCGGCCCAGTACCTTGCGCTCGAAACTGCGGGCGCTGTCCGGTGCTTCGCCGTCGCCGAAGGTGCTGACCACGAACAAGGCATTGTTCGATTCATGCAAGTCCTGCTCGCTGACGTCCGCCAATGGCTGCACTTTGACCGGCAAGCCTGCGGCCTGCAATTGTCCGGCGGTTTGCCATGCCAGCTGTTCGGCAAAACCACTTTGGCTGGCGAAGCCGATCAGCCACGCCGGCGCGTCGCTGGCGGTTTGCACGAGATCTTTGCGCGCATCCTTGATCTGGCGTTTTTTGCGCCGACGGTCCAGGTACAGCATCCAGCCGGTGATGAAGAACAGCGGCATGGTCAGCGAGGCGATGGTCAGGATAATGCGCCCGACGATGCCGAAGTAACTACCGACGTGCAGCGCATAGATGCTGGTCAGCAGTTGCGCCTTGAGGCTCTTGTCGCTGTAGCGATCAACCCGTTTGACCACGCCGGTGGCCGGGTCGAGGGTGATCTGGTTCAGGGCGCGGTCGTGAGGCGAAGTTTTCAGCAGGAAGTAAACGGTCGCCGGTTGGCCGGCCACGGGCGGCATGCGCACGTTATAGGAGCTGAGTTGCGGACCGGCCGCACTGTAGATGCTGCTCCACATCGCCGCGTAATCGGCCGTCGGTGCCGGACCGCTTGGCGCAGGGCCGCGTCCGCCGCGTACGCGTTCGCTCTGTGGTGAGTCGGAGAGCAACCGGGTCAGGCCTTTGTTGTACCACTCGTAGGACCAGGACAACCCGGTCAGCGCCGCCAGAAGGTAAAACACCAGGCACCAGGTGCCGGCCACCGAGTGCAGGTCCCAGTTGAAGCTGCGGCCCTTTTTCTTCCAGTCCAGGGTCAGCCAGGTCCGCCAGCTTTTCCACTGGCGAGGCCAGCGCAGGTATAGGCCGGACAGGCAGAAGAACACCAGGATCAGCGTGCACGCGCCGGTGATCTGCCGACCCGTGTCGCCCATGGCGAGGAAACGGTGCAGTTGCAGCATCAGGCCGAAAAAGCCCTGGCCGGTGGCGTCGCCGAGGAACTCGGCGGTGTACGGGTCGAAGTAGCGCATCTCGCCACGGCGTTCACCCGGCGGCGGGGTGAACCACACTTTGGCGGCGCTGCCGCTGTCGGTTTCCACCGTGAGCATCGAGACTTTTTTGCCCGATGCGGCTTCGATTCGCTCCACCAGTTCGACGGGCGGCAGCACACCGGCGACCTGTTTCTCGACCTGCAACACAGAAGGATTGAGTGTGCTCAGGATTTCATCCTGAAACGACACCGCCGCCCCGGTGATGCCCATCAGGGCCAGGACCAGCCCGGCGCTGATGCCGAAAAACCAGTGCAACTGGAACAGGGTTTTCTTCAACACGTCGCTCGCCTTGTTCGTTCAAGTTGATTCATCACGGCGCGCATTATGCCGTGGGGTTGTCGAGAAGCATTCTTTTTTACGCACAAAGGCCCCGTTCATGTGGATGAACGGGGCCGGGTCCAATGCCAACAATGTAGGAGCGAGCTCGCTCGCGATGGTCGTCAACGATGACGCGTAAAGCCTGACACCCCGCGTCGTTCTCCGGTCCATCGCGAGCGAGCTCGCTCCTACAGAAGGTTGTTGGTCACGTTTCCATCAGAAGTGGAAGTTGGTGCTCAGCAAAGCGGTACGACCGGCCGCCTGGTTGGCGAAGTGAGTCGAGAACGCCTTGTCGTAGTAGGTTTCGTCGGTCAGGTTCTGTACGTTCAGTTGCAGGTCGACGTTCTTGGTCAGCTTGTACGCCGCCATTGCGTCGTAACGAACGTAGGAATCGACCATGGTGGTGTTGGCGGCACTTCCGAACACGTCATCGACATAGAACGCACCGCCACCGATGGTCAGCCTTGGCGTGACCTGATAGGTCGTCCACAGGCTGGCGCTGTTTTTCGGCGTGTTAGGCAGTTCGTTGCCGTTGTTGGCTTTGTTTGCTGGCATGTCGCCGCCATCGACTTGCTCGCTGTCCATGTAGGCGTAACCGGCGAAGACCTGCCATTTGTCGGTGAGTTTGCCGGTGGCCGACAGTTCGATACCTTGAACGCGGGTTTTGCCGACGTTTTCAAACGTAGTGGTGTTGGTTTGCACACGAGCGTTTTCTTTCTCGGTGCGGAAGATGTCTGCAGTCACGGACAGACGATCATTCAGCAGATCCCACTTGGTACCGATTTCATAGTTCTTGGTGGTTTCCGGCTCCATGTCGCTTTTGAGCAGGTTGCCGTTGCGATCCGGCGTGCCGCCCAGCGGGTTGCCTTCCGCGCCATCGCCGAGGGTGTTGCCTGGTGGAGTGGCAGACGTCGCATAGGAGGCATAGATGCTGCCGTTTTCCGCTGGTTTGTACACCACACCGAACTGACCGGTAACGAACTCGCTGGTGTCATCGCCCTTGGACGTGGTCACGCTGGAACCGTTGAAGGTTTTGTAGTCGGTGTCGAAATGGTCGTAGCGCAGGCCCATGTTCACCAGCCACTGCTCGGACAACGTCAGGGTGTCGAATACATACAGTGCGTAGGTGTTGGCCTTGGTATCGGTGCCCGCGTAGTTGCGGGAGATGGCACCGCTCCACGGATCATTCGGCGTCGGGTTGGACAGCGAGGTGCAGTTGTAACCGCTTGGCGCGCCGATCAGTGCCGGCGAGCAGTTGTTGGTTACCGCTGCCGTTCCCGGGGTGGTGTCCGTGTTGACGTTGTACGAGGATTTTTCACTTTCCTCGTGGGTGTATTCGACACCGGTGGAGAAGCTGTTCTTGAACCCGGCGATGTAGATATCACCAAACAGATCGGTCTGGTTGGTGGTGGTCTCGGTGTTGCTCACGCGGGTGTTCGCCCGGCGCCAGACGCTGCCGTTGTTGACGTTGCCTTTACTGTCGTCCGGCTGGGTCAGGATGTAATCCTGCATGCTGGTGCCGTGACGCAGGGTGTTCTTGATGGTCAGCGAGTCGCTCAGGTCGTGCTCGATGGCGAAGGTCGCGGTGTCGGTGCGGGTCTTGCGGAAGTCGCGGTCGGTCAGACCATAGAAATTGCTGCTGTCGCCGCCGTCATTCGGCTTGTCCGGGTTGGACTTGGTGCGTCCAGCCGCGAGAGTGGTCGGGATCGAGTACGGAATGCCCGAATCCGGCGTGTCGTTGCTTTCGAGGTGGTAGTAGTCGAGGTTGACGCGAGTGTCTGTACCCAGGCCGAAAGCCAGGGACGGTGCGACACCCCAGCGGTCGTAGTCGACGCTGTCACGTCCGGCGACGTTGCTCTCATGGCTCATCAGGTTCAGACGGCCAGCGGCAGTGTCGGTGAACTGATAGTTGCCGTCCATGGTGTAGCGCTGGGTCTGGTCGGAGCCCCAGGTGAAACCACCATCGAACGAATTGCCCAGGTGAGCTTTCTTGCTGACCAGGTTGATGCTGCCGCCTGCAGCGCCGCGACCGCCGATGGCAGAGTTCGGGCCTTTGCTGACTTCGATCGATTCCACGGCGAAGATCTCGCGGCTCTGGGAACCGGTATCGCGAACGCCGTCCAGGTAGGTATCGCCCTGGGCGTCAAAGCCGCGAATGAACGGACGATCGCCCTGTGGGTTGCCGCCTTCACCGGCACCGAAGGTGATGCCTGGAATGGTGCGCAGGGCGTCCTGCATGTTCATGGCGCCCGTGTCTTTCAACACTTGTTGCGGAATGACGGTGATCGAGCGCGGTGTGTCCACCAGCGGCGCGGTGTACTTGGGCGAGGAGGCTTTCTCTACGTTGTAGGTCGTCTCGTCCTGAGCTTCGCCGGTGATGGCGGTGGCGCCCAGCGAAATCACATTGCCCGGTGCTTTTTCGTCGGCTTTTTCCGCCGCGAAAACCATGTGGCCCGCAGAGCCGGCAGTAATCGCCATCCCGATGGCCGATGCGAGCAGACGTGGTGAACTGACCGGTACTTGTGGTTGTTGACGCGACATTTGAGTTCCCCTCCCCAAGGATTTGAGGCCGCGGAATATAGGGTAAACACGTATTCGTATCAATTGCGAAACATTACTATTCGCACTGAATTTACATTCTTTACAATTTACCCTTACGGTTTCTGCTGACTCATTCGTCAGATGTGTTTTACACAGGCAATAAGAATCAATACCATTGGCATCCCTTTGGTTTCAGGTGCCTTTGTCATGCTGCTGCACATTCCCGGCCTGTTTGAAAAAGACGAGGTGCAGCGCATTCGCGAGGCTCTGGAGCAAGCCGATTGGGCCGATGGCAAGATCACCGCCGGCTACCAGTCGGCGAAGGCCAAACACAATTTGCAGTTGCCGGAAGGTCACCCGCTGGCCAAGGAGATCGGCGCGGCGATGCTGGAGCGGCTGTGGAAAAATCCGCTGTTCATGTCAGCAGCGTTACCGCACAAAGTCTTCCCTCCGTTAGTGAACTGTTACACCGCCGGTGGCAGTTTCGATTTCCATATCGACAACGCGGTGCGTCAGCCAAAAGGCAGCATCGAGCGGGTGCGTACGGATTTGTCCGCCACGCTGTTCTTCAGCGAGCCGGAGGATTACGACGGCGGCGAGCTGGAGATCCAGGACACCTTCGGCACCCAACGGGTGAAGCTGCCTGCCGGCGACATGGTGCTGTATCCCGGCACCAGTCTGCACAAGGTCAATGCGGTGACACGCGGAGCGCGGCTCGCCTCGTTTTTCTGGACGCAAAGCCTGGTGCGTGAAGACAGCCAGCGCGCCCTGTTGTTCGAGATGGACGGGGCAATCCAGCAACTGACCCGCGATGTGCCCGATCATCCATCGCTGATCCGCCTGACCGGGACGTATCACAACCTGCTGCGTCGCTGGGTCGAGGTGTAAGTGGCGGATTTTCGTTTACGCCGCGAGGAAATGCTCGACGGTGAGCGCCTGCGCGCGATGCTCGACGAAAGTCCGGCCCGTGCTGCCCAGGCCATCCTGATTGCCGCACGAGAAGGAGAGGTCGAAGCCCAGGCCTTGCTCGGGCAGATTCTGCTCGACGGCCAGGGGATCGCGCAGGACCAACCGCTGGCGCTGAGCTGGTTCGGCATCGCAGCGCGCCAGGGGCACCTCATGGCGCGCAACATGCTCGGTCGTTGCCATGAGCATGGTTGGGGCTGCGCTGCCAATGCATCGCTAGCGGCCAGGCATTACCGACTTGCCGCCACTGCAGGGCTGGATTGGGCAATGTACAACTACGCCAATCTGCTGGCGACCGGTCGCGGGGTGATTGAGGATCAGCTTCAAGCACTGAGTCTCTATCGCCGTGCGGCTGAGTTGGGCCATGCAAAATCGATGAATCTGTTGGGGCGGTATCTGGAAGAAGGGCGGGTCTGTCCTGTGAATCCGGCAGCGGCTCGTAACTGGTATCGACGTTCGGCCGAGGGCGGGGATTTTCGCGGGCAGTTCAGCTTTGCTGCGGTCTTGACCGACGAAGGGAACATCGAGGATGCGTTGGTCTGGCTGCGCAAGGCGTTGGCCGGTGGCAACCTGAATTTTCTGCGAGTGGCCTGTAAGGCATTGTCAGCCGCCAATGATCCACAGATTCAGGCGATGGCTGTGGATTACAAACAACGTGCCGAACAGCTCGAAACCCTGTAGGAGCGAGTTTGCTCGCGATGGTGGGCAACGATAACGCGTGCTGTCTGAGTACACGCGGTGCTCTGAAATCCATCGCGAGCAAGCTCGCTCCCACAGAGGGTGGCGTAAATGAAAAAGCCCATGACAGGTCATGGGCTTTTTGTTTGTGCGCCAGGCATGGCGCGTTGCGCGTAAGCGCAACCAGCTTGGCTGTGGTGGCCTCGCTGGTGACTTGGAGGTGAAAGTCCTCTACACACCCGGCAAGGGGAAGTGTTAGCCAGAGGCAAGGGT
>NZ_JAGYGG010000021.1:0-109212 GCF_019947335.1 Pseudomonas sp. BF-R-24
GGGCATGACACGGGGACCATTATCAACGGCATGCTCAACGATCATTCGTTGAAGGTGGATACCGTGTGACCTGAAACCCGCTAAAAAACCCGCCATCCCTGTGAAGGGGAGGCGGGTTCTTTGTTGCCCGGGACAATGGTCGATGCCCGGTCAGTGGTTAGAAAACCTGGGCGCCCCGATCAATCGACCCATGGCCCCGAATATTCCCAGCTCCCTGATTACCTCCAGCTCCCCACGCGTCTCGACCATTTCCGCAATCAGCGGCAAATCTATGCTGTGGGTCGCCCGAAAGATCGCGTCGATGAACAGCCGTTTGTCAGGCTGCTCGTCGATGTTGCGAATGTAGGCTCCATCGATTTTCAGGTACGCCAAGCCCAATTGGGTCAGGTTGCCGATCTGGCTGAAGCGCCCGCCAAAGTGTTGCAGGCCGACTCGATAACCGGTCTTGAGCAATGTGCTGCAAAGGTTCTGCAGCACTTCGGGAGATGGCAACTGGCGTTCGTCGATTTCCAGGGTCAACAGCGGCGCCAGTTCGGGAAGGGATTCGAGCAGGTCGAGAATTGTTCTCCATTGCACCGGATCGCGCAGGGTGCTCCCGGACAGGCTCAATGCCAAGGGGCTGCGGTTGACCACCAGCTCGTCCAGCGTGGCTTCGAGCATCGCCAGGTCGAACCGTCCCGACCAGCCGAGACGTTCGATCCACGGCAGGAAATGCCCCGCGGCAATCGCTTCGCCCTGCGGGTCGAGCAGGCGTGCGAGCACTTTGTGATGCAGCATCTGGCGGGTGTCGGCGCATTGCACGACGGGCTGAAAGTACAGCTGCACATTGCCATGGGTCAGGGCGTCGTCGATCCAGGTGCGCCAGTCGTGCTGGGAGTGATTGGGTGCCGTGTCACGATGGCTCAAATGAACCCAGGGGCGTTCGGGATGCTGCCGGGACTCCGTCAGCGCCTGATCAAGGCGCAGGAGAACGGTGCTGATCGGCTCACCGGGGCGGTAGGCGACAACGCCCAGATGAGCGACCGGCATGCAATCGCTGGCGCCGGTCAGGCGCAGGTTCTCCAGGCTGACGCTGACATCGGTGGCCAGGCGCGCGGCACTTTCAGCATCCAGACCCGGTGTCAGCAGGCTGAATTCGCCGCCACGATTGCGCGCCGCCAGCCAGGTTCGACGCTCCGGCAATTGAGTCAGGCGCTTGAGCAATTCGCCGACGGCAGTGATCAGCGCATCAGTCCGTTGGCCACCCAGGCGCTGGTTGAGGCCGTTCAGGTCGTTGATTCGCAACATCAGCAAATGGCCATCACGGCTCTGTTCGCACACGCGTAAATGGTCGGCCAGTTGCTCGTCGAGCAGGCGTCGGTTGGCCAGGCCGGTGAGGCTGTCCAGATAGGATTCGGCCCGCAGTTTTTCGCTGCGTGCAGCCTCCTCGACGAACAGTGCCTTGAGCTTCTCGACCATCTGGTTCATCGCCAGCACGACCCGTTTCAATTCCGGTGTGCGCGGCAGTTTGGGCAGACTGAGAAATTCGCGTTTGCTGATGGCCTCGGCTTGTCGGACCATGCTGTCGAGTGGGCGAAATTGCCGGCGCAGCATCCATCCTCCAATCACGGCGCTGAACAGCCCGCACAGTAGCAGCCAGATCAGGCTGCCAAGGGTGCTTTCCCAGAGCTTGGCCAGGGCGAATTGCGGATTGCTCAGCACTTCGACCCGTGCCAGTTGTTCCCAGCCGCGCATGATCAGCGCATCGCCGCCTTCCGGGCGCAGGTCGACCAGGTTGACGAACCAGTCAGGTACACCGTCGATTTTTGTCGGTGCGGAGCGTTGCACCAGGGTTTGCTGATCCTTGAGCCTGATGACGCGGATGCTGCTGAAATAGCCGCTGTCGAAAATCGAACTGACCATCAGTTCCATCATTGCCGGGTCATCGACCTGTGCGGTCAGCGACAGCCCCAGCGCGGTGGCCGCGTCCTGGGCGTGGGCGCGCAGTTGGCTGAGCGTTTGTTCGCGGGAGCTTTCCAGGCTGGCAAAAAAACTGCCGCTGAACGCCACCAGCAGGAACAGGCAGATTGCCAGGAACAACTGTTTACGCAGTGTCATGCTTTGCTCCTTGCCAAGGCGGTTAGCCGTCGCCGATGTCGAACCCTTCGGCCTGCATCTTTTTCAACACGTCCTGCCAGCGCGACAGCTTTTTCGAGTCGCTGCTGCGCTGGCCGCCGTTTTTGCCCGGCAGGTACAGGCCTTCGGCATTGAAGGCGTACACCGGCAGCAAGTCTTTGCGTTGGGAGGCGGGGCGGATATCGCCGATCAGGTTGTCCAGCACCAGTGGTTCGCTCGTGGGGGTGCTGTAGAACGTCAACACCATGTGCGCCTGGTTCTGGCTCAAGGCCTTGACGTAGGTGATGCGCAGTTTTTCGCTGGGAATACCAAGCCGGCGCAGGCTGAAATACTTCGCCAGAGCATAGTCCTCGCAATCGGCGGCGCCCTTGATCAGGGCTTCGACGGGGGTGGCCCAGTAATCGGTCTGTTGCCAGATGCGCGTGTCGTCCTGGAAGTTCAGCTGTTGATCGAAGAAGCGGTTCACCGCGTTGAGCTGCTCGCGTTCGGGGGCGCCGCGTGCACTTTGCAGCATTTGACTCCAGGCCTCGATCCGACCTCGCGCCGGTCCAAGGGGGCCGTAGCGTTTTTCAACGGTTTGCAGGATCTGCGCAAAATCCCAGTCGGCCCGGACCCCGTTGCATACAGTCAGTACCAAACCAGCCAGCAGCAACCAGCCGCCGAGCCGAAGTCGGAGCGTTGGCCATCCTGGACTACGCAGACTGCGGGCCATGTCTGGCTGCTCGAGTGTAGGTTTGTGAAGTTTAGGTGGAGTTTTGGGCGCGGTAGGTCAGGTCGTCGGCCGAAGGACGCTCGCTGAGTTTTTTGTGGCGAGGGGGCTTGTCGGAACGCCGCACCGCCCCGTTCGGTGGCGAAGCCGCCGTGAACCTGTGAGCGCGATCTATCTGGTGATCTGCGGTGAATGGCTTTAGGGCTGCTGCGCAACCCAACGGGGCGGTGCGGCGTTCCGACAAGCCCCCTCGCCACCATGGTCGCGGGAAATTTCAGAATTTGCGCAGGGTTTTCTGCTTGAGGATGTAAATCGTCACCAGCACCGCACTAGTCAGCATGAAACACCGTGCCCAGTACAGCGGCACCAGGTAGCAGGAGAACAGGATACTCGGCCACATCAGGCCAATGGCGTAGACCTTGCCCTTGAGCGGAATGCCGTTGCCGTTGAGGTAATCGCGAATCCACGGGCCAAGCCGTGGATGCTCGACCAGCCATTGATAAAAGCGCGGCGAACTGCGGGCGAAGCAGGCGGCCGCCAGCAGCAGGAAAGGGGTGGTGGGCAATACCGGCAGGAAAATCCCGATCACCCCCAGCGCCACGCTCAGCCAGCCGATGGCCAGCAGCACATAGCGCAACATCAGGGGGCGGTTGCCTATGGGGTTGTCCATAGGCAGAACCTTAGTGGTGGCGGGGCTTGAGAATCGCCGGTTTTTCGTCTGGCGCGTTGCACAGCAGGTACAGCGCGGTCAGGGCTTCCGGGATCTGTACGATCATGTCGTCCATCAGGTTGGCATCTTTGGCGATGTCTTCGAACTCCGGCTGCTCGTCGAACAGGCCCGAACCGACCATGATCGGCAGCAGCATTTCGCTGACTTCGTCTTCGGCGCTTTCGAACCAGGCCGCTTCGCGCAGGAATACGCCTTCCATGAAGCCGATGCACCAGCCGCGCAGGTCGGAATCGTCCGGCTCGTCGCCCAGGTCCAGGTCGCATGGCAGTTCGAATTCTTCATCGGAGGCCAGCTGGCGAGCGATGTGGGCCTTGAGGCCGATCAGGGTGGCTTCGATCTCTTCGCGCTGGGCTTCGCTGCTGTAATGCGGCTCCTCGGCGAAAAGTGCATCGATCCACTCACGATCAGGAACGACTTCGGAACAGATCGACAGCGCGGTGAGGTAGCCGTGGGCGGCCACGTAGTCCAGCGCCTCGTCATGCAGTTCATCAGCGTCGAGGAAGACTTGCAGGCGGGTTAGTTGCTCAGCGAAGGACATTAAAGGACTACCTTGGGGAATGTTCGATGCGGGAATTCTAGGCCTTCTTGAGCACTTGGGCCAGCCGCACGGCATATTTGCCCGTTTGTGGGAGCTGCTCCCCTTACGGTTCGGTCAAGCACTACCCCTGTGGGAGCGAGCTTGCTCGCGATAGCGATGGTTCAGGCGAAATCAATGTTGACTGTGATGGCCTCATCGCGAGCAAGCTCGCTCCCACAGTTTTTATGTACATCGGGTTTGCCGGTGTCTTCTCAGCGGTGCCCTTTGCCGGACGGGGCTCGGGTATACTCGCGCGTTTTGTGATGCCCTGCTGGCGTCACGGCTGAAATGTGAAGCGTCATGCAATGCGCACTTACGATTTATCGGTGCAGCGTCGCGGGTTCTGAACCAGCCTTGCAGGGATGTTTCGGTGATTTTTGGAGTTTTTATGCTCGAACAGGCTCAACGCGTCCTCAAGGACATCTTCGGCTACGACAGTTTCCGTGGCCGCCAGGGTGCAATCATTGAGCGCGTGGCCAGCGGCGGCGATGCCCTGGTCCTGATGCCTACCGGCGGCGGCAAGTCCCTGTGCTTCCAGGTTCCGGCGCTGTTGCGCGAAGGCCTGGCCGTGGTGGTCTCGCCGCTGATCGCACTGATGGACGATCAGGTCGCTACCCTCGAAGAACTGGGTGTGGCCGCCGCCGCGTTGAACTCCACCCTCAGTGCCGAGCAGCAACGCGACCTCGCCGCCCGTATCCGCCGCGGTGAAGTGAAAATGCTCTATCTGGCGCCGGAACGCCTGGTCCAGCCGCGTATGTTGTCCTTCCTGCAGGGCCTGGACATCTCCCTGTTCGCCATCGACGAAGCGCACTGCGTGTCGCAATGGGGCCACGATTTCCGCCCGGAATACCTGCAACTGGGCCAGTTGGCGGAAATGTTCCCCGACGTGCCGCGCATCGCCCTGACCGCCACGGCCGACAAGCGCACCCGGGAAGAAATCGTCACCCGGCTGCACCTGCAAGACGCCGAGCGCTTCCTGTCGAGCTTCGACCGACCGAACATCTTTTATCGCATCGTGCCCAAGGAACAGCCGCGCAAGCAGTTGCTGGCGTTCCTCGCCGAGCGCCGTAGCGATGCGGGCATCGTGTATTGCCTGTCGCGCAAGAAAGTCGAGGAAGTCGCCGCGTTCCTCAGCGAGCAAGGCTTCCCGGCGTTGCCGTACCACGCCGGGCTACCCAATGATCTGCGGGCCTACCATCAGAAGCGCTTCCTCAATGAGGAAGGCCTGATCATGGTCGCGACGGTGGCGTTCGGCATGGGCATCGACAAGCCCAACGTGCGTTTTGTCGCGCACCTCGATTTGCCGAAATCCCTTGAGGCCTATTACCAGGAAACCGGTCGTGGTGGCCGTGACGGTCTGCCGGCGGATGCCTGGATGGCCTACGGCCTGCAAGACGTGGTGATGCTCAAGCAGATGCTGCAGAACTCCGAAGGCGACGAACGCCACAAGCGTCTGGAGCAGCACAAGCTCGACGCCATGCTCTCGCTCTGTGAAGAAACCCGCTGCCGTCGGCAAACGCTGCTGGCCTACTTCGACGAAGACATGCCCGAGCCCTGCGGTCATTGCGACAACTGCGTCGACGGCGTGCAGACCTGGGATGCCACGGAGCCTGCGCGTCAGGCGCTGTCGGCGATCTACCGCACCGGTCAGCGCTACGGCGTCGGGCACCTGGTGGATGTATTGCTGGGCAAGGACAACGAGAAGGTCCGCAGCTTCGGCCATCAGCACCTGTCGGTGTATGGTGTTGGCAAGACGATGGCGGAGGGCGAATGGCGTTCGTTGTTCCGCCAACTGGTGGCCCGTGGTCTGGCGGACATCGACCTCGAAGGCTACGGTGGCCTGCGCCTGAGCGACAGCTGCCGGCCGCTGCTCAAGGGTGAAGTGACCCTGGAACTGCGCCGCGATCTCAAGGCGCAAACCGTGGCGAAAAGCAGCAAGAGCCAGGCGAGCCAGCTGGTCCGTGGCGAGGAGCGCGAACAATGGGAAGCCTTGCGCGCCCTGCGTCGCAAGCTCGCCGAAGAACATGGCGTGCCGCCGTATGTCATCTTCCCCGACTCGACCTTGCTGGAGATGCTGCGCAGCCAGCCGACCTCGCTGGCGGAAATGGCCACGGTCAGCGGCGTCGGCGCGCGCAAGCTGGAGCGTTACGGCGAGGCCTTCCTCGAAGTGCTCGGCGGCCAGGTCGAGGCGCCGAAACCGGTGGCCGACGTACGTCACGAACTGATCACGCTGGCGCGGGCCGGGATGACGCCGGTGCAGATCGCCGGTCAGTTGCAGTGCTCGGAAAAGAACGTCTACACCATGCTGGCCGAAGCGATCGGCAAGCAGCAGTTGTCGTTGGAGCAGGCGCTGGATCTGCCTGAAGACCTGATGGGTGAAGTCCAGGACGCCTTCCTTGACGGCGAAGGCGAGTTGCCGCCGGTTTCCGAGATCGCCGCGCTGTTCGCGGGCCGGGTGCCGGAAGGGGTGTTGTACTGCGTTCGCGCTGCCTTGCAGTCGGAGTTTGAGATTTGAGACATCCGTAGTGCTGATGTAACGATTCACTACAGATCAAGCCTTGCCTCAAGTCGAGGCTCATGCTTAGCTGACTAATAATTAGTTTTTATTTATTTCAGTCTAATCATGAGTGTTTTATGCCGTTAACCGATCAACACCGCTTTGGCATGCAATTGGCCCAGATGTCCCGTGGCTGGCGTGCCGAACTGGACCGCCGACTGGCGGGCATGGGCTTGTCCCAGGCGCGCTGGCTGGTGCTGCTGCACCTGGCCCGTTTCGAAGAAGCACCGACCCAGCGTGAGCTGGCACAAAGCGTCGGCGTCGAAGGTCCGACCCTGGCCCGTTTACTCGACAGCCTGGAAAGCCAGGGCCTGGTGCAACGCCAGGCAGTGCTGGAAGACCGTCGGGCGAAGAAAATCGTGCTCTGCGCGCCAGCGCGTCCCCTGATCGAACAAATTGAAACCATTGCCACGCAACTGCGTCACGAACTGTTCGAAGGCGTCGATGAGGCGGATTTGAAGGTGTGCATGCGGGTTCACGGGCACATCCTGGGCAACCTTGAAAAGTCTTGAGGCATAACCGAACGCCAGGTTTTTGAGAGACCGCATTGGACAGACTATAAGAACTACTCGGCAATATCGTGTTCGTAACGGATGTACGAACCCGTGCGGATGGTTTCTGTAGATCTCAAGGATGCTCATGCTCAAGTGTTGGCGATTGGTTTTACGCGGTGGTTTTCTGTGGTTGCTGACCGGGGCCGCGGTCACTTATTCGGCATGGGCGGCTGCGCTGGGCTTGGGTGAAATCACCCTGCATTCGGCGCTGAATCAACCGCTGCGTGCCGATATCGCACTGGTGGATGCTGCTGGCGTGGAGGAAGACCAGCTGTCGGTGAGCCTGGCAACGGCAGACGAGTTCAGCCGTGCCGGGGTCGACCGGGCGTTTTTCCTCAGCAACCTGAAGTTCACCCCGGTGTTGCGCGGTAATCGCAGCGTGATCCAGGTGACCTCCAACAAACCGGTGAGTGAGCCGTTCCTGAATTTCCTCGTGCAGCTCAATCAGCCTAATGGGCGATTGCTGCGTGAGTACACGTTACTGATCGATCCGCCGGGTGCGCATGGGGTTGTTCCCGCTGCTGATGAAGCGGCATCCGGTTCCCCGGTGTCCGCATTCCCCCGTGTTAAACCGGTCGTGGCGCCGTCACCCGTGGCCAGGACGACGCCAGAAACGGACGTCGCAATGGTTGATCCCGATGTCGAACAACTGGCCGCCAGCGCCCTGCAAAACCACCAGTTGCAAACCACTGTCGATGAGCTCAACGCGAAGCTTCAAGACCAGGATGAGCTGATCGCCGGCCAGAAAAAACATTTGGCCGAACTGCAAACCCAACTCGCGGAGCTCAAGAAGGTAAAGGCCCAACCGGTTGCTTCCGACGTGGCGACGCCAGCCCCCGTTATTGCTGAAAACCCCGGGATTGGCTGGCTGCCGATTGCCGGTTTGTCGGCGCTGATAGCGTTGCTGGCGCTGGGCTGGTTTGTTCGCCGCCAGCAGCATCAAGCCACAGCGTCAGAGACGCTGCCGTCGCAGCATGAACCGCTGACTGAGCTCTTTACCGAGCCAGTGATGTGGCCCTCCGTCATGCAACCATCCACTGTGCATCGCGACGGGGTATCGGCCAACGATGAGCTTGAGCGGGTCGATAGCCATCATTCCATCCCGGTTGCTGTTGCCATGGCGGTGGTTCCGGGTTTGGCGATATCCGGCGAATCCGCTACTGACGATGAGTACCGGCTCAACCTGGAGGAGCTGTCCATGGCGTCGAGTTGGGACGTGATCAGTCTGACCGAGAACCCGCAGCCGGCGGCTCTGGCCATGATCGAGCCTGAGTACGAGTTGGAGATGCAACCCGTTGCGCCGTCTCGACAGCCTCCGGTCGGGCTATCATAGCGGCGTCGTCAAACTCTGGAGTCAGGTCCCATCATGACCGTCAGCAAACCGGAAATCATCATCACCTACTGCACGCAATGCCAATGGCTGTTGCGTGCGGCCTGGCTGGCCCAGGAACTGCTCAGCACCTTTGGTGATGACCTGGGCAAAGTCTCCCTGGTGCCGGGCACCGGCGGGGTCTTTCAAATCTACTGTGACGCCGTGCAGATCTGGGAGCGCAAGGCGGACGGTGGCTTCCCCGAGGCCAAAGTGCTCAAGCAGCGGGTCCGCGACCAGATCGACCCGGACCGCGACCTGGGGCACAACGACCGCACTCAGTGAGATGTGGCCTCGGCTGCAACGGCCTTCTTGCTCGTGCCACTTGAGAACCGGCTGGAGACCACAATCGCCACAATGATCAGCGCACCCCCCAGCAACATGCGCAGGGTCGGGTTTTCGTTGAACAGCAGCCAGGCGACGGTGATGCCGTAGACCGGCTCCAGGGCGAACACCACGGCGGCAGTGCGTGCTTTGATCACCGCGAGGCTGGCGACGAACAGGCTGTGGGCGACACCGGTACAGAACACACCGAGCAGACCGATCCACAGCCAGTCGATGGCGCGCACTTCGCTCAATTGAGGCGCCGCCACCGGCAGCAGGCACAGGGCAACCACCACGTTCTGGCACAGCGCCGCCTGTACCGGCGGAACTCGCCCGGAGCTGGCACGGTTGGTCAGTGACAGCAGGGCGAACAGCAATCCGGAACCCACGGCCCACAGCAGGCCGGTGGTGGCGCCGCTGGCGAGGTCAAAATCGGGCGTGACCAGCACCAGGCCGACACTCACCAGCAGCACCAGCACGATCTCATTGGCGCGGATGCGCTCGCGGAAGATCAACCCTTCGAGGATCACGGTAAAGGCCGGGAAACTGGCGAAACCGAGCGTCGCAATCGCCACGCCTGCGACTTTCACCGCAATGAAGAAGCTCACCCAGTGTCCGGCCAGCAACAAGCCGCTGAGCAACAGGCGACGCCAGTCCATGGCCTCGAGTTTCTGCCAGCGCGTCTGGCTGGCGAACCGTGCAAAAAACGCCAGCGCGAGTACGGCGAAAGCGGCACGGCCGAAAACGATGATCGCCGGGGACGCAGCGGCCAGTTTGCCGAACACACCGGTCAGGCCGAACATCAATGCGCCTATATGCAAGGCGCCAAGGGCGGTACGGGGAGTCATTGCAATCCTTAACGACAAACGAACAGAGGCCTCATTGAAGCGCGTAATGGCCCATCAAGTCTGTCGGCAAACTCGCGTTATTTGTCGCCAGCCTCGCGCCGCAGTTTTCCGGGGGATGCCCCGAACTCGCGCAGCACCGCCGCCGCAAAGGCACTCTGGGAGCTGTAGCCGACGCGGCTGGCAATCTCGCCGATGGGCAACGCCGAATTGCGCAGCAAGCCCACCGCGATGTGCAGGCGTCGGCTGCGGATGTAGTCCATCGGCGTCTGCCCGCATTCGGCCACGAACCGCGCATGCAAACGGGCACTGGAAAGGCCGGCGACCCGGGCCAGGTCAGCCACTTGCAACGGGTACGCCGCGTACTGATCGATGTGTGCGTTCAGCGCTGCATAGGGCAGGCGCCGACCGCCGACGGCCTCGGGCCTGGCGTTGTTGAGACTGGCCAGCAAAAGCACCGCGCCTTGTTGAGCGATCAGCGGATCATCGACCGGACTGTTCGCCAGCCAACTGACCAATTGGCTTTGCCCGGCGTCCAGAGGCAGGCGCCCGGCGTTGTCGAGCAGGCGTCGGCTGGAGTCGGCGTGATCGCCCAACGACTGGGCAACCCATTGTTCGCTGGGGACATCCAGCACCAGGCAACGGCTGCCATTGGTGCTGCCACACGCGTGATGCGCTCCGGAGGGCACCACCACGAAACTCTGCTGGACCACCTGGCTGCCACGGCCGTCGACCTCGAAATCCAGGGCGCCCGAGAGCCCGAACACCAGTTGCGCGTGTTCGTGGCTATGGACGATCAGGTCGTGGCTGTATTGGCGAAGCGTGAGGATCGGTCTCATCGCGGGTCTCCCGGTTCAGGGCGTCAGTCTACACCGAGCGGGCCGACAAGCGCTGTCACAGGACTGACTTGACGCTGTCATGGACCATTAACCGGGCCGGGGCAGACTTGGCAAAACTTGTCAGAGGGTTGCCCATGACCAGCGCCGAGCTCGCCAAACCCACCCGTAAGCAACGCGTACGGACTTTATGGATTTCCGACGTGCATTTGGGCACCCGGGATTGCCAGGCTGAACACCTGTCGCAGTTTCTCAAGAGCTACCACGCAGACAAGATCTACCTGGTCGGCGACATCATCGACGGCTGGAAACTGCGCGGCGGCATGTATTGGCCACAAGCGCATACCAACGTGATCCGGCGCCTGTTGACCATGAGCAAGCGTGGCACCGAGGTGATCTACGTCACCGGCAACCACGACGAATTCCTGCGCCGCTATTCGAAGCTTATCCTGGGCAACATCCAGTTGGTCGACGAAGCCGTGCACGTCACCGCCGACGGCCGGCACCTGCTGGTGATACACGGCGACCAGTTCGATGTGATCACCCGTTACCATCGCTGGCTGGCGTTTCTCGGTGACTCGGCCTACGAATTCACCCTGACCCTCAACCGCTGGCTCAATCATTGGCGCGCGCGATATGGCTACGGCTACTGGTCGCTGTCGGCCTACCTCAAGCACAAGGTGAAAACCGCGGTCAGCTTCATCAGCGACTTCGAAGAAGCCATCGCCCATGAATGCGTCAAGCGCGAGCTGCACGGAGTGGTGTGCGGGCACATTCACCATGCCGAGATTCGCAAGGTCGGCGAGGTGGACTACCTCAATTGCGGCGACTGGGTGGAATCGTGCACCGCGCTGATCGAGCACTGGGATGGCTCGATCGAGTTGTATCGCCTGGCGGATGCCCAGGCGCGCGAGGCACAGATGAAGGCGGCCAGGGTTGCGGAGTTGGTCTGATAATCATTCGGTGTTTGTACTGGCCTCTTCGCGGGCAAGCCCGCTCCCACAGGGTTAACTGGCGGTCACAAGTGCTGCGTTC
Organism: Pseudomonas sp. BF-R-24; assembly: GCF_019947335.1. Lineage (NCBI taxonomy): Bacteria > Pseudomonadati > Pseudomonadota > Gammaproteobacteria > Pseudomonadales > Pseudomonadaceae > Pseudomonas > Pseudomonas sp. BF-R-24. The sequence continues at coordinate 11,652 of NZ_JAGYGG010000021.1, forward strand.
ACCTTCGCCCATTGTGGGAGCGGGCTTGCCCGCGAATGGAGCGCGAAGCGGTCCCGCTGGATCTGTCAGGTTGGCGAATGTTCTTCCATCGCCGCCTTGTAGATCGAATTCCTGGGGTGCGCAAACAGGCGCTCCATCATCGGCTCGAAAAAGCTCAACGGCAGCGTGTCGTACGCCGGATCAAACGCTGCGGCATCGTATTTGGCGCAGAACTCGACGGTCGCCTGGTACTGCGGATGGTCCTTGAATTGCTCGCGCAAGTGCCGATCCATACCCAAGTGATGGAAGAAGTAGTAGCCTTGGAAAATCCCGTGCTTTTCCACCATCCACAAGTTCTCGGCGCTGACGAACGGCTTGAGGATCGCCGCCGCGATGTCCGGGTGATTGTAGGTGCCCAGGGTGTCGCCGATATCGTGGAGCAGGGCGCAGACCACGTACTCTTCGTCGCGACCATCACGCCAGGCGCGGCTGGCGGTTTGCAGGGAGTGGGTCAGGCGATCCACCGGGAACCCGCCAAAATCCCCCTCCAGCAACTTCAGGTGCGCCACGATCCTTGTCGGCAATTGTCGCGCGTAGGCACTGAAGTCCGCGGCGATGATCGCCCAGTCTTCCTGTGTGCCGTCCTTCATGTGGGTGAAGCGGGCATTGGCATTCATCGGTAACTCTCTTGTGACGCAAGTCAGCTAGAACGGAACGCGCCCCAGGACCATGTCCCGGTACATGACAAAATCGCCGAGCAGGCTATAGAAGGGGTGTTGGAACGTTGCCGGGCGGTTTTTCTCGAAGAAGAAATGCCCGACCCAGGCAAAGCTGTAGCCTGCCAGTGGCAGGGTCCACAACAGCATCCAGGCTCCGCGACCAATGGTCAGCGTCAGAATCAAGATAACCAGGGTCGTGCCGATAAAGTGTAAACGGCGGCAGGTACTGTTGCTGTGCTCACTGAGGTAGTAAGGATAGAACTCAGCGAAGCTGTTGAATCGTTTGACGTTTTCCACGACAGCGATCTCTGTGGTTATTGTTCTTGCTGCAAGTTGTTCTGCGGGTAGCTTATTTGAGTCTAGAGTGATCAATGGCATCAGCCACTGACAATAGGCGCCACTTTAGTATCCTTCGGTCAATAGCCGTAGCATGCGGCCACCATGTAAGAAAACGCCATGAGCGAACGAACGACTTCTGCAAGCTGGGCGATGGGGATTGTCAAAGCGCTGGAGATGGACGGCCTGGATTGCCGGGCTCTGTTCAAGCAGTTGGGGCTCGACTACGCGGCACTGGATGATCCGGACGCACGCTTCCCCCAAGATTCCATGACCCGGTTGTGGCAACGCGCGGTCGAGCTGTCCGGGAACCCGGCCATCGGCCTGAACATGGGCAAGGTGCTGCGACCGGCTCAGTTTCATGTGGCCGGTTACGCCTTGATGTCCAGCCGGACCCTGGCCGAAGGCTTTCAGCGCCTGGTGCGCTATCAGCGGATCATCGCCGAAAGTGCCGACCTGAGTTTCCAGCTGCTGGAAGAAGGCTACGGGCTGATTCTGACGGTGCATGGCGATCATCTGCCGCCGACCCGGCAAAGCGCCGAAGCTTCAATGGCCTGTGCCTTGGCGCTGTGTGGCTGGTTGACCGGGCGTACATTGCAACCGCGCAAAGTGTTGTTGCAAGGTACCGAGCCGGTCAATCTGGAACCCTATAAACAAGCTTTCCATGCACCGCTGGTGTTCAACGCACCTTACGATGCACTGATTTTCGAACCCGCCGATATGGAAGCGCCGCTGCCGACGGCCAACGAGGCCATGGCGTTGCTGCATGACCGCTTTGCCGGCGAGTACCTGGCGCGTTTTTCCGAAAGCCGCGTGACCCACAAGGCGCGGCAGGTGTTGTGCCGCCTGTTGCCCCAAGGCGAACCCAAGCGCGATACCGTGGCGCAGACGCTGCATCTGTCCCAGCGCACCTTGCAGCGGCGCTTGCAGGAAGAGGGTACGAGTTTTCAGGCGCTGCTGGACGATACCCGGCGCGAACTGGCCGAACAGTACCTGGCACGACCGAACATGACCTTGCTGGAAATTGCCTACTTGCTGGGGTTTGCCGATCCGAGCAACTTCTTCCGTGCTTTCCGGCGCTGGTTCGATGCCACACCCGGCGAGTACCGGATGCGGCTGATGCAAGCACCTGACGCGGTCAATGACGCCAAAATGCCGGAATACACAGCACAAACACCGTAATGATCTCCAACCGGCCCAACAGCATGCCGAACGAGAGAATCCACTTGGCGGCATCCGGCAGGGTGGCGAAGTTGCCCGCCGGGCCGATGGTTTCGCCGAGCCCCGGGCCGACACCGGACACGGTGCTGGCCGCGCCGGTGAGCGCGGTCATCCAGTCCACGCCGAGCAGCGACAGCAGCAGCGCGATCACACAGATGGTGATTGCAAAGAAGAACGAAAAGGTCAGGATCGACCGCACGATTTCTTCGTCGAGGCGGTGACCGTTGTACTTCTGCTTGATCACCGCCCGCGGGTGAATCAGTTGGTTAAGGTTGGCCTTGAGCAGGATATAGGCCACCTGGAAGCGGAAAATCTTGATCCCGCCCGCGGTCGAGCCGGAACAACCGCCGATAAACCCCAGGTAGAAGAACAGCATCAGCGAGAAATTGCCCCAGAGGCTGTAGTCCCCCAGCGCGAAACCGGTCGTCGTCACCACCGATGTCACGTTCAGCGCCACATGCCGCAACGCCTCCAGCCAATGCAGCTGGGTAGTCCACCAATACCAGGTGCCGAGCACCAGCCAGGTCACCAGCAGCATGCCGAGCAGGCCTTGAACCTGTTCGTCCTTGATCAGTGCCCGACGGTTTCCACGCAACGTGGCCACATACAGGGTGAACGGCAGGGCACCGAGAATCATGATGACGATCGCTACCCAATGCACCGCCGGTTGCGGCCACTTGGCCAAAGACTGGTCGGAGGTCGAGAAGCCGCCGGTGGAAATGGCCGACATCGCATGGTTGATGGCGTCGAACGGGCTCATCCCGGCCCACCAGAACGCCAGGCTGCCGACAATGGTAATGCCGACGTAGGCCGCCACGATCAGCCGCGCCACCATGTGTGAGCGGGGCATGACCTTTTCCGAGCGGTCCGACGATTCGGTCTGGAACAGCCGCATGCCGCCGATGCGCAACAGCGGCAGGATCGCCACCGCCATGCCGATGAAGCCGATGCCGCCGATCCAGTGCAGCAACGAGCGCCACATCAGGATGCCGGGGGACATGTTGTCCAGGCCGTTGAGCACGGTTGCGCCAGTGGCCGTGATGCCGGACATGCTTTCGAAGAATGAATCGGTGTAGCTGATGTGCTGGGTCAGCAGGAATGGCAGCGCGGCGAAGATGCACACCACCAGCCAACTGCTGACGGTCAGCAGGTACATGTCCCGGGGGCGCAGGTGAACATGTTCGGGGCGCCCTGGAATCACCAGCGCCAAACCGGCGACAAAGGTGATCATGCTGGCCCAGAGGAACGACGGCAGATCGCTGGTGCGCTCGAAAATGACCAGCGTGGCCATGGGCACGACCATGGAGATCGCCAGCGTGATCAGGAAGATGCCGATGATGAAACCAATGATCCGTAAGGTCGGCAACGCCATGAGGTCCGCTCGGCTGATAGTGGAAAGGGCGCCATTCTACCTGCGGGGCAGGGCATGTAAACCGGCACTGCTGCGACAGTTACAGCTAGAATAGCCGCACAAATTTTTCAGGAGGTGGCCGATGCAGGCTCTCGACGCTTTGCTCAACCGTGTTTCCGTTCCACGACTGATTGACCCTGCACCCACTGCCGAGCAGCGCGAGGTGCTGTTTGGCGCCGCCATGCGCGCTCCGGATCACGGTCACTTGCAGCCTTGGCGTTTCCTGACGGTGGAAGGCGCAGCGCGTGAGCAGATGGGCGAGTTGCTGGCCGAGGCGGCGAAACTGCAAGACAGCGAAGTCGGCGAAGCGGCCATCGACAAGGCGCGCAATAATCCACTGCGTGCACCACTGGTGGTGGTGGTGATTGCGCGGTTGCAGGATCACGTCAAGTATCCGAAGTCAGAGCAGTTGCTCGCGGCGGGCTGTGCAGCCCACGGGATTTTGCTGGCGGCGTATGCGCAGGGCATTGGTGCGGTGTGGCGTACCGGTGACCTGGCCTACTCGCCGCATGTGGCTAAGGGTTTGGGCCTGGCGGAGGGGGAAGAGGTGATTGCTTTCCTGTATCTGGGCACACCGCAGAAAGAACCGCGCGTGGCCGAGAAAGTTGACCTGGCCGAGTTCGTCAGCGCCTGGCCTGGCAAGGTCTGACACCGCAAAACCTGTGGGAGCGAGCTTGCTCGCGATAGCGGCCGGTCAGTCAATTTGATTGTTGAGAGTGCCGCCGTCATCGCGAGCAAGCTCGCTCCCACAGTAGATCCAGGTAGCTCATATCGAAGGGTGTCCGTTTCAGGGCTGTACGACAGCCCCCGGCACCAACGGCAATTCCAGGCTGGCAATGAACCCGCCTTCCGGGTGATTGGCCAGCACCAGGCTGCCGCCATGTCGCTCCGCCGCGCGCCGGGCGATGGCCAGGCCCAGGCCGTGTCCGGCCGCAGTCTGCCCCGGCGCCCGATAGAACGGCTCACCGAGCTGGCTCATGTATTCGGCACTGACCCCGGGCCCATGATCGCGCACAGTCACGACGATCCGCTCACCCTGACGCAGCGCCTGCATTTCGATCGGTAGGCCACCCACCGGATTGAAACGCTGTGCGTTGCGCAGCAGATTGTCGACGGCCCGTTCGATCATGGTCGGCCAGCCCTTCAGATTCAGTTGCGATTCGGCTTCGAGGTGGACCAGTTGCTCGGGTGAACCGAGTTGCGCATCCTTTTGCAGGGTATTGAGCAAGGCGTTCAGGTCCACCTCTTCCGCACTGGCGTTATCGGAGTCGACCCGCGCCAGTACCAGGATTTCGCTGATCAGCGCTTCCAGTCGGTCGCACTCGCGGGTCAGGCGCGGCCACAGCTGTTCCCGTTCTTGCGGGGTGGCCCGTTCGGCCAGTGCCAGCGCGATACGCAGGCGGGCGAGGGGCGAGCGCAGTTCATGGGACACATCCCGCAGCAGTTGCCGCTGACTGCCAATCAGGCTTTGCAGGCGCGCGCCCATGCGGTTGAAGTCGTTGGCCAGGACGCCGAACTCATCGCGACGGTTGGCCAGCTTGACCAGGCTGTTCTGTTGATACGTGGTTTGTCCCAGGTCATGCACCGCGCCGCGCAGACGGCTGAGCGGGCGAGTGATGGAGAAGGTCACCAGCAGGCTGAACAGGGTCAGCACCACCAGGGCGATCCCCAGCGCACTGAGCGGCCAGAGCAGGCTCTCGCGGTGCCAGGCGTCCAGTTCCGGGTGCGCGATGCGGTAGATGAACAGGTAGGTGTCACCGGTTTTTTCGCTGGTGAACTCATCGGTCAGACGCCGCCACGGCAGGCGCCGGTCCTCATTGTTCTGGCGCGCCTCAAAGGCCGCCGCACGTTTGGGGAAAGTGCCGCGCACTAGCGGATCGCCGCTTTCGTTAAGCACCTGAACGTCGATGTGATACTGGCGTTTGCGTTGCTGGAGAATGTCCTGGGCGGCGTCTTCACCCTGGCTTTCGTAGGTTTGCGTCCACTCTTCGGCCAGCGTGTTGAGGCCCGGGTGGCGGCTGAGAATCCATGCGTCCTGGTTGAGCATGTGCCCGAGCAGGATGGAAAGCCCTGCAACCAGGGCGATGGCCAGCCAGAAGCTGGCCAGGATACGCCAGAACAATGAACGCACAGGAAATCCTCAAACAAACACAGAATCCCATGTAGGAGCGAGCTTGCTCGCGAAAAACGCATAGATAACACGGGCTGCCTGATGCCGCGCGTTATCGTTGACGTCCATCGCGAGCAGGCTCGCTCCTACAGTAGATCAAAAGCATCAGACCCAACGGTGTTCAGCCGTCGGGTCCGGGGTCAGCGCATTATTGCGCCTTTTGCGGTTGTTGCGCTTTCCAGGCCTTGAACTCGGCCCACTCGGCGCGACGTTCAGCCTGTTTTTTCTGGATCTCGTCGAATTTCTTCTGTTGATCCGGTTTCAGCAAGGCGCGCACATCCGCTTCCGCTTTCTTGTGGTTGGCGGCCATCTCGTCCTCCATGGCTTTCTGGTCGGCTGGCGAGAGTTTCTCCAGGTACTTGTCGACCAGTTGCTTACGCTCGTGCATCTGCTCGCCCATGATCTTGCGGATCTGCTCGCGCTGTTCGCGGCTCAGGTCCAGTTCACTGTACGGGCCTTTGCCGTGCATGCCGTGCATGCCGTGCATCTGACCGCCGTGGCGCGAGCCGTCCATCGACCCACCCATGGGGCCCGTGCCTTCAGGCATGGCCATGGCAACGGTCGGCAGGGCAGCAGCGAACATCAGAGCGATAAGAGTCTTGCGCATGGTGTATCTCCTTGTCTCGTTCCCGGTACGTTCCGGATGAGTACAGATTACGCAGATCAAAGTCAGCGGCGGTCAGCGGTACGTAAAGCTTGGGTAAAGATGATTTTGCGCCGACCTGACAAAACGTCCAGGTGCCTTGCTGTAGGAGCGAGCTCGCGATGGAGTTGAACGATTACGCGTGCTGTCTGGAAAAGCGCGTTGACTGTGAGACCATCGCGAGCAATCGAGCGTCGACCGGCTGCTCCTACAGGCTGTAGTAGTAACCGCGGCTGCGCAGGGCCACGATGCGCGGTCGACCATCGGGGTGTGGGCCGATCTTCTTGCGCAGGTTGCTGACGTGCATGTCCAGGCTGCGGTCGTACAGGGTCAGCTTGCGGCCGAGGGCGATCTGCGCCAGTTCCTGTTTGTCCAGGGGCTCGCCCGGTTGCTTGAGCAAGGCTTCCAGCAGGCGGCTTTCGGAGACGGTGAGGGTGAATTCCTGTTCGTCGATGCTGACCACGCCGCGCACCGGGCTGAAACACAGGTCGCCCAGTTCCATCTGGCTGGACACCGCCGCCGGGTGGCTACGGCGCAGGACTGCGCGCAAGCGGGCGGTCAGTTCCCGTGGGTCGCAGGGCTTGGCCAGGTAATCGTCGGCGCCGAGTTCCAGGCCGAGGATACGGTCCAGCGGTTCGCCCCGGGCCGAGAGCATCAGTACGGGCAAATCCGGGTGATCGCTGCGCAACTGCTTGAGCAGTTCCAGGCCGCTGCCATCGGGCAACATCACATCCAGCACCACGGCCGCCGGGGCGGTTTCAGCCAGCGCGCGGCGTGCGCTCTGGCCGTCGTGACAGGCCCGAACCTGAAACCCTTCCTGGCTCAGCCAACTGCTCAGGAGCTCACACAGCTCCTGGTCATCATCAATAAGTAACAGCTCGCTCATGACTCACTCAATTTAGCCATTGTCGACGTTTTCGACTTGCTCCACTGGCGAAGATACCGCAGAGCAGAGCCAATAGCGCTACCCCGGCGCCAATGACGAACCATTGTTGCTGGTCGGTCAGCAGGCGCGGCAGCGGACTGCTGGCCTGGGCTTCCTTGAGTTGCAGCTTCAAACGCTGGTTCTCCTGGCGCAACCGGGCCAGGAGCGGGCTTTCGCGTTCGCCATCGGCAGTTTGCAATTGTTTGTTCAGTTCTTCCCGTTGCCGTTCGCTTTCTTTCAAGCGTTGCTGCAGCTCGGTGATCTGGCTTCCGGCGCTCAAGGAAAGCGGCGTCGAGTTGCCCCCCTCGGCGTTTTCTTCACCGTGGGCGGGCGCCACGATCGACAACGTGACCAACATCAGGCACAACGGACCCTTGCGCATGGCGACTCCTGGTTCCAATACGAGTATTGGGAAAGTTGTCGGCCGGCAAACGAGAATAATGAGCGATTGAGAACGCGATGAACCGATATGGTTCACCGCGTGGGGCATTGCGAGAAGAAAGTTACGGCAGGACTTGCTTGAACGGCTTCACCAGAACGTTGGCGTAGACGCCTGCGGCGATGTACGGATCAGCGTCGGCCCAGGCCTGGGCGGCGCTCAGGGAGTCGAATTCGGCGACGATCAGGCTGCCGGTGAAACCCGCCGCGCCCGGATCATTGCTGTCGATCGCCGGATGTGGGCCGGCCAGTACGATGCGACCTTCGCCCTTGAGCACTTGCAGGCGCTCGAGGTGTGCAGGCCGAGCGGCCAGGCGGGCTTCCAGGGAGTTGGCGACGTCTGTGGCAATGATTGCGTAAAGCATGTCAGTCCTCGGTTTTTGGCGTTGTGGTGTCGGCATCGTGCAGATGACGGGACAGGTAGATGCCCTGGCCGATCAGGAACAGCAAAGTCATGCCCAGGCTGCCGAAGACCTTGAAGTCGACCCAGTAGCTCTGGAAGGTAAACGCGACAAAGAGGTTGGCGGCACCGCAAAACAGGAAGAAGGCGATCCAGGCGATGTTCAGGCGCGTCCAGACCGGCTCCGGCAAGCTCAGCGCATGGCCCATGATGCGTTTGATCAGCAGGCTGTCACCGACGAAGTGGCTGCCGATGAACGCAAGGGCGAACAGCCAGTTGACCACCGGGGCTTTCCACTTAAGGAACGTCTCGCTGTGGAACGCGAGCGTCAGGCTGCCGAAGACCAGGCAGGCGATCAGGGTCAGCCACTGGCTCTTCTCCAGCTTGCGCTGCTTGATGAACAGTGTGCCGTAGACCACCAGGGAACTGACGATCAGCATCGCGGTGGCGCTGTAAATACCGCCTACAGTGATCTCATGACCGGCGATGTCGACGACCTGTGGGTCGATTTTGAAGACGATGAAAAACAGCAGTAGCGGGATGAAATCGATGAATTGTTTCACAGTGGCAGCCAGAAGCAGGATGTGGCGGCATAATAACAAACATATGGGCGCGCGATAGCGCCAGCTTATTTGAGGTTACAAAGCCCTGTGAATGTTGATTTGCACTGCCATAGCACGGCCTCCGATGGCGCCCTGGCGCCTGCGGTTCTGGTGGCGCGGGCGTTCGAGAAAGGCGTGCGAGTCCTGGCCTTGACCGATCACGACACCCTCGAGGGCCTCGACGAGGCCCGGCACGCGGCTACCGCGCTGGGGATGCAACTGGTCAACGGCGTCGAATTGTCCTGCACCTGGGGCGGCGCGACCATTCATATCCTGGGCTACGGTTTTGACGTCAACGCCGCGCCGTTGGTCGAGGCCATCGCCAGATTGCATGATGGCCGCTGGCTACGCTCCGAGGAAATCAGCCGCAAACTGGCGCTCAAAGGCATGCCGGGGGCGCTTGAAGGCGCCCGGGAGATCCAGCAGGAGCTGGGCGACAGCGGTAACGCGCCGGCCCGCCCGCATTTCGCCGACTGGATGGTGCGTGAAGGTTTCGTCAAGGATCGCGCCGAGGCGTTCCGCAAATGGCTGGGCGCCGGCAAGCTGGGCGACGTCAAGCAACACTGGCCGACCCTGGAGGAAACCGTCGAAACCCTGCGCGCGGCCAAGGCCTGGGTGAGTCTGGCACACCCCTGGCACTACGAATTCACGCGCAGCAAGCGACGTCGCCTGATTGCCGACTATATTCAAGCAGGGGGCCACGCCATCGAAGTGGTCAATGGTTACCAGCCTGCCGAGCAAGTGGGCAGCCTGGCCATTCTGGCCCGCGAGTTCGGTCTGCTGGTCAGTGCCGGCAGTGATTTTCATGGCCCCGGAGGCTGGTCGGAGATCGGTGAATACCGGCCACTCCCGGAGGATCTGCCACCGCTATGGTGTCGATTCAAACATGACCCAATTATTGCCGCCGTCTGAACAGGTAGAGAATGTGAGTCAATTTTTCCAGATTCATCCGGAAAACCCGCAAGCGCGCCTGATCAAACAGGCGGTCGAGATCATCCGCAAGGGCGGGGTGGTGATTTATCCCACGGACTCTTCCTACGCCATAGGTTGCCAGATCGGCGACAAGGTAGCCGTGGAGCGCGTTCGGCGTCTGCGGCAGCTGGATGAAAAGCACAACTTCGCGCTGATTTGCAGCGACCTGTCGCAACTGGGGCTGTTCGCCAAGATCGACACCGGCACTTTCCGCATTCTCAAGGCCCATCTGCCGGGGCCGTATACCTTCATTCTCAACGCCACCCGCGAAGTGCCGCGGCTGTTGTTGCACCCGAAGAAACGCACCATCGGCCTGCGTGTGCCTAGCCACCCGATTGCCCTGGCGCTGCTGGCTGAACTGGGCGAGCCGTTGATGAGCGTAACCCTGATCATGCCAGGCGATGACGATCCGTTGAGCGATCCGCACGAAATGCGCCAGTTGCTCGAACATCAGGTCGATCTGATCATCGACGGCGGTTTCGGCGGGATCAAGGCGTCCACCGTGATCAGCCTCGCCGACGGCGAGCCGGAAGTCATTCGCGTTGGTTGCGGCGATCCTGCGCCGTTCATGGTCGAGGCCTAGATGTCCGCAGTAGAACCCGTCGACAGTCAGGCCGGAGCCCAGCAGGAACTGCCCTTCGCCATGGTCTATGGCCAGGCGGTCATGGAAATGCCGCTGGACCTGTACATCCCGCCGGATGCCCTCGAAGTCTTTCTCGAGGCGTTCGAAGGCCCGCTCGACCTGCTGCTGTACCTGATCCGCAAACAGAACATCAACATCCTCGACATCCCGGTGGCGGAAATCACTCGCCAGTACATGGGCTACGTCGAGTTGATGCAGTCGGTGCGCCTCGAGCTGGCCGCCGAATACCTGGTGATGGCCGCGATGCTGGCCGAGATCAAGTCGCGGATGCTGCTGCCACGGGCCGAAACCGTCGAAGACGAAGAGGAAGATCCGCGCGCCGAACTGATCCGCCGCTTGCAGGAATACGAGCGTTTCAAGGCTGCCGCCGAAGGCATCGACGGCCTGAGTCGCGTCGGTCGCGACGTGGTGGTGCCCAAGCTTGATGCCCCGGAGGCCCGGGCGCGCAAGCTGTTGCCGGATGTGCGCTTGTCAGAGCTGCTGTTGTCCATGGCCGAGGTGTTGCGTCGTGGCGACATGTTCGAAAGCCATCAGGTCAGCCGCGAAGCGCTGTCGACCCGCGAACGCATGAGCGATGTGCTGGAGCGCCTCAAGGGCGGCGGTTTCGTACCGTTTATCGAGCTGTTCACCGCTGAAGAAGGGCGCCTGGGGGTGGTGGTGACCTTCATGGCGATCCTTGAATTGGTCAAGGAATCCCTGGTCGAGCTGGTGCAGAATGAGCCATTTGCCGCGATCCACGTGCGAGCCCGAGCCGAATAACGAGTCGAAACATGAACCTGACTGAACCCCGTGATCTGGCACCCTTGCTTGAAGCCTTTCTGTTGGCCTCGGGAAAGCCGCAATCTTTGGAAAGCCTGTTCGAACTCTTCGAGGAAGGCGAACGCCCGGAACCACCGGTCTTCAAGAAGGCCCTGACGATTCTCGCCAAGTCCTGCGATGGCCGCGCGTTTGAACTCAAGGAAGTGGCCTCGGGATATCGCCTGCAAATTCGCGAGAAATTTGCGCCTTGGGTCGGGCGTCTGTGGGAAGAGCGCCCGCAGCGTTACTCCCGGGCCATGCTGGAAACCATGGCGCTGATTGCCTATCGCCAGCCGATCACCCGCGGTGAAATCGAAGACGTGCGGGGCGTGGCGGTCAACAGCAATATCGTCAAGACCTTGATGGAGCGCGAGTGGATCCGCATCGTCGGCTACCGCGACGTGCCCGGCAAGCCGGCGATGTTCGCCACCACCAAGGCGTTCCTCGATCACTTCAACCTGAAGAACCTCGACGACCTGCCACCGCTGGCGGAACTGCGCGAGCTGGAACCGGATCCGGTGCTCGACTTCGATGATGCCCCGGTACCGGCAGCCCTGCAGGAACTGGCCGACGCCAGTGCCGAACCGGAAGAACCCAAGGAAGAAACCAGTTTCCACACGCTGCTGCTGGAACTGGACAGCATGGAGGAGGGGATCAAGACCGATTTCGACGATTTGCTGCGTGATGGGGCGTCGTCTGAACTCGATCCGGAACAGTCGGTCATCGAGCCAGAAGTCGAAGCGGCACAGCCCGAGCCTGAACCGGAAATTGAACCGGAGCAAGAAGAAGACATCCTCGGTGTCGCCGAAGCCCGGGAAAAGCTCCTGGCCGCCGTTGCCGCTCTCGAACAACCGAAACCCGAGCCCGAACTGTCGGACGAAGAAGCCGAAGCCCAAGCCCTGGCCGAAGCCATCGAGGCCGAACGCCGCCAGTTCGAGGACTGATGCGATTTTTGAGAACTGTGGAGATCCATTGTGGGAGCGGGCTTGCTCGCGAAGAGGGCGTGTCAGTCGACATCTTTGTTGGCTGACCTGACGCATTCGCGAGCAAGCCCGCTCCCACAGGGGGAATTGTGTTCCCCGGAAAGCTGCGAGCCACCGGTCGGCGGAAAAACAAATAACCTTGCCTTGATCAGCTAGTCTCTGATGCGCAAACGCCCTCATGCGCGTATGATTCGCGACCCTTCGGCGATCCCTTCGCCCAAGTACCCAGTTTTCAGACCACACCGGGAGGTGCCCAGATGAGTATCAAAGACCAGCAAGACGACCAGCCAATCGGCCCAGCAGGCGAAAAACTGCAGAAAGTCCTCGCCCGTATCGGCGTCGGCTCGCGCCGTGACGTGGAAGCCTGGATCAGCCACGGCCGCATCAAGGTCAACGGCAAAGACGCCACCCTTGGCCAGCGTGTCGACATGCACGACGCCATCACCATCGATGGCAAGGTGATCAAGCGCGAAGAGGCTGCCGAGTCGGTGCGCCGCGTAATCATGTACAACAAGCCCGACGGCGAGATCTGCACCCGTGTCGACCCGGAAGGCCGTCCGACCGTGTTCGACAAGATGCCGCGCCCGAAAGAAGGCCGCTGGATCAACATCGGTCGTCTGGACATCAACACCACCGGTCTGCTGATGTTCACCACCGACGGTGAACTGGCCAACCGCCTGATGCACCCTTCCTACGAAATGGACCGTGAATATGCGGTACGTGTGCGTGGCGAAGTCGATGACGAGATGATCGAGCGTCTGAAGGCTGGCGTTGTCCTTGAAGACGGCCCGGCCAAGTTCACCGACATCAAGCAGGCGCCAGGCGGTGAAGGTTTCAACCACTGGTATCACTGCGTGGTGATGGAAGGTCGTAACCGCGAAGTTCGTCGCCTGTGGGAATCCCAGGGCCTGGTGGTCAGCCGTCTGAAGCGCGTGCGTTTCGGTCCGGTGTTCCTCAACTCCGATCTGCCGATGGGCCGCTGGCGCGAAATGAGCCAGTACGAAGTCGACATCCTGAGTGCCGAGGTCGGCCTGACGCCGGTCGCGATGCCGCAGATGAACGCCAAGAGCAAGGACAAGCTTGACCGGATGCAGCGCAAGTCGTCGCGTCCGATGGCCAAGACCGAGCGCGTTCGTACCCTGCGTCCAGCCACTGGTGCAGCCGCCGCACCTGCCGCGCCTCGTGCCAGCCGCGAGCCGCAGATCGAAGGCGAGCGTCCAGGGCGCAAGCCTGCTGCCCGTCAGGACGGCGAACGCGGTCCACGTACGCCACGTCCGGCCAACGGCCGTACCGAGCGTGGCGAAGGTCGTGGTACGCCGGTAGCCGATCGCCCGGCTGACACCAAGCGCCCGGCCAAGCCTGCGCCGAAGCGTCCGGGGATCAAACTGGTCGACGGTGACACGCCATCGGGCAAGCGCCGTGGTGCACCGGCCGGTTCCGGTCAGCGTCCAGGCTTCGGTCGTCGCAAGCCGGAGTGAGGCAGCGGTAAGCTGTTAGCGGCAAGTGAAAAACGCCAACCTTCGGGTTGGCGTTTTTTTTTGCCTGGCTTTATGTCCGTATTGTTTTTGAGGGCGCCATCGCGAGCAAGCTCGCTCCCACAGGGTGATGAGTTTGCTCGGAGAATCGCGATTAAAATGTGGGAGCGAGCTTGCTCGCGATGGCGTCAGTCGTCGCGCTGAGACCTCCAATATGGAAACCATGGTTTACGCCATGTAAAGAAATCCTGACAAAAACCACGGATTAACCCCGTGGATTCGCCATTCCCTGGATACCGTAAGAAAACGCTTACGCTTCAGCGTCTTCCTTCCTCCTTCCGACCCTCTGGCCCGCTTGTTTCACCGCTCCATGCAGGGTGTTATGCGCGCCATGCCTGTCGTGCAGGTGCATAACAAAAAGGAGGCGCAATGAACGCCGCAATCCGTTTTCATCTCTCCGCGAGTGGCGTGTTTGGCGCCGTCTGCGTCGATGATCCGCAAGGATCTGCCCCATTTTTTGCAGCCGCCCGAGCCTCTCGGGGCGGACACAGGCAATCCCGGCCATAGACACGCTTGTCCAGCGGGTCTGGCAGCAGGGGGTTACAGGTGTACAATGCGCCGCGTTTTACCTGTGACCTCCTGCGCATCTGCGCAAACCTCAAGGCTATCCGCCTTGTTCACTCCGTCGCGTCACGAGCGTGTCGGGTTCGATTTCGTCACAGATAAAAACAAACAGGTGACGCATGACCGTTGTAATTACGCTGAACTCCTGGTGCCTGCGCTGGGGTTTGATCGGTGCCGCTTAACGCCTTTCTTGAGCAGCAACGTCTACTGAACATCATCAAACCTTGCGTGAGACCCTTTTCATGAGTGGACAAAACCCGCAATCAGGCGAGCTGAAACGCGGCCTGAAAAATCGCCACATTCAATTGATCGCCCTCGGTGGCGCGATCGGTACCGGCTTGTTCCTCGGCTCGGCCGGGGTGCTGAAATCCGCCGGCCCGTCGATGATCCTCGGCTACGCCATCTGCGGCTTCATCGCCTTCATGATCATGCGCCAACTGGGCGAAATGATCGTCGAAGATCCGGTGGCCGGCTCCTTCAGCCACTTCGCGCACAAGTACTGGGGCGGCTTTGCCGGCTTCCTGTCGGGCTGGAACTGCTGGATTCTGTACATTCTGGTGGGTATGTCCGAGCTGACCGCGGTCGGCAAATACATCCACTACTGGGCGCCGGACATCCCGACCTGGGCCTCCGCAGCTGCCTTCTTCGTGCTGATCAACGCCATCAACCTGGCCAACGTCAAAGTCTTTGGCGAGGCCGAGTTCTGGTTTGCGATCATCAAGGTCGTGGCGATCGTCGGCATGATTGCTCTGGGCAGCTACCTGCTGGTCAGTGGCAATGGCGGCCCGCAAGCTGCGGTCAGCAACCTGTGGTCCCACGGTGGCTTCTTCCCGAACGGTGTCACGGGTCTGGTGATGGCCATGGCTTTCATCATGTTTTCCTTCGGTGGCCTGGAAATGCTCGGTTTCACCGCTGCCGAAGCCGACAAGCCGAAAACCGTGATTCCGAAAGCGATCAACCAGGTGATCTACCGGATCCTGATTTTCTACATCGGTGCATTGGTGATCCTGCTGTCGTTGACGCCGTGGGACAGCTTGCTGACCACCCTGAACGCTTCCGGTGATTCCTATAGCGGCAGCCCGTTCGTGCAAGTGTTCTCGATGCTGGGCAGCAATACCGCTGCGCACATCCTCAACTTCGTGGTCCTGACCGCTGCGCTGTCGGTGTACAACAGCGGCACCTACTGCAACAGCCGCATGCTGCTGGGCATGGCCGAGCAAGGCGATGCGCCAAAGGCATTGGCGAAGATCGACAAGCGCGGTGTGCCGGTGCGCTCGATCCTGGCCTCGGCCGCCGTGACTCTGATCGCGGTACTGCTGAACTACCTGATTCCGCACAGCGCGCTGGAACTGCTGATGTCGCTGGTGGTGGCCACCCTGGTGATCAACTGGGCGATGATCAGCTACTCGCACTTCAAGTTCCGCCAGCACATGACCAAGACAAAACAGACGCCGCTGTTCAAGGCCTTGTGGTATCCGTACGGCAACTACATCTGCCTGGCGTTCGTGTTGTTCATCCTTGGTGTGATGTTGTTGATTCCGGGGATCCAGACATCGGTGTACGCGATTCCGGTGTGGCTCGTGTTCATGTGGGTCTGCTACGGCATCAAGAACAAGCGCAGTGCGCAACATGCACTGCAGGTTGCCGGCTCTACGGCGAAGTAAACGCAGAGCGCAGAAACAACGAACCCGGCCATGTGCCGGGTTTGTTGTTTTTGGGGTTCACATAAATCCCTTTGTGGGAGCAAGCTCGCTCCCACAAGGTCCGGATTCCTCCCATCTATTCGCGGTATCCTGCACACTCTGAATACGGACGCTTTTCCATGCTGGTGATTTCCAACAACGTGCAGCTGCCGGATGCCGAGATCGAGTTGACGGCCATTCGCGCCCAGGGCGCGGGTGGGCAGAACGTCAACAAGGTTTCCAGCGCCGTGCACCTGCGCTTCGACATTCCGGCGTCGTCCTTGCCCGAGTTCTACAAGGAGCGGCTGCTGGCGCTGCGCGACAGTCGCATCACCAGCGACGGTGTGTTGATCATCAAGGCCCAGCAGTACCGGACGCAGGAGCAGAACCGCGCCGATGCGCTGTTGCGGTTGACCGAGTTGATCCTCAGCGCCACCAAGGTCGAGAAAAAGCGCCGTCCGACCAAGCCGACCCTCGGCTCGAAGACCCGTCGCCTCGAATCCAAGAGCAAGCGCGGTAACATCAAGGCCGGGCGCGGTAAGGTCGACTTCTAGCGGGTGTCCCGTGCTTCGCGTTGCTTCGGCGCCTGCCGGTACAGGTATAGGCTCAGCATCAAACCGCTGAGCGCGGCGAGGGCGGCGAACAGGAAGATCGAAGCGAACCCGAACCCGGCAGCAATCGCCCCTGCCAGCGGCCCGGTGATCCCCAGCGACAAGTCGATGAACAGCGAATAGGCGCCGACCGCTGCACCACGGCTGGAGGCCGGGACCAGGTTGACCGCCTCCACGCCCAGTGCCGGAAACACCAGCGAAAAGCCGAACCCGCTCAGCGCCGCACCCGCCAGTGCCCAATGAGCATCCGGTGCCAGCCACAGCAAGAGCAATCCCAGGGTTTCCACTGACAGGCAGGCAATGGCCACGCGAAAGCCGCCGAGGCGGTTGATCAGGTTGCCGAACAGCAAGCGCGCGCCGATGAAGCTGGTGCCGAACAGGCTTAGGCACAGCACCGCGTTGTCCCAGTGTTGCGTGGCGTAATACAAGGTGATGAAGGTGGCGATGGTGCCGAAGCCGATGGAGCCCAGGGCCAGGCCGCAACCGTGGGGGAAGACTCGCCCCAGCACATGCATGAACGGCAGGCGCTCACCGGCAACAATCGGTGCGGCGGTTTTCGGCCAGGCCAGCAGCAGGCCGAGAACGGCCAGCAATACAATGCTCACCCCCATGCTCCACAAGCCCAGTTGATGGACGAGCAGCACGCCCAGGGGCGCGCCGACAGCCAGTGCGCCATAGCTGGCGATACCGTTCCAGGAGATGACCTTGGCGGTGTTCGCCGCACCGACCCGGCCGATGCCCCAGCCAATCGAGCCCGAGCCCACCAGGCTTTCGGCGCTGCCGAGCACCAGACGGCCGATCAACAGGCTGATCAGGCTCAAGGTCGGCAGGCTCTGGGTCCAGGCCGAGACCAGCATGAACACACCGCTCAAGCCGCAACCGGCCAGGCCATACATCACAGCCAGTTTGCTGCCCTTGTTGTCGATGATCTTCCCGGCATAGGGGCGGCTGAGCAGGGTGGCCAGGTATTGCACGCTGATCACCAGACCCGCGATCACCGCGCCGAAGCCCAGGTCGCTGTGGACGTAACCGGGCAATACGGCCAGGGGGATGCCGATGTTCAGGTAGCCAATGAAGGTGAAAAGGACGATGGAAACGACTTGCAGCGTGACCGCCAGGGGGCGCTGGTTTTCAGGCATGGGTTAAGGTCCACGGTAAAGCAGGATAGATAGGCTGCTTATGATAGCGGTGTGGACGGTCGGCGGTTGTGAAAAAGTAAAACTATTTACCGGGCGGTGTCATTCAGCTTTGACGGGGGCGACCAGTTGCGTGGTGACCAGGGCGGCCAGCGCATTTTCCTGGGTGCCGAAGCGGGCGAGCAAAGCGGCTTGTTTCTCGGGAGAGAGGCGATTCCAGATCTCGATCATTTTCTCGGCGGTGCCGATCAGGACGCTGGCCTGCGCTTCGCTGAATTCATCGGTCATGGAAAGTCTCGTTTCAGGCAGTGTGGAAAGCGCATGGTAGCGCTTTCCACACGGTCTGTACGGCGGGTGTTTCAGTCTTCTCTGTCAGCCTGGCGGCTGTCAGTGGCTTCTTTCGGCTCGGGCTGTTGGGCTCCGGCTTGCTGCGTGGTCGTCTGCTCAGGTACGTGCAGGCTTGGGAAGGGGAGATTAGGAATCTCGTGCATGGTTGCGCTCCTCGCTAAGTCTGTTGATAGATCTGGTAGATCCGCGCTTTAAAAAAAGCCTGGGCAGGATACAGCACTGAAAATGACAAACGGACTTTTATATCCATTTGTTTCGACGGATGGGGTTGTCTAGACAGGTTGAAACAACTGTAGGAGCGAGCTTGCTCGCGAAAAACGTCAACGATAACGCAGGGGTGCTTGACACCCCGCGGTGTTCTGGCGTCCATCGCGAGCAAGCTCGCTCCTACAGGGGGTTTGCAGTGTTTGTGAGTTATTTGCAGACCTTGGCAATCGCCTTGGCCAGCAAATCCAGGCGCGTGGCATCAATGCCGGCCACGTTGGCCCGGCCCGAGCTGACCATGTAAACGCTGTGATGATCACGCAGGTTCTTCACTTGCTCAGGCGACAGGCCGGTGTAGGAAAACATCCCGCGTTGCACGCCAATATGGGCAAAGCGCTCGCGCAAACCGTGAGGCTCCAGCGCTTCCACCAAACCGCTGCGCAGTTGGGCGATACGCAGGCGCATCGCTTCAACTTCGTCGGCCCACAGACGTTTCAGCTCTGGATCACCGAGGATGGTCGCTACAACGGCAGCGCCATGATCCGGCGGCGTCGACCACAGGTTGCGGGCGATGTTGGCCAGTTGGCTGCGGATATCCACCAGCTTGTCGGCGGTTTTCGCGCAGACAATCAGCGCGCCGGTGCGGTCGCGGTAGAGGCCGAAGTTCTTTGAGCAGGAACTGGTGATCAGCAGTTCCGGCAACTCGGCGGCGAACAGCCGGGTCGACCAGGCATCCTGTTCCAGCCCATCGCCGAATCCTTGATACGCGAAGTCGATCAGCGGCAGCAGTTCGCGACGGCGCACCACGTCCAGCACCCGTTGCCAGTCATCCTGGGACAGGTCGAAACCTGTCGGGTTGTGGCAGCAGGCGTGCAGCAAGACCACGTCACCCTTGGGCGCTTCGTTGAGCGCCGCCAGCATGCCGTCGACGTCGAGACGGTTGTCGCTGCCCACGTACGGGTAGTGGCTGACCTTGACCTTGGCTGCCGCAAAAATCGTTTCGTGGATCGGCCAGGTCGGGTTGCTCAACCACACGCCACGCCCTGGCAGGCACTGGGCGATGAAGTCCGCGCTCAGGCGCAACGCCCCGGTGCCGCCCGGAGTCTGGGTGGCGCCGGCGCGTTGTGCGCTGATCAGCTTCGAGTCGGCACCCAGCACCAGCTCATTGATCGCTTTGCCGAACGCCGGCTCGCCGTGACCACCGATGTAGGTCTTGGTGGACTGGTGATCCACCAGGCGCTGCTCGGCTAGCTTCACCGACTCGAGAATCGGCGTCAGGCCCTGGGCGTCCTTGTAGACACCCACGCCCAAATCGAATTTGCGCGGGTTCGGGTCCTGCGCGTAGGCCTCCATCAGGCCCAGAATCGGGTCGCCAGGCACTCGACCGATGGCGTCGAAATGCATTACTTGCGCCCCTCAGCGTCCTTCGCCACTTCGTCAGTGCGCGCGGCCATGATGAAATCGTTGCGGTGCAGGCCCTTGATCGAGTGGCTCCACCAGGTCACGGTCACTTTGCCCCACTCGGTCAGCAGGCCCGGGTGATGGCCTTCGGCCTCGGAGATTTCGCCGACGGCGTTGGTGAACGCCAGGGCGTGCTTGAAGTTCTTGAACAGGAAGACCTTTTCCAGCTGCATGACGCTGTCACGTACTTCGATGTTCCAGTCCGGGATCTGCTTGATCAGGATCGGCAGTTCTTCGTCGCTGACTTGTGGGGCGTCGGCGCGGCAGGCTTCGCAATGGGCTTGGTTCAAAGTGGACATGGTGTGTTTCCTGTAATCGAGTGTTTTTATATCGGTCGACAGTGCCGTCACGCTAAACCAAAGCGACGGTGACTGACAGACTCACTTGTCAGCAAAAGTCGCGGTTCACGCGGCCTTTGGCGGAAATTTCGGTGTGTGCAGACCCATCTGCATCGCTTGCTTGACCATGCCCATGATGTCTTCGTGGGCCAGGTCGAACAGGCGCTTGAGGTTCGGCAGAACGAAATACAGGGGTTGCAGGATGTCGATGCGGTAAGGCGTGCGCATGCATTCCAGCGGGTCGAAGGCTTGGTGTTCAGGCTCGTTCGACAGGCTGTAGACGGTCTCTTTCGGTGAGGACAGGATGCCGCCGCCGTAGATGCGCTGGCCTTGCGGGGTGTCGAGCAGGCCGAACTCGATGGTCATCCAGTACAGGCGCGCCAGGTACACGCGTTCTTCCTTGGACGCCTTGAGGCCGAGCTTGCCGTAGGTGTGGGTGAATTCGGCGAACCACGGGTTGGTCAGCAGCGGGCAGTGACCGAATATCTCGTGGAAAATGTCCGGCTCTTGCAGGTAGTCCAGTTCTTCGCGGGTACGAATAAAGGTCGCCACCGGAAACTGCTTGCTGGCCAGCAATTCGAAAAAGGTCTGGAAGGGAATCAGTGCGGGAACCCGGGCAACCTGCCAGCCGGTGGTTTCAGCGAGGACCTTGTTGATTTCGCCGAGTTGAGGAATGCGGTCGTGGGGCAGACCGAGTTTTTCGATACCGTCCAGGTACTCCTGGCACGCACGCCCTTCGATCACTTTCAGTTGACGAGTGATCAGCGTGTTCCACACCGCGTGTTCTTCGGCGGGGTAGTCGATAAAACCTTGCGCATCGGGCTCGCGAGCCACGTATTGCGTCTGCTTCATGCTGCTCTCCTGCTAGGGGATTTCGTTCTTGTTATGTACTGCTATGGACCTAGAAATACCTCAAGAATTGCACTGTTGCAGCAGCTGCGGGGCGTTACGCGCAGGAAAATCCCTCGACATTCGTAAAATTTTCGTTACGAATTGGTCGCGGTCGCGCAGCTACTGGGATTTCCTGGTTTGAAAAACGCTTTGCCTGTCACATAATCTTGACGACTATCTGGGTGCCTCGAAAGAAAAATGCGATCGAACGCGCACCGCAATACCCACAGGACCTCAACCTCACTCACTGCATTTTCGGGCCTTTAATATGCGTATCAAAGTCCACTGCCAGAACCGCATCGGCATCCTGCGCGACATTCTCAACCTGTTGGTGGAGTACGGGATCAACGTGGCCCGCGGTGAGGTGGGGGGGGAGCATGGCAATGCCATCTACCTGCATTGCCCAAACCTGATCAACATTCAGTTCCAGGCCTTGCGTCCGAAATTCGAAGCGATTGCCGGGGTCTTTGGCGTCAAGCGTGTAGGGCTGATGCCCAGCGAGCGTCGGCACATGGAACTCAATGCACTGCTCGGTGCGCTGGAGTTTCCGGTGCTGTCGATCGACATGGGCGGTTCCATTGTCGCGGCCAACCGTGCGGCGGCGCAGTTGCTCGGGGTGCGCGTCGACGAGGTGCCGGGGATTCCCCTGTCGCGGTACGCCGAGGATTTCGATTTGCCGGAACTGGTGCGCGCCAACAAGTCGCGGATCAACGGGCTGCGGGTCAAGGTCAAGGGGGATGTGTTCCTGGCCGACATCGCGCCACTGCAATCGGAGCATGACGACAGCGAGGCCATGGCCGGTGCGGTGCTGACATTGCACCGCGCCGACCGGGTGGGCGAGCGCATCTACAACGTGCGCAAGCAGGAGTTGCGCGGCTTCGACAGCATCTTCCAAAGCTCGAAAGTCATGGCCGCCGTGGTGCGCGAAGCGCGACGCATGGCGCCATTGGATGCACCGCTGTTGATCGAAGGGGAAACCGGCACCGGCAAAGAGTTGCTGGCGCGGGCCTGCCACTTGGCCAGTCCTCGAGGGCAGTCGCCGTTGATGGCGCTCAATTGCGCCGGTCTGCCGGAGTCCATGGCCGAGACGGAACTGTTCGGTTACGGCCCGGGCGCCTTTGAAGGGGCGCGGGCCGAAGGCAAGCTCGGGCTGCTGGAGCTGACGGCGGGCGGCACGCTGTTTCTCGATGGCGTCGGGGAAATGAGCCCGCGCTTGCAGGTGAAATTGCTGCGTTTTTTGCAGGACGGTTGCTTCCGTCGTGTGGGCAGTGATGAAGAGGTCTACCTCGACGTGCGAGTGATCTGCGCGACCCAGGTCGACCTGTCCGAATTGTGCGCTCGCGGTGAGTTCCGCCAGGACCTCTACCACCGCTTGAATGTGTTGTCGCTGCACATCCCGCCGTTGCGCGAATGCCTCGACGGCTTGACGCCGCTGGTGGAGCACTTCCTCGATCAGGCCAGCCGGCAGATTGGCTGTCCGCTGCCCAAACTCGCCCCGGCGGCCATGGAGCGGCTCAGCCACTACCATTGGCCAGGTAACGTGCGTCAACTGGAGAACGTGCTGTTCCAGGCGGTTTCCCTGTGCGACGGCGGCACGGTCAAGGCCGAGCATATTCGTCTGCCGGATTATGGCGTGCGTCAGCCCCTTGGCGATTTTTCGCTGGAGGGCGGGTTGGACGAGATCGTCGGGCGTTTCGAGAAGGCGGTACTGGAACGGCTTTATTCGGAACATACCAGCAGCCGATTGCTCGGCAAACGACTGGGTGTTTCCCACACAACGATTGCCAACAAGTTGCGTGAATATGAAATAGGCAAACTGGAGCGTTAAAAACTCACTCAAATAATAACTCTTCTCGAGTGTCAATACTTGTCCAGTGCTGTCAGTTCGCATTTAAAGCGCTAAAGCTTCTGCTATTGATCTGAATCATGGAACTTATAGAGGAAGCCATCTAGGCTCCTCTCAAAGTTTGGCAGGAGTGCTGACCATGCCATCAATGGATGACTCTACCCAGCGAGTTCGCAAAGAAACTCGCCTCTTCTATTTCCTGATCATTGTTCTGTTTCCACTGTTATCGGTGGCGATAGTCGGTGGTTACGGTTTTTTTGTCTGGTTCCTGCAAATGCTCCTCGGTCCGCCAGGCCCCCCCAACTGATCGCCATCTATCTCTAATTCAGCAGGGAGTACGGGACATGGGAAAGACGCTGCACATTGCCAGTCTGGTAGTACATGCCCGTCCGGCCCTGTTCGAGGCGGTGAAAGCCAACTTGCGTTTGCTCACGGGCGTTGAACTTCATCAGGAAAGCCCTGCCGGCAAACTGGTGGTTGTGCTGGAAACCGAACACGAAAGCCAGATTCTTCAGCGAATCGATCAGATCAATCGCCTGCCAGGCGTGCTCAATGCCGCCCTGGTTTATCACGAGATTCTCGATGTAACGGGAGAAAGCACATGCCTATGACGCGGCGAGAGTTTGTCAAAGCCCAGGCTGCCGGGATCGCGGCAGCGGCTGCGGGCCTCCCGGTGTTTACCTCTGCCAGCAACCTGATTACCGAACAAGACATGGTTGCCCTGGACTGGAACAAGGCGCCCTGTCGTTTTTGCGGCACCGGTTGCAGCGTCATGGTGGCGACCAAGGACAACAGGGTTGTTGCAACCCACGGCGACGTAAAAGCCGAGGTCAATCGCGGGTTGAACTGCGTCAAAGGCTACTTTCTATCCAAGATCATGTACGGCGTTGATCGGCTGACTCAGCCACTGTTGCGCATGACCAATGGGCAATATGACAAACAAGGCGAGTTTCACCCGGTGTCCTGGAAACAGGCGTTCGATGTGATGGAGTTGAAGTACAAGGAGGCGCTGAAGAACAAGGGCGGGGAGTCTATCGCCATGTTCGGTTCCGGACAGTGGACGATCTGGGAAGGGTACGCGGCCAACAAATTGATGAAGGCGGGGTTTCGCTCGAACAACATCGATCCCAATGCACGCCATTGCATGGCCTCGGCGGTCATGGGCTTTATGCGCACGTTCGGTATCGATGAGCCAATGGGCTGTTATGACGATATCGAAGTCACCGATGCATTCGTCTTGTGGGGTTCGAACATGGCGGAAATGCATCCGATTCTGTGGAGTCGGGTCACCGATCGCCGTCTAAGCCAGCCGAATGTGAAAGTGGCCGTGCTCTCTACTTTCGAACATCGCAGTTTTGAACTGGCCGACATTCCGATGGTGTTCAAGCCGCAGACGGACCTGCTCATTCTCAACTACATCGCCAATCACATCATTGAAAGCGGTTCGGTCAACAAAGACTTCGTCAGCAAACATACCAAGTTCGCAAAAGGCACGGATGACATCGGCTACGGTTTGCGTGCCGATAATCCGCTGGAGATGAAAGCCAAAAATGCCGACAAGGCGAACACCTGGACCGACATCGACTTCGAGCAATTCGCCGCTTTTGTAAAACCCTACACCCTTGAGCGCACCGCGAAAGAAACCGGTGTGCCGGCCGAGCGCCTCAAGGCATTGGCCGAACTGTACGCCGACCCCAAGCGCAAGGTGGTTTCGTTCTGGACCATGGGATTCAACCAGCACACCCGGGGTGTGTGGGCCAACAACCTGATCTACAACATTCACCTGCTGACCGGGAAAATCAGCGAGCCGGGCAACAGTCCTTTCTCCCTGACGGGTCAGCCTTCGGCCTGCGGGACGGCACGTGAAGTGGGCACGTTCTCCCATCGTTTGCCGGCCGACCTGGTGGTCACCAATCCGGCGCACCGCGCCACCGCGGAAAAAATCTGGAAGCTCCCGGCGGGCACCATCAAGGAAAAGGTCGGGTTCCATGCCGTGCAGCAGAGTCGCATGCTCAAGGACGGAGTGCTCAATGTGTATTGGACGATGGCCAGCAACAACATGCAGGCCGGGCCCAACATCATGCAGGAAGTGCTGCCGGGGTGGCGCAACCCCGAGAACTTCGTGGTGGTGTCGGATGTGTATCCCACCGTCTCGGCACAGGCGGCTGATCTGATTTTGCCGACGGCGATGTGGGTCGAGAAAGAGGGCGCTTACGGCAACGCGGAGCGGCGTACGCAGTTCTGGCATCAACTGGTCTCGGCGCCGGGTGACGCCAAGTCGGACCTTTGGCAATTGGTCGAGTTTTCCAAGCGCTTTAAAACCGACGAGGTCTGGCCGCAGGAACTGTTGGACGGCTCACCGCAATACAAGGGCAAGACCCTGTATGAGGTGCTGTTCAAGAATGGCCAGGTCGATCAGTTCCCTGTTGAACAAATGGCGGCGGGCTATCAGAACGACGAAGCCCGGGATTTCGGTTTCTACCTGCAAAAAGGTCTGTTCGAAGAATATGCCCAGTTCGGCCGTGGACATGGTCATGACTTGGCGCCCTTTGATCGTTATCACTCCGAGCGCGGGTTGCGCTGGCCTGTCGTCGAAGGCAAGGAAACGCTTTGGCGCTTCCGCGAAGGTTACGATCCGTATGTCGAGAAGGGCAGTGGCGTGCAGTTCTACGGCTACCCCGATAAGAAGGCAATCATCTTCGCGCTGCCTTACGAGCCTCCTGCGGAAGCCCCGGACGCGGACTTCCCGTTCTGGTTGAGCACCGGTCGGGTGCTTGAGCATTGGCACACCGGGACTATGACCCAGCGTGTCGAAGAACTTTATAAAGCGGTCCCCGATGCGCTGGTCTACATGCACCCGGCCGATGCCAAGGCCTTGAATGCCCGGCGTGGCAGCGAAGTAAAGCTGATCAGTCGGCGCGGCGAGATGCGTGCACGGATTGAAACCCGGGGGCGCAACAAGCCGCCCCAAGGCCTGGTGTTCGTGCCGTTTTTCGATGCCAACAAGCTGATCAACAAAGTCACGCTTGATGCGACGGACCCGATCTCCAAACAGACCGATTACAAGAAATGCGCGATCAGGATTGAGTTGATCAAGACGGCATAAGGAGAGCTTTCATGAATTATCGTTCGCTGTCCTTGCTTGTCATGCTGCTGATGTGGCTGCCCGCGACATTTGCGGCAGAACCCGGTTACCCACTGGATGCGCCGGCACCGGATGGGCGGCGAGTCGGCGGGACCCTGACCCAGGAGCTGCCGGCACCGCCCATTGCCGAAGACGAGAACAAGGACCTCAAGCGTGAGCGTAATTACCCCGATCAACCACCCACCATACCCCACAGCATTCGCGGGTATGCCATCGACATGAACAGCAACAAGTGCCTGACCTGCCACAGTCGCGCCAACAGTGCGCGTACCCAGGCGCCGATGATCAGCATCACTCACTACATGGACCGTGACGGCCAGGCATTGGCGGCGGTGTCGCCGCGCCGATACTTCTGCAACCAGTGTCACGTGCCGCAAAAGGATGTGAAGCCACTGGTGAACAACAGCTTCAAGAACATCGACCAGGTCTTGCAAGACGAAATCAACCACCAGCCGAAACCTTGAGGAAAGGCCATGAAATCTTTGCTTGCCTTGCTCAAGGATTATTGGGGTGTGCTGCGTCGGCCCAGCGTGCATTACAGCCTGGGTTTCCTGACCCTCGGCGGGTTTATCGCCGGGGTGATTTTCTGGGGTGGGTTCAACACCGCGCTGGAAGCGACCAACACCGAGAAGTTCTGCACGTCCTGCCATGAAATGCGTGACAACGTTTTTGTCGAGTTGCAGGAAACCATTCACTACACCAACCGCTCGGGCGTGCGCGCCACGTGCCCGGACTGTCACGTCCCCCACGAGTGGACGCACAAGATCGCCCGCAAGATGCAGGCTTCCAAGGAGGTCTGGGGCAAGCTGTTCGGCACTATCAGTACCCGGGACAAGTTTCTGGGCATGCGCCGGGAGCTGGCCGAACACGAGTGGGCACGGCTCAAGGCCAACGATTCCCGAGAGTGTCGCAACTGCCATAACTTCGAGTTCATGGACTTCACACGCCAGGGTAAACGCGCCGCCAACATGCACTCCACCTCCTTGGCCAGCGGCCAGGCGACCTGTATCGATTGCCATAAAGGCATTGCCCACAAATTACCCGACATGAGCGGCGTGAAAGGTTGGTAGCCGGCTTTTCACGGCATTGCCGCCAAGCGGCATAACCGCGCCGGTTTTTCGTCTTCGATACATCGTTCGATTCCCTTCTGATTAGCCTCCAGCCCCTTGTTTAAAGGGGGTTGGAGCCGCTGCGCAAAAGTTGGTCTGCAAATTGCTACAGCCTGCGCAACACAGCAGTGGGCGGCAAACGTCCGGCAGGCAGAGGAAAGAGTGTGGACAAGTACCTTTATGTGGCAATGACCGGCGCCAGCCAGAATGCACTGGCGCAAAAGGCTCATGCCAACAACCTCGCGAACATCTCCACCAACGGCTTCCAGAAAGACCTGGAGCAGGCCCGTTCGATGCCGGTGTTCGGTGACAGCTTTCCGGCGCGTGCGTTTGCCATGTCCGAACGCCCGGCCACGGATTTCTCCCCCGGTTCACTGGTGGAAACCGGCCGCGACCTCGACGTTGCCGTGCAAGGCAACGGCTGGATTGCCGTACAGAATCCCGATGGCGGTGAAAGCTATGTGCGCACCGGCAGCTTGAACGTTGACGCCCTGGGTGTGCTGCGCGCCGGCAACGGCATGCCGGTCATGGGCAATGGCGGGCCGATTGCCGTGCCGCCGGAGCAGCAGATCGAAGTCGGCGAGGACGGCACCATCAGCATCCGCGCGATGGGCGAAGGTCCCCGGGTGATGGCGGAAGTCGATCGAATCAAGCTGGTCAACCCGGACTTCAAGAACATGACCAAGGGCCTGGATGGTTCGATCCACACCAAGGACGGCAAGCCGGCACAGGCCGATGCCAACGTCAAGCTGGTGTCCGGGTTCCTCGAGTCGAGCAACGTCAATGCCGTGGAGGAGATGACCTCCGTTCTGGCCCTGGCCAAGCAGTTCGAGCTGCACATCAAGATGATGAACACCGCCAAAGACGATGACCAGGCCATGGCTCGGGTCTTGCAGATCAGCTAATTACCAGAACGTCGCGCCGTAAAACAGGCGCACGAGGAGAATCGAATGCTTCCGGCTCTATGGGTTGCCAAGACAGGTCTGTCCGCCCAGGACACCAACCTGACCACCATTTCCAACAACCTGGCCAACGTGTCGACCACGGGTTTCAAGCGTGACCGCGCCGAGTTCCAGGACTTGCTCTACCAGATCAAGCGCCAGCCAGGCGCCCAGTCGACCCAGGACAGCGAACTGCCGTCGGGTCTGCAACTGGGTACCGGTGTGCGCATCGTCGGTACCCAGAAAAACTTCACCGCCGGCAGCCTGCAAACCACCGAGCAGCCGCTGGACATGGCCATCGACGGCCGTGGTTTCTTCCAGATCCTGCAACCGGACGGCACCACGTCCTACACCCGTGACGGTACGTTCCACCTGGACTCCAACGGCCAGATCGTCAACGCCAGCGGCTTTGCCCTGGAGCCGGCCATTGTCATTCCGAACGAAGCGCAGACCTTCACGGTCGGCCGCGATGGCACCGTGTCCATCACCGTTGCCGGCAACCCGGCAGCCCAGGTGATCGGCAACCTGCAAACCGCCGACTTCATCAACCCGGCCGGCCTGCAGGCGGTGGGCAACAACCTGTTCCTGGAAACCGCCGCCAGTGGCGCGCCGCAAGTCGGCACTCCGGGCCTGAACGGTTTCGGCTCCACGCTGCAGAACACCCTGGAAACGTCCAACGTCAGCACCGTTGAGGAGATGGTCAACATGATCACCACCCAGCGCGCCTACGAGATGAACTCCAAGGTGATCTCCACCGCCGACCAGATGCTCTCGTTCGTAACGCAGAATCTGTAATCAAGTCTATGTGGCGGCCATTGGGTCGCCTGCAACACCGTGAGGTAGGGTCATGAATCGCTATGTATCTGTTCTGGCACTGAGTGGGATCACCGCGCTCGCAGGTTGCGTGCCTGCGACGCCCAAGCCCAATGACCCTTACTACGCTCCGGTGTTGCCGCGCACGCCGTTGCCGGCGGCCGCGAACAATGGCTCGATCTATCAGGCCGGTTTCGAACAGAACCTCTACAGCGACCGCAAGGCGTTCCGGGTCGGTGACATCATCACCATCACCCTGAACGAAAGGACCCAGGCCAGCAAAAACGCCAACTCGCAAATTGGCAAGAACAGCAAGGCCAACATCGGCCTGAGTTCGCTGTTCGGCAGCAGCGCCACCACCAACAACCCGTTCAGCGATGGCGACCTGAGCCTGAGTGCCAGCTACGAAGGTGACCGCGCGACCAAGGGGGACAGCAAGGCGGCTCAGGGCAACACCCTGACCGGTTCGATCACTGTCACCGTCGCCGATGTGTTGCCCAACGGCATTATCGCGGTACGCGGCGAGAAGTGGATGACCCTCAACACCGGCGACGAGCTGGTGCGGATTGCCGGCCTGGTTCGCGCCGATGACATCGCCACCGACAACACCGTGCCGTCGACCCGTGTCGCCGATGCGCGCATCACCTACTCGGGCACCGGCTCGTTTGCCGATGCGAGTCAGCCAGGCTGGTTCGACCGTTTCTTCCTCAGCCCGCTGTTCCCTTTCTAGGTGGCTACGTTGAATTTCAGAAGTCTCATGATGGCTGCGTTCCTGATGTCCGCAGCGTTCAACGTTCAAGCCGAGCGCCTGAAGGACATCGCCAGCATTTCCGGCGTGCGTTCCAACCAATTGATCGGCTACGGCCTGGTGGTCGGGCTGAACGGCACCGGCGACCAGACGACGCAGACCCCGTTCACCCTGCAGACCTTCAACAACATGCTCTCGCAGTTTGGCATCAAGGTGCCGCCGGGTTCGGGCAACGTGCAGTTGAAGAACGTCGCGGCGGTGTCGATCAGTGCCGATTTGCCGGCGTTCGCCAAGCCGGGTCAGCAGGTTGATATCACCGTTTCGTCCATCGGTAACTCCAAGAGCCTGCGTGGCGGCACCTTGCTGCTGACGCCACTCAAGGGTATCGATGGCAACGTCTATGCGGTGGCCCAGGGCAACCTGGTGGTCGGCGGTTTCGACGCGGAAGGGCGAGACGGCTCGAAGATTACCGTCAACGTTCCGTCGGCCGGTCGCATCCCCGGTGGTGCGTCGGTGGAGCGTGCGGTGCCGAGCGGTTTCAACCAGGGCAACAGCCTGACGCTGAACCTCAACCGTTCCGACTTCACCACCGCCAAGCGCATCGTCGACAAGATCAACAACATGCTCGGTCCTGGCGTGGCCCAGGCCATCGACGGCGGGTCGATTCGCGTCACCGCGCCGCTCGATCCGAGCCAGCGCGTCGACTACCTGTCGATCCTGGAAAACCTCGAAGTCGATCCGGGCCAGGCAGTCGCGAAAGTCATCATCAACTCCCGTACCGGCACCATCGTGATCGGCCAGAACGTCAAGGTTTCCCCGGCCGCCGTGACCCACGGCAGCCTGACCGTGACCATTACCGAAGACCCGATCGTCAGTCAGCCCGGCCCTCTGTCCAATGGCACGACGGCGGTGGTACCGCGTTCGAAGGTCAACGCCCAGCAGGAAGCCAAGCCGATGTTCAAGTTCGGACCTGGTACCACCCTCGACGAGATCGTGCGGGCGGTGAACCAGGTCGGCGCGGCACCGGGTGACTTGATGGCCATCCTCGAAGCGCTGAAGCAGGCCGGCGCCCTGCAAGCCGATCTGATCGTGATCTGAGGACGGCCATCGTGGATATGCGCAAGAGCGGTCTGGTCAGCAGCAGCGATTCGGGCTCCTATTCGGACCTCAATCGTCTGAATCAGCTCAAGGTCGGCGACAAGAACAGCGACGGCAACATGCGCAAGGTGGCGCAGGAGTTCGAATCGCTGTTCCTCGGTGAGATGCTCAAGTCCATGCGCTCGGCAACCGAAGCGCTGGGACAGGACAATCCGATGAACACGCCGGCGGCCAAGCAGTACCAGGAAATGTACGACCAGCAACTGGCCGTTTCCATGTCCCGCGAGGGCGGTGGTATCGGTCTGGCGGACGTGCTGATGCGCCAGATGTCGAAGAACAAGCCATTGGCGCCGGGCGAGGCCGCTGCTGCATCGCTGGCCAGGCAAGAGGCTGCCAAGGCCGCCGTGCAAACGCCGGTGGCGGCGGGCACGGTTGCGGTCAATGGGCCGCTGTCGCGGGTCAATGGCCAGCGTCCATTGTGGGCTTCGCGATCGGTCCAGGCGCCGCAAGAGGCGGGCGAGGGTGGTCATCGCAATGACATGGCTCTGATCAATCAGCGACGCCTGGCATTGCCGCCGAAGCTGGCTGATCGTTTGTTGGCCGGGCTGGTGCCTTCGGCGACGGCCGCAGCCACGACGATCAACAAGACACCGTTGCCTGAGCGCGCGACAAGCACTGGCGCCGGTCCTTTGTATAACGGCGACTGGCTGGCCAACGCGCAGAAAACCTCCGGTGGCGGCATGCAGATCTACGGTCGCGCCATGGCGCAGATTCCGCTGGCGCCGGCGAAGAAAGCCTTCGGTTCCGCCGACCAGTTCGTCAACACCATGTTGCCGATGGCCAAGGAAGCGGCGGCCCGCATTGGTGTCGATCCGCGTTACCTGGTGGCGCAGGCGGCCCTGGAAACCGGCTGGGGCAAGTCGGTCATGCGTGCTCAGGACGGCAGCAGCAGCCACAACCTGTTCGGCATCAAGGCCGGCAATAGTTGGCAGGGCAATTCGGCGCGGGCGATCACCAGCGAATTCAGGAGCGGGCAGATGGTCAAGGAGACGGCGCAGTTCCGCTCCTACGACTCCTACAAGGACAGTTTCCACGACCTTGTAACTTTGCTGCAGACCAACAATCGCTATCAAGATGTCGTGAAGTCGGCCGATAACCCGGAACAGTTTGTACGCGAGTTGCAGAAGGCCGGTTACGCAACCGATCCGAACTACGCGAGCAAGATTTCGCAGATAGCCAAGCAGATGACGAGTTACCAGAACTACGCTGCGGCGGGCGTTTCAACGAATTTATAAGGTTTGAACCATGAGTTTGCTCAACATCGGAATGTCGGGTTTGTCCGCTAGCCACGCATCGTTGGTGACTACCGGTAATAACATTTCCAACGTCGATACCATCGGGTACTCGCGCCAGCAAACTGTGCA
Source organism: Pseudomonas sp. BF-R-24 (assembly GCF_019947335.1). Taxonomy (NCBI): domain Bacteria; kingdom Pseudomonadati; phylum Pseudomonadota; class Gammaproteobacteria; order Pseudomonadales; family Pseudomonadaceae; genus Pseudomonas; species Pseudomonas sp. BF-R-24. Next base: position 43,786 of record NZ_JAGYGG010000021.1, read on the forward strand.
GGGCACCAAAAGCTCTATTCAGAATGGCAATGTGTTCATCGGCACCGGTACGACCCTGGCGGATGTGCGCCGGGTGTACAACAGCTACCTTGACGCGCAACTGCAGACCACCACTTCGCTCAATGGCGATGCGCAGGCTTATCTCGGCCAGGCCACGCAAGTTGACAAGCTGCTGTCCGACAGCGGCACCGGCATTACCAAGACTTTGCAGTCTTTCTTCTCGTCGCTGCAAACCTTGTCCGGCAACTCAAACGACAACGCTTCGCGTCAGGCCTTGCTGACCAACGCCCAGGGCTTGAGCAGCCGCTTCAATGCCATGTCCCAGCAATTGAAGCAGCAGGGCACCTATATCAATGATCAGTTGGGCTCGATGGCCGATCAGGTCAACAAGCTGGCGTCGACCGTCTCCGCCTACAACAAGAAAATTGGCGAAGTCATTGGTTCGGGTGGCACCCCCAACGAACTGCTGGACCAGCGTAATGAAGCCATCCGCCAGCTCAACGAACTGGTCGGCACCCAAGTCACCGAAACCGACGGCCGGCTGGATATTTACCTGGGCAGCGGCCAGCCGCTGGTGGTCGGCGACACCGTCAACAAGTTGCGCGTGGCGGCAGATCCTGCTGACCCGACCCGCTCATCGATCATCATGGATCGTGGCAGTTCGTCGATCGACATCACCCGCGTGATCAGCGGTGGCCAGATGGGTGGGTTGTTGCGCTATCGCAGTGAAGTGCTGACACCTGCCGTCAACGACTTGGGGCGTATTGCCATGGTCGTGGCCGATCAGGTCAATAAACAACTGGGCCAAGGCCTGGATCAGAATGGCAACTTCGGCGCGGCACTGTTCAACAACATCAACAGTGTGGCGGCCATCAGCCAGCGCAGTATTGCCAATGCCAACAACAATCCGGCGTCCGGCAATCTGAATGTCACCATCAAAGACACCAGTAAGCTGCAAGCCAGCGATTATCAGGTGACGGTCACTGCTTCGGGCTACAACGTGCGTCGACTGTCGGATAATACCGACATGGGTAACTTCGCTTTCGCCACGCCTCCTGCGGCCGATCCGGTCATCGATGGATTCAGCCTGAGCTTGAACAGTGGTTCGGTCGCCGTCGGGGATTCTTTCAAAATTACCCCGACCCGCAGCGGTGCTGCGGACATGACCACGGTCATGACCGATACCAAAACCCTGGCTACCTCCGCACCGCTGACCTCCACCAAGGCCTCGGGGAATGGCGGCACCGGTGCTGTCAGCCAGCCGAACCTGACCACCACTCTGGATATCTACGATCCGGTCCAGCGCCTGGAAGTGCAGACGGCGGTCAAGGCATCGATGCCCGTGCGCATGCTGATGACCAGTGCCACCGCTTATGAAGTGTTCGATTCCAAGGGCAACAGCATCGGTACCGGCAACATCGTACCAGGTCAGAACAACGACCTGAGCATTGCAGTGCCCTACACCGATGCCGGTGGCAACGCCAAAACCTTCAATGTGGGAATGACCGTCAGCGGCAGCCCTGCTTCGGGGGACGGCTTCAACATTTCCATGACTGCGGCCGACAGCACCGACAACCGCAACGCCCAGGCCTTGCTCGGTCTGCAAACCAAGGCGACAGTCGGTGCAACTGCGACCAGTCCGGGTGTGAGTTTTACCGATGCGTATGGAGGTCTCGTATCGACTGTCGGCTCCCTGACCAAGCAGGGGCAACTGGACGCAACGGCTACCGATACCATCTTGACTGGCGCCCGAAACGCCCGCGACTCGCTGTCCGGTGTCGATCTCGATGAAGAGGCTGGCAACCTGACCAAGTTCCAGCAGTACTACACGGCCTCTTCGCAGATCATCAAGACTGCGCAGGAAATTTTCAGCACCCTGATCAATGCCCTTTAAGGAGCCGTAGAACATGCGAATTTCTACTGCACAGTATTATGCGACCACGGCCATCAACTATCAGCGCAACCTCAACAACGTGATGAAGACTGCCGAGCAGGCCAGCAGTGGCATCAAGCTTGAGACTGCGGCGGATGATCCGGTCGGTGCGGCACGCTTGCTGCAACTCGAACAGCAAAAGGCCATGTTGGGTCAGTACACTTCCAATATCAACGCGCTGAACACCGCTCAGGCGCAGGAAGAAAGCGTGCTGGACAGTATCAACACTGTGCTGCAGAAAGTCAGCGAGTTGGCGGTGCGTGCCGGCGGTGCATCGTTAAATGACGACGATCGCAAATCCATTGGAGAGGAAGTCGGGCAGGCCGAAGAGCAGTTGCTGAATCTGATGAACAGCAAAGATGCTAACGGCAGATACATCTTTTCCGGCGCCAGCAGTAACACGCAGCCATTTTTGCGCAACAGTGACGGTACCTACAGTTATCAAGGTGACCAGACCCAACTGGAACTGAAAATCGGCGACTCGATGTCGCTGGGGCTCAACGACACTGGTTGGGATGTTTTCCAGCAGGCGATCAACGCCGCCCGCAGTTCGACAACCATGACCGCGCCGGCCGTTGATGACGGGCGCGTGTCATTGACTCAAGGTCTGGTGAGTTCCGGCCCGGCGTTTGATGCGAGCTTCCGCAATGGACAGCCATACACACTGTCCTTCACCAGCAGCACACAGTTTGTGATCACTGACGCCTCAGGCAACGACGTGACTGCCGAGGCAAGTGGTGGTGGTAAGTTCGATCCGAATAACAAGGATGGTTCCGACATCAATTTCCGCGGGGTGTCCTTTGCACTGGATATCACGTTCCAGGCAAGTGATAACCCAGCGAATGCGGACGCGGTCATCGCGGGTCACAGTTTCCAGTTGGCGGCAAAGCCAGACAGTTTCACCAGCACACGTGCTCCGGGTAACAGTTCGACGGTACAGATTGGTCAAACCTCTGTGACCAACGCTACCGATTACAAGAGCTTTTTCCCTGAAGGCGGAGCGGTCCTGAAATTCACGGGACCAGGGACGTTTGAGTTGTATTCCCGCCCCTTGACCAGCAGCAGTACACCGATAACCTCCGGGACAGTGGTAGCTGGCGTGGCGACAGCGGCCGGTGTCAGCTTTACCCTCGCCGGAGGCACACCTCCAGCGACCCCCGCTACAGGTGATCAGTTCAATATCGCGGTCAATACACACCAGACCCAGAATGTACTCGATACCGTAAGTCAGCTGCGTCAGGTGCTTGAAATACCTACTTCAGAAAATCCGGCCGCCCAGCGCAATCTGGGCAGTGTGCTCGCGTCGTCCATTGCCAACCTGAGCAATGCCAAAAACCAGGTCGACCTTGCGCGTGGCGCAATCGGTGCCCGGGGTAACGTAATGGATATGCAGCGTGATCAGATCCAGAGCACGAACCTGATCAATACTTCCACGCAATCTTCAATCAAAGATACTGACCCTGCGGAAGTACTGACCCGCCTGACCCTGCAGCAAACCATGTTGCAAGCCGCGCAACTGGCATTCGCAAAGGTTTCCCAGTTGAGTCTGTTCAACAAGCTTTAATTCGGTCTTGACCGCCTGAAGCCAGCCCTTGTTACAGGAGGCTGGCTTTTTTTTGCATTTTTTTCAGGTGTATACAGAGCAGGATGGCGCGCGATCCGGACCACAAAATCAAATAAAGCAGCGATCTCTGAGTGACCCGTCGGTCAAAACGCGCATCTTCACTGTATCCTGTCTGCGGGCGGTGACGGTGGCGGGCTGTTTGAGCCCCGACAATGCCTCCTCTGTGGGGCGGGCCCCGACTGTAGACGCCCTCGATTCAGCGAGCGGCGATGTTCAGCTGTTTATTATTGGGAAGCCATAATGATTGGCATAAAAAATATAGCGAGTTACGTGCCGGCAGCCGGGATTGATAATTACGCCCAGGGTGCAAAGTTCGACAAGGACGAAACCTTTATTCTCGGCAAGATTGGTTCTGCGTTTTTGCCGCGCATGGATGCCGATCAAGAAACTTCCGATCTGTGTGTCGAAGCAGCCAATGCGCTGTTCACCGCTAGCCCCGAGCTCAAGCGTGAATCCATCGATTGCTTGATCGTCGTCACCCAGAACGGTGATGAAGAAGGCTTGCCGCACACCGCCGCGATCGTTCAGGACAAGCTGGGCTTGCCGACCCATGTCGCCGCGTTCGATATTTCCCTGGGCTGTTCCGGCTACGTCTATGGCATCTATGCGATCAAAGGTTTCATGGAAGCAGCAGGGCTGAAAAACGGCCTGCTGATTACTGCCGATCCATATTCCAAGATTGTCGATCCGGAAGACCGTAACACCACCATGCTGTTTGGCGATGCCGCAACCGCGACCTGGATGGGCGAGAACGCTGTCTGGCAACTGGGCAAGTCGAAGTTCGGTACCGACGGTTCCGGCGCGCCGCACCTTAAGGTCAGCGACGGTGTGTTCTTCATGAATGGTCGCCAGGTGTTCAACTTTGCCTTGTTGAAAGTTCCTGCGCATTTGCACGAGTTGTTGGACGAGTCCAATTTGCAGGCGAGCGATATCGATGCCTTCTGCATTCACCAGGGCAGTGCGGCCATCGTCGATGCCGTGGCGCGCCGCTTCGAAGAAGGTGAGCCGGAGAAATTCGTCAAGGACATGCTCGAAACCGGCAACACGGTCTCCTCGAGTATTCCGCTGCTGTTGCAGAATCACGTCTTCGACTCCAAATGGACCCGAGTTGCCATCAGCGGCTTTGGCGTGGGCCTCTCGTGGGGTTCGGCGATTCTCTATCGCGGTTGATTGACTGACTCGACGCTACAAAAAAACGCCCGGAAACTTAAACTTCCGGGCGTTTTGCGTTTTTCTGACGCCGACTTTCTGGCTCTAAAGCCTTGAAAATAAAGGGCTGGCACCCTGCCACTAAAAATATCAAAAAAACCGCTCAAGCAAAGCCTCTTCACGACGATAACTATTACGTAGGTTCTCTAGGCCACACCAGGCGGTTGCCAGGGCCGGAAGCCGCAGTATCCATCCAACGAGGATTTCGTCATGGCTTTAACCGTAAACACCAACACCGCGTCGATCACTACTCAGGTTAACCTGAACAAAGCTGGCGGCGCCCTGGCTACTTCCATGCAGCGCCTGTCTTCCGGCCTGCGTATCAACAGCGCTAAAGACGACGCTGCCGGCCTGCAGATCGCCAACCGCCTGACCAGCCAGATCAACGGCCTGGGCCAGGCAGTGAAGAACGCCAACGACGGTATCTCCATCGCGCAAACCGCTGAAGGCGCAATGCAGGCTTCGACCGACATCCTGCAGAAAATGCGTACCCTGGCTCTGTCCTCGGCTACCGGCTCCCTGAGCGCCGATGACCGTAAGTCGAACAACGACGAATACCAGGCTCTGACTTCGGAACTGACCCGTATCTCCCAGACCACCACTTTCGGTGGCCAGAAGCTGCTGGACGGTTCGTACGGCACCAAGGCTATCCAGGTTGGCGCCAACGCTAACGAAACCATCAACCTGAGCCTGGACAACGTTGCAGCCAACAACATCGGCTCGCAGCAGATGAAAAGTGCTGCCATCGCTCCGGGCGCCGGTATTGTTGGTGGTGCGGTTGTTGTCACCGGCAACGGCCAGACTGCAAACGTTACTCTGGCAGCTGCTTCCTCGGCTAAAGATACCGCTCAGCTGCTGAACGGTGCCGTTGGTGGTCTGAGCGCTACTGCCAGCACTGAAGCTCAGTTTGTAGTCGGCGCAGCTGCTGCAACCACTCCTGCTTCCTTCACCATGACTGTAGGTACCTCGGCCGTTGCGTTCGTCGGCGTAACCGACACCGCCAGCCTGGCTGACCAACTGAAGTCCAACTCCGCGAAGCTGGGTATCAGCGTCAACTACGATTCGGTCAAAGGCACTCTGTCGATCAAATCCGACTCGGGTGAAAACGTTGCTTTCAGTGCCTCGACTGCTCCTGGTTCGATCACCATCGCAACCAAAGACGGTACCGGCGCATACGGCGCAGGTATTGCCCTGGCTAACGGCATCATCGCTACCGGTGCTGTGAACGTGGACTCCGCCAAAGGCTTCTCGCTGACTGGTGCCGGCGTTGCTGGTGTGTTCGGTGCTGCTACCAGCTCCGTCAAAACCACCATCGCTCAAACCGACGTGACCGACTCCACCAAAGCGCAAAACGCTCTGGCTGTAATCGACAAGGCAATCGGTTCGATCGACAGCGTTCGTTCGGGTCTGGGTGCTACCCAAAACCGTCTGACCACTACCGTAGACAACCTGCAGAACATCCAGAAGAACTCCACCGCTGCTCGCAGCACCGTGCAAGACGTGGACTTCGCTTCTGAAACTGCTGAACTGACCAAGCAACAGACTCTGCAGTCGGCTTCGACCGCAATCCTGTCGCAAGCCAACCAGCTGCCATCTGCTGTACTGAAGCTGCTTCAGTAATAGCGGCGCTCGTTAGCTGACGGAAGGGCGCGTATACGTGCCCTTTCGTTTTTTCGCGATGAGGAGATTTAGCATGGACATGAGCGTCAAGTTGAACCTGTCTTATCCGGCTGTTGCTCCTCAGAGTGCGACGCCGATTGTCATAGCCAAGCAGGAACAGCCCAAGGCTGAAGTCGTTGAGTCATCGGGCTCCGAGCCCAAGCGCGACGATCTGGAAAAAGCTGTGACCGATATTCAGGAATTCGTCCAGTCTGCCCAGCGCAAACTGGATTTTTCCATTGATGATTCCACCGGCCGGGTCGTGGTCAAGGTCATTGCCACCGAAACAGGTGACGTGATTCGCCAGATCCCTTCGGAAACCGCACTGAAACTGGCGCAAAGTTTGTCGGATGCCAGCAGCTTGTTGTTTGACGATAAGGTCTGAGCTGGCATGATTTTTGTTGCTGTATGTGTTCGAGACGCACTTTGTCAAGAAAGCAGCGGCCACTGAACAAGGAGATAGATGATGGCGGGTACAACGGTAAGCGGTATTGGGTCGAACATCGATACCCAAGCGATCGTGACGTCTTTGGTCAACGCCGAAAAAGCGCCGAAGCAAACACAGATCAATACTCAGAGTGCGAAAGCAACCACCTCGCTGTCATCGATCGGCAAGATTCAGGCGGCGCTTGATGCATTTCGCGGGGCTCTGACCTCGATGGGTGCGGATAACAGCTTCAGCGGGCTGACCAGCACGTCTTCGGATGAAAAGGTCGCGACCATCACGACGGGTAATGGCGCTTCCAATGGCACCTACTCATTGTTGGTCACCCAGTTGGCATCGGCATCGAAGTTGTCCACCCGGGTTTTTGCGGGTGGCGCCTCCACTGTGGTCAATAGCGGTACGTCACCGACCACGCTGACAATTTCGCAGTCCGGCAAAAATTACGATCTCAGCATTCCCGCCGGGGCAACGCTGCAGCAAGTGCGTGAGTCAATCAACTCGCAGTTTGGCACGTCCGGGTTGAGCGCGAACATTCTGACGGACTCAACGGGTTCGCGCCTGGTGTTGACCTCGACAACGATGGGGGTGGGCTCGGATCTCACGCTGTCGGGTAATTCGGGCCTGAATACGGGGTCAACTGTGATTGAGGCGCCGAAGGATGCGAAGTACCGCATCGATGGCGGCGCTGAAATGATCTCCAAGAGCAACTCGATTGCTGACGCAATCAGCGGCATTAACATCAAGTTGTTGTCTATTTCGCCGACCGCTGCTGGTGCCAGTGCGCCCACACCAACCACCATTTCAGTGACAACCAGTACGCCGGCGCTCAAGTCTGGGGTCAAAGGTTTCGTCGATACCTACAACGCTTTGATGAAGGCGATCAACGCTGAAACCAAGGTGACTAAAGCGGCCGACGGTACTTCTATTGCTGCGACGCTCACGGGCGATGCGACGATGCGAAGCCTGGTGAACTCGATTCGCAGCGAGCTGAACGCGCTATCGGGTACCGGGACAATGAAGTCGTTGGCTCAGTTTGGCATCAGCACTTCTGCCGACACTGGTTTGTTGACTATGGACGACAAGAAATGGGACAAGGCTGTGGCCACCAATGCGGCGGACCTCAGCAGTATTTTCACCGGGAGCAGCGGTTTGCTGGCTCGGATGGCAACTGCTACTGATAGCTATGCGAAGGCGAGCACAGGGATTCTGGCGGAACGTACCAAGTCGTTGAGTGAGAGTCTGACGGATCTGCAAAAACAGCAGGATTCTCTTGATGAGCGAATCGCAGCGTTGCAGACCAGTCTGACTGCCAAGTACACGGCCATGGACGGTCTGGTGGCCAGGCTTCGCGCACAAAGCGACAGCATCATGACCACGCTCAATGCGCTGAACAATCAGAAAGACGATTGATCCGTATCGGTCAAAAAAAACCCAGGCAAGCTGTAATGACAGTGCCTGGGTTTTTTCTTTGGTGACGACTCTGGGTTAAAGTTCTCCGTCGCCCGGTCGACATAAAGATCAGAGCCTTCCCAATTTCAAGTTGTTGTCTGTCACGAGGTAGAAACATGAACCCCATGAGAGCCCTTCGCCAATATCAGAAGGTCAATTCCCATGCCCAGATCTCTGAAGCCAATCCTCATCGCCTTGTGCAAATGCTGATGGAGGGCGGCCTGGATCGCATGGCTCAAGCCAAGGGTGCTCTGGAGCGTGGTGATATCGCACTCAAGGGATTGATGTTGGGTAAGGCCGTTGACATCGTCATTGGCCTGCGTGACGGTCTGAATCCGGAAAAGACAGAGGATCCTGCATCGATAGAGCAGTTGGACAGCTTGTACGCCTACATGACGTCGCGTCTGACTGAGGCCAACCTCAATAACGATACGAGGATCATCGACGAAGTTTCGGGTTTGCTTGAAACCCTGAAAAGCGGTTGGGATGCAATTGCCAATCAATAGGCCTGCGGGTCTGAGGATGACGTCATGAGTCTAGCGCTGCGGCGGATTGAAGAAACGCGTGAAGCCCTGGTAGACGCGCTGGCGGCGCGCAATTGGGACGCGATTGGCGAACTGGATGCGGCTTGTCGTGAGTGTGTCGATGAGGTGTTGAGCGAAGCGCCAATCGATGAGGACGCGGTGCGCAGCAATCTGGAGGGATTGTTGGCGGTGTACAAAGAGTTGCTGACCGCGACCATGGGGGAGCGGCAAGCGATAGTCGAAGAGATGTCGCAGATCAACCAAGCGAAGAGCGCGGCAAAGGTTTACCATCTGTTTGGTTAATTAAACCCGGTTAATCCAAACAAGTGCGCCATAAATTTGACTGTGCACGGTTTTTTGACTTAACTAGTGGCTGTTCCAGATTTCAGTCGTCTTCAGGCATATTTGTGCCTGCAAGCGTTTAGCTTGCCCCAGCATTTTGGGCATTGAGTTGACTAGGGAAGTTGCTATTGCATGTGGCGTGAAACCAAAATTCTGCTGATTGATGACGATAGCGTCCGCCGCCGCGACCTGGCGGTGATTTTGAATTTTCTCGGCGAAGAAAATTTACCCTGCGGTAGCCATGACTGGCAGCAGGCTGTCGGCTCTTTGTCGTCAAGTCGTGAAGTAATCTGTGTCCTTATCGGGACGGTCAATGCTCCTGGTGCACTTCTGGGCTTGCTTAAGACACTCTCGACCTGGGATGAGTTCCTTCCGGTTTTGCTGATGGGCGAAAATTCTTCCATTGACCTGCCGGAAGACCAGCGTCGGCGAGTGCTTTCGACCCTCGAAATGCCGCCCAGCTATAGCAAATTGCTCGATTCGCTGCACCGTGCCCAGGTCTATCGCGAGATGTACGACCAGGCCCGTGAGCGCGGTCGTCATCGCGAGCCCAATCTTTTCCGCAGTCTTGTCGGCACCAGCCGGGCGATTCAACACGTCCGCCAGATGATGCAGCAAGTCGCCGACACCGATGCCAGTGTGCTGATCCTCGGTGAGTCCGGCACCGGCAAGGAAGTGGTTGCGCGCAACCTGCATTACCATTCCAAGCGCCGCGAAGCGCCGTTCGTGCCGGTCAACTGTGGGGCGATCCCGGCCGAGTTGCTGGAAAGCGAATTGTTCGGCCATGAGAAGGGCGCCTTCACCGGGGCGATCACCAGTCGCGCCGGTCGATTCGAGCTGGCCAACGGCGGCACTCTGTTCCTCGATGAAATCGGCGACATGCCGCTGCCGATGCAGGTCAAGTTGTTGCGCGTGTTGCAGGAGCGCACCTTCGAGCGCGTGGGCAGCAACAAGACCCAGAGCGTCGACGTGCGCATCATTGCGGCGACCCACAAGAATCTCGAAAGCATGATCGAGATCGGCACCTTCCGCGAAGACCTGTACTACCGCCTGAATGTGTTCCCGATCGAGATGGCGCCGCTGCGTGAGCGCGTCGAAGACATTCCGCTGCTGATGAACGAGCTGATCTCGCGCATGGAGCACGAGAAGCGCGGTTCGATCCGTTTCAACTCGGCGGCCATCATGTCGCTGTGTCGTCATGGCTGGCCGGGCAACGTCCGCGAATTGGCCAACCTGGTGGAGCGCATGGCGATCATGCACCCATACGGCGTGATCGGCGTGGTCGAGTTGCCGAAGAAATTCCGCTACGTCGACGATGAAGACGAGCAAATGGTCGACAGCCTGCGCAGCGATCTGGAAGAGCGCGTGGCCATCAACGGCCATACCCAGGACTTTACCGCCAATGCCATGTTGCCTCCGGAAGGTCTGGACCTGAAGGACTACCTCGGTGGTCTGGAGCAGGGGCTGATCCAGCAGGCGCTGGATGATGCCAACGGCATTGTGGCGCGCGCGGCCGAGCGCCTGCGTATTCGTCGTACCACGCTGGTGGAAAAGATGCGCAAGTACGGCATGAGCCGTCGTGATGGAGACGAGCAGGCGGATGATTGACGCCTGTTTTTCAACTCATTCATTTTTAAGAAGTTTTTTTTAGGCACGGGTATTGCTACGTCCCTCGCAACGTTCCGTTTCACTGACGGTCAGCCAAGCGAGATTGCACGATGCCCCAAGCCGCCCAGATGTCTCCTGTCCTTGATGCTTCGGGACAACCGTCGTCCGTAGAGCTGGCGAGCCGGCTTGGCCTTGAGCAGGCATTTGCGCTGTTCAACCAGATGTCCAGTCAGTTGACCGATTCCTACAGCATGCTTGAAGCCCGGGTAACCGAGCTCAAGGGTGAATTGGCAGTGGTCAGTGCCCAGCGCATGCAGGAGCTGGCGGAAAAAGAACGCCTGGCCAATCGCCTGCAAAACCTCCTTGATCTCTTGCCCGGCGGAGTCATCGTCATTGACGCCCAGGGCATCGTGCGCGAAGCCAATCCGGCGGCGTGCGAGTTGCTGGGGTTGCCGCTGGAAGGTGAATTGTGGCGCCACGTCATTGCCCGCTGTTTTGCGCCGCGCGAAGACGATGGTCATGAAGTCTCCCTCAAGGATGGTCGGCGCCTGTCGATCGCCACGCGCTCGCTGGACGCAGAGCCTGGCCAGTTGGTGTTGCTCAACGACCTGACTGAAACCCGTCACCTGCAGGATCAACTGGCCCGACATGAGCGGCTGTCGTCGTTGGGGCGCATGGTCGCTTCGTTGGCTCATCAGATACGCACGCCGTTGTCCGCTGCGTTGCTGTATGCCAGTCATTTGACCGAGCAAGAGCTGCCGGTCGCTACCCAGCAGCGCTTTGCCGGACGCCTCAAGGAACGCCTGCACGAGCTGGAGCACCAGGTGCGCGACATGCTGGTGTTCGCCCGGGGCGAGTTGCCGCTGACTGACCGCGTGACGCCCGGTCAGCTGATGCAATCGTTGCAAGCGGCGGCGCTGACCCACGTTCAGGATCTGCCGATCCGCTGGCAGTGCGACAGTCATTCGGGGGAGTTGCTGTGCAATCGCGACACCCTGGTCGGTGCGATCCTCAATCTGATCGAGAACGCCATTCAGTCCAGTGCCGGTCCATTGCGCCTCAAGATTCACCTCTACACCCGCGGCAATTACCTGCGCCTGTGCGTCAGCGACAGTGGCTCCGGTATCGATGCCACCGTTCTGGCGCGATTGGGCGAACCCTTTTTTACCACCAAGGCCACTGGCACAGGTCTTGGCCTGACCGTGGTCAAGGCAGTGGCGCGTGCTCATCAGGGACAATTGCAGTTGCGCTCGCGACTCGGTCGCGGCACTTGCGCGCAGGTTATCCTGCCGTTGTTCAGCAGCGCTCAAGGAGCGGAGTGACACAGATGGGTATCAAGGTTCTGCTGGTCGAGGACGATCGCGCGTTGCGCGAGGCGCTGGCCGATACGCTATTGCTCGCGGGGCACGATTACAAGGCGGTGGGTTCGGCAGAGGAGGCGTTGCTTGCCGTCGGCGGCGAGGCCTTCAGCCTGGTGATCAGCGACGTCAACATGCCGGGTATGGACGGCCACCAGTTGCTGGGCCTGTTGCGAGCGCGGCAGCCGCAATTGCCGGTGTTGTTGATGACGGCTCACGGCGCGGTCGAGCGTGCGGTCGATGCGATGCGCCAAGGTGCGGTGGACTATCTGGTCAAACCATTCGAGCCCAAGGCGTTGCTCGATCTGGTGGGGCGTCATGCCCTGGGCAGTCTCGGCCTGGCTGAGGGTGAAGGGCCGATAGCATTCGAGCCGGCGAGCGCGCAGTTGCTCGAATTGGCAGCGCGAGTCGCACGCAGCGATTCCACGGTGTTGATCTCGGGTGAGTCGGGCACGGGCAAGGAAGTGCTGGCGCGCTACATCCATCAGCATTCTCATCGCGCCAATCAGCCATTCATTGCGATCAACTGTGCGGCGATCCCGGACAACATGCTCGAAGCGACCTTGTTCGGGCACGAGAAGGGCTCCTTCACCGGTGCCATTGCCGCGCAAGCCGGCAAGTTCGAGCAGGCCGACGGCGGCACCATTCTGCTCGACGAAATTTCCGAAATGCCCTTGGGGCTCCAGGCCAAACTGCTGCGCGTACTGCAAGAACGTGAGGTCGAAAGGGTTGGGGCGCGAAAACCGATCACACTGGACATTCGCGTGGTCGCCACCACCAATCGCGACCTGGCGGGTGAGGTGGCGGCGGGGCGCTTCCGCGAAGACCTTTACTATCGCCTGTCGGTGTTTCCCCTGGCCTGGCGTCCGTTGCGCGAGCGCACCGCCGACATCCTGCCGCTGGCCGAGCGTCTGCTGGCCAGGCACGTCAATAAAATGAAGCATTCACCGGCCAGATTGTCCCCCGAGGCCCAGGCGTGCCTGATCGCTTATCCGTGGCCGGGTAACGTGCGTGAACTGGACAACGCGATTCAGCGTGCGTTGATTCTGCAGCAGGGTGGCTTGATCCAGCCGCAGGATTTCTGCCTGGCCGGGCCGGTGGCTTGTGCGCCACTGCCAGCGTTGGCGCAGGCGCCGGTGTGTCCCGTGGAAATCGAGTCCGAGTCGGCCGGTGCGCTGGGCGATGATCTGCGTCGCCGAGAATTTCAGATGATCATCGATACCCTGCGCGCCGAACGCGGCCGTCGCAAAGAGGCGGCCGAGCGCTTGGGTATCAGCCCGCGGACCCTGCGCTACAAGCTGGCGCAAATGCGCGATGCCGGCATGGATGTGGAAGCCTATCTGTTCGCCACCTGATCCTGTTCCTGTAGGCGCGAGCTCTGCTCGCGATGGTCGTTAACGATAATGCGGGGCGTCAGGATAAACGCGGCGTTCTTTAGTTCATCGCGAGCAAGCTCGCTCCTACAGGGGCTAGCGGCGATGAGAAGGGCTTTTGTGAAACAAGGCCATGGAGCTGGCACCCTTGTTGCTAACACCTCATGACCCGCCGAGTGAGTGTCAAAAAATTGCGGGTCGTCAAAGAGAGAAACCATGAGCCAAGGTATTGAATTCAATCGGTTGATGCTGGATATGCGCGCCATGCAAATGGATGCCATGTCTGCGCCGAAATCGACTGCCGTTCCTGAAGTGTCGGGCAGCAGCTTTTCCGACATGCTCGGTCAGGCCGTCAATAAAGTGAACGACACCCAACAGGCTTCCACGCAGTTGGCCAGTGCGTTCGAAATCGGCAAAAGCGGCGTCGATCTTACAGACGTGATGATCTCATCGCAGAAAGCCAGCGTGTCCTTCCAGGCATTGACCCAGGTGCGCAACAAACTGGTTCAGGCCTACCAAGACATCATGCAGATGCCGGTTTAAAGGGCGAGATTGAGTCATGGCAGAAGCAGTCGCCGATAACGTTCCGGCCAAGGCCACTCCAATAGACGGCAAACCGCCGCTGTTCGGGTTGTCCTTCCTGGAAAACCTCTCCGAGATGACCATGTTGCGTCAGGTGGGCCTGTTGGTCGGCCTGGCGGCGAGCGTGGCGATTGGTTTTGCCGTGGTGTTGTGGTCCCAGCAACCGGACTACCGGCCTCTGTACGGCAGCCTTGCCGGCATGGACGCCAAGCAGGTCATGGATACCCTGGCCTCCGCCGATATCCCGTACACCGTCGAACCCAATTCCGGTGCCTTGCTGGTCAAGGCCGATGACCTGTCCCGAGCGCGGCTCAAGCTCGCGGCCGCTGGTGTCACTCCCAGCGACGGCAACATCGGTTTTGAAATCCTCGACAAGGAGCAGGGGCTTGGCACCAGCCAGTTCATGGAAGCGACCCGCTACCGTCGCGGCCTCGAAGGCGAACTGGCCCGCACCATTTCCAGCCTGAACAACGTCAAGGGCGCCCGCGTACACCTGGCGATCCCGAAAAGTTCGGTGTTCGTGCGCGACGAGCGCAAGCCGAGCGCTTCGGTTCTGGTTGAACTCTATTCCGGTCGCTCCCTCGAGCCCGGCCAGGTCGTGGCCATCATCAACCTGGTGGCGACCAGCGTTCCCGAGCTCAGCAAGTCGCAGATCACCGTGGTCGACCAGAAGGGCAACCTGCTCTCCGATCAGGCGGAAAACTCCGAACTGACCATGGCTGGCAAGCAGTTCGACTACAGCCGTCGCATGGAAAGCATGCTCACTCAGCGCGTGCACAACATCCTGCAGCCGGTGCTGGGCAACGACCGTTACAAGGCCGAAGTCTCGGCCGACGTGGATTTCAGTGCGGTCGAATCGACTTCCGAGCAATTCAACCCGGATCAACCGGCGTTGCGCAGCGAGCAGTCGGTCAACGAACAACGTACCGCCAGCAATGGCCCGCAAGGCGTGCCGGGTGCCTTGAGCAACCAGCCTCCAGCGCCGGCCTCCGCGCCGCAAACCACCGGCGGTACTCCAGGGGCAGCCGGCATGGTGCAGCCGGGCCAGCCGCTGGTTGATGCCAATGGCCAGCAAATCATGGACCCGGCCACCGGTCAGCCGATGCTCGCTCCGTACCCGGCGGACAAGCGTCAACAATCGACCAAGAACTTCGAACTCGACCGATCCATCAGCCACACCAGGCAGCAGCAGGGCCGGTTGAATCGCTTGTCGGTGTCTGTAGTGGTCGATGATCAGGTCAAGATCAACCCGGCCAACGGCGAAACCACCCGTGCGCCATGGAGCGCCGATGAATTGGCGCGCTTCACTCGCCTGGTTCAGGACGCGGTCGGCTTCGATGCCAGCCGTGGTGACAGCGTCAGCGTGATCAACATGCCGTTCTCCGCCGAGCGCGGTGAAGTGATTGCCGAAATTCCGTTCTACTCCCAGCCGTGGTTCTGGGACATCGTCAAACAAGTGCTGGGTGTGCTGTTCATTCTGGTGCTGGTGTTCGGTGTGCTGCGTCCGGTGCTCAACAACATCACCGGTGGTGGCAAGGGCAAGCAGCTGGCCGGTATCGGCAGCGACGTCGAGTTGGGTGGCATGGGCGGTCTGGATGGCGAACTGGCCAACGACCGTGTCAGCCTCGGTGGCCCGACCAGCATCCTGTTGCCGAGCCCGAGCGAAGGCTATGACGCTCAGTTGAACGCAATCAAGAGTCTGGTGGCAGAAGACCCGGGTCGTGTGGCCCAGGTCGTGAAAGAGTGGATTAACGCAGATGAGTGATAACCGAGCCGTTGCCGCCAAACTGTCCAAGGTCGACAAAGCCGCAATCCTGTTGCTGTCCCTGGGGTCCACCGACGCTGCCCAGGTGCTGCGCCACATGGGCCCCAAAGAGGTTCAGCGCGTGGGTGTGGCCATGGCCCAGATGGGCAATGTGCACCGCGAGCAGGTCGAACAGGTGATGAGCGAGTTCGTCGATATCGTCGGCGACCAGACCAGCCTGGGCGTCGGCTCCGACGACTATGTGCGCAAGATGCTCACCCAGGCCCTGGGTGAAGACAAGGCCAACGGCCTGATCGACCGCATCCTGCTCGGTGGCAACACCAGCGGCCTCGACAGCCTGAAGTGGATGGAGCCGCGCGCCGTCGCCGACGTGATCCGTTACGAGCACCCGCAGATCCAGGCGATCGTGGTGGCGTATCTCGATCCGGACCAGGCCGGTGAAGTGCTCGGTAACTTCGACCACAAGGCGCGACTGGATATCATCCTGCGGGTTTCCTCGCTGAACACCGTACAGCCAGCGGCCCTGAAAGAACTCAACCAGATTCTCGAGAAGCAGTTCTCCGGCAACTCGAATGCCTCGCGCACCAACCTGGGTGGTATCAAGCGTGCTGCGGACATCATGAACTTCCTCGACAGCTCGATCGAAGGCCAGCTCATGGACTCGATCCGCGAAGTCGACGAAGACCTGTCCGGTCAGATCGAAGACCTCATGTTCGTGTTCAACAACCTGGCCGATGTCGACGACCGCGGGATTCAGGCGCTGCTGCGCGAAGTGTCCTCCGATGTGCTGGTGCTGGCCCTCAAGGGGTCGGACGAAGGCGTCAAGGAGAAGATCTTCAAGAACATGTCCAAGCGTGCGGCCGAACTGTTGCGCGACGACCTGGAAGCCAAGGGCCCGGTGCGCGTCAGCGACGTGGAAACCGCGCAGAAGGAAATCCTCACCATCGCCCGCCGTATGGCCGAAGCCGGGGAAATCGTTCTCGGCGGCAAGGGCGGCGAGGAAATGATCTAACACCATGGTCAAGAATGATGATGCACCCACTGACCTGATCCGGGCCAGGGATGTCAGTGGCTTCGATACCTGGGCGCTGCCCAGTTTCGACCCGCCGGAACCCGAGCCGGAACCTGAGCCTGAACCCGAACCGCCGGAAATGGAGGAAGTGCCGCTGGAGGAAGTCCAGCCACTGACCCTCGAAGAGCTCGAAAGCATTCGCCAGGAAGCCTATAACGAAGGCTTCGCGGTGGGTGAGAAGGAAGGTTTCCACAGCACCACGCTCAAGGTCCGCCAGGAAGCCGAAATGGCCCTGACCGCCAAGATTGCGGCGTTGGAGCAACTGATGACGCACCTGTTCGAGCCCATTGCCGAACAGGACACCGAGATTGAAAAGTCCCTGGTCGACCTCGTGCAGCACATCACCAGACAGGTGATCCAGCGCGAACTGGCCATCGACTCGACGCAGATCGAACACGTCATGCGCGAAGCCCTCAAGCTCCTGCCGTTGGGCGTGGGCAATGTGCGGCTGTACATCAATCCGCAGGACTTCGCACAGGTCAAAGCCCTGCGCGAGCGTCATGAGGAAACGTGGCGCATCGTCGAGGACGAAGCGCTGTTGCCTGGCGGTTGCCGGGTCGAGACAGAACACAGCCGCATCGACGCCACGGTCGAAACCCGTGTCGCGCGGGTGATGGACAAGCTGTTCGATCAGTTGCACGAGCAGGCCTTGCACCCGGCCGCGCCGGACCTGAGCCTTGAACTGCCGATCGAAGGTAAGCCTGCGGTCGCGCCGGCTCAGGATGTTCCCGATGCGCCTTGAACGCACCAGTTTCGCCAAGCGCCTGGGCAGCTATGCCGAGGCCACGGGACTGGAGGGCGCACCGATCCTCGAAGGCCGCTTGCTGCGCATGGTCGGCCTGACCCTCGAAGCCGAAGGCCTGCGCGCCGCCATGGGCAGCCGCTGCATGGTCATCAATGACGACAGCTATCACCCGATGCAGGTCGAAGCCGAGGTGATGGGCTTCTCCGGCAGTAAAGTCTTCCTGATGCCAGTCGGCAGTGTCGCCGGCATCGCGCCCGGTGCCCGAGTGGTGCCCTTGGCCGATACCGGTCGCCTGCCCATGGGCATGAGCATGCTCGGGCGGGTGCTGGATGGCGCCGGTCGTGCGCTGGACGGCAAGGGCGGGATGAAGGCCGAAGACTGGGTGCCAATGGACGGCCCGACCATCAACCCGCTCAAGCGCGAACCGATCAGCGAACCGCTGGACGTGGGCATCCGTTGCATCAATGGCATGTTGACGGTCGGCCGCGGCCAGCGGCTCGGCCTGTTCGCCGGTACCGGTGTCGGCAAATCCGTGCTGTTGGGGATGATGACGCGCTTTACCGAGGCCGACATTATCGTCGTCGGGCTGATCGGTGAGCGGGGGCGTGAAGTTAAAGAATTCATCGAGCACATCCTCGGTGAAGAAGGGCTCAAGCGTTCGGTAGTGGTGGCGTCCCCGGCGGACGATGCGCCGCTGATGCGACTGCGCGCCGCCATGTACTGCACGCGCATCGCCGAATATTTCCGCGACAAGGGCAAGAACGTCCTGTTGCTGATGGATTCGCTGACCCGTTTCGCCCAGGCCCAGCGGGAAATCGCCTTGGCCATCGGTGAGCCGCCGGCGACCAAAGGCTATCCGCCGTCGGTGTTCGCCAAGTTGCCGAAGCTGGTAGAGCGGGCCGGTAATGCCGAGAAGGGCGGTGGTTCGATCACCGCGTTCTACA
This sequence comes from Pseudomonas sp. BF-R-24, assembly GCF_019947335.1. Classification (NCBI taxonomy): domain Bacteria; kingdom Pseudomonadati; phylum Pseudomonadota; class Gammaproteobacteria; order Pseudomonadales; family Pseudomonadaceae; genus Pseudomonas; species Pseudomonas sp. BF-R-24. The sequence continues at coordinate 62,418 of NZ_JAGYGG010000021.1, forward strand.
CCGTGCTGTCCGAAGGCGATGACCAGCAGGACCCGATTGCCGACTCGGCGCGGGGCGTGCTCGACGGGCACATCGTGCTGTCCCGGCGACTGGCCGAGGAAGGTCATTACCCGGCCATTGATATCGAGGCATCCATCAGCCGGGTGATGCCGGCGGTGGTGTCGCCGGAGCACATGATGCGAGCGCAGTATTTCAAGCAATTGTGGTCGCGCTATCAGCAGAGTCGCGACCTGATCAGCGTCGGCGCCTACGTCGCTGGCGGCGACCGCGAGACCGACCTGGCGATTTCCTTGCAGCCGCAGCTGGTCAAATACCTGCGCCAGGGGCTCAACGACAGCATCAGCCTGGGCGAAAGCGAAGCTTACCTCGCGTCGATCTTCGCGCCCGCGGCGGGCGGCTAACCGGCCATGGCCCAGACTCGGGCAGGGCGCCTGGCCCCCGTGGTGGAAATGGCCGAAAAGGCCGAGAAAACCGCAGTCCAGCGCCTGGGGCACTTTCAGGGGCAGGTGCGTTTGGCCGAAAGCAAACTCGCCGACCTCGAAGCCTTCCGTCTCGATTATCAGGAGCAATGGATCGTGCGCGGCAGCGGCGGCGTCTCGGGCCAATGGTTGCTGGGCTATCAGGGCTTTCTCGCGCAGCTGGGCACGGCCATCGACCAGCAGCGGCAAAGCCTGGCCTGGCATCAGAACAACCTGAACAAGGCCCGGGACACCTGGCAGCAGGCGTTTGCCCGGGTCGAAGGCTTGCGCAAGCTGGTTCAGCGCTATGCCGATGAGGCTCGGGCGCTTGAAGACCGGCGCGAACAGAAACTGTTGGATGAATTGTCCCAGCGCCTGCCACGGCAGGATCACCTGTAGGAGCGAGCTCGCTCGCGATGAACCTGTGAGTGCACGGGGATGTCAGGCTTACAGCGATAACGATTCGACAGTCACCACAACCTGCCGCCTTGCTCCAACCTCTACCAAATGCTAAACCTTGTGCAAGCGGGTTTACCAATGACAAGGAAGCCATGAAATGTCAGTCGTTACAGAAGTCTCTCCGGATGGGCAAAAACTCACGATATCGGTCAAGGGACGATTCGATTTCGCCAAGCATCAGGAATTTCGTCAGTCCTACGAAAATAAAGAGATATCGGCGGTTGTGGTCGACCTGAAAGACGCCACTTACCTCGATAGCTCTGCCCTGGGCATGTTGCTTTTGCTGCGTGATCACGCCGGTGGCGACGAATCCGATATCCGTGTCGTCAACAGCAGTACCGACGTGCGCAAGATCCTCGCTATCTCCAACTTCGACAAGCTGTTCGACATCAGTTGATTGCCATGCAGCCACTGGAGTCGCTGACGATCCTGATTGCCGAGGACAGCGCCGCCGATCGCCTGCTGTTGTCGAGCATCCTGCGCCGCCAGGGGCACAACGTGCTGACGGCGGCCAACGGCGCGGAAGCGGTCGACGTGTTTGGCCGGCAACGACCGCACCTGGTGTTGATGGATGCGATGATGCCGGTCATGGACGGCTTCGAGGCGGCCCGGCAGATCAAGGCTCTGGCCGGGGAAACCCTGGTGCCGATCATCTTCCTCACGTCGTTGTCCGAAAGCGAAGCCTTGGCCCGTTGCCTGGAAGTCGGCGGTGACGACTTTCTGGCCAAGCCCTACAACCAGGTGATCCTCGCAGCCAAGATCAAGGCGATGGATCGCTTGCGGCGCTTGCAGGACACCGTGCTGCAACAGCGTGACCAGATCGCCCGGCACCACGACTACCTGCTCAACGAACAGCGTGTGGCCAAGGCCGTTTTCGACAAGGTGGCGCACTCCGGCTGCCTGAATGCCGCTCCGAATATCCGTTATCTGCAATCGCCCTATGCGCTGTTCAACGGCGACCTGTTGCTGGCCGCGTTCACCCCGGCCGGAGACATGCACGTGCTGCTGGGCGATTTCACCGGCCACGGTTTGCCAGCGGCAGTGGGTGCGATGCCCTTGGCCGAAGTCTTCTACGGCATGACCGCCAAGGGCTACGGCCTGGCGGAAACCCTGCGCGAGATGAATGCCAAGCTCAAGCGCATCCTGCCGGTGGACATGTTCTGCTGTGCCACGTTGCTGTGCCTGAGTTTTCAGCGTCGTTCGGTGGAAGTCTGGAATGGCGGCATGCCGGACGGTTACCTGCATCGCGTTGCCAGTGGCGAGCGAACGCCTCTGCCGGCGCGGAACCTGCCTTTGGGTGTGCTGAGCCCGGAATCCTTCGATGAGCGTACCGACGTGTATCCCATGGCTCTCGGGGATCGGGTGTTTCTGCTGTCCGATGGGGTGATCGATACCTGCGACGCCAATGATCAACTGTTTGGCGTGCAGCGATTGCAGCAGGTGTTTGCCGCCAATCGGCATCCGGATGTGCTGTTCGAAGAGATCGAGCAGGCGCTGCGTCATTTCGGCGGTGAAGCGCGTGACGATGTCAGCATGGTCGAAGTCAGCCTGCTGGAGTCGACGCAAATCACTCCACCGGCGTTGGTCTACTCCGACAGCGGCCAGTCCTGCCCGCTGGACTGGTCGGTAAGTTTCGAGTTTCGCGCCGCCACGCTCAAACGCTTCAATCCGTTACCCTATCTGTTGCAGTTGTTGCTTGAGGTCCATGGTCTTCGGGCTCAGAGCGGTGCGCTCTACAGCGTGCTGGCGGAGCTCTACTCCAATGCGCTGGAGCATGGCGTGCTGGGGCTGGATTCGAGTCTCAAGCGCGATGCCTCGGGTTTTGCGCGATATTATCAAGAGCGCAATACCCGGCTGGACGAGCTGCTGGATGGCTATGTACGGTTGCATTTGCAGGTGACGCCAACGGACGATGGCGGTTGCCTGACCATTCACATCGAAGACAGCGGCAAGGGTTTCGATGTCGAGCGGGTTATCGCAAGACCTTTGGAAGACGTCCGCCTGTCGGGGCGAGGGGTCAGTCTGATCCGCCAGTTGGGGCGTAATGCCCGCTGGAGCGACAATGGTCGAAGTGCACGCGTGGAGTTTATCTGGGAGGCTCTGGCATAATCCGCGCATTCTTGATCAAGGAGTGAGCAAGTGGACGACACACATGTGGATCGCGACGTGCTGAGCGTATTGCAGGAAGTGATGGAAGGGGGCTATCCGGATCTGCTGGATATCTTTCTTGCGGACTCCGAAGAGCGCCTGAAAGTCTTGAGAACGGCTGACAGTGCTGCACTGCTGGTTGAAACCGCCCATAGCTTCAAGGGCAGCAGCAGCAATATGGGCGCCCTGAGGCTGACCGAGCTGTGCCATCAACTTGAGCTGCAGGCCAGAAGTTTGCCATGCACCGCCGTTCAGGACCTGGTCGGCGAAATCGATCGCGAGTTCGCCGGTATCCGGCCTCTGTACGAAGCTGAACGACAGCGTTGCCCGGCGAAAATCTGAGCACACGCTGCATTTGGTCCTCTTCGAGTGAAACTGGCTCGACCTTTGCAGTCAACTCATCCAACTGTACTTACGAGCCCCGTGCAGCGGAGACCGTTTCATGCCCGTTACCCCCGATATTCTGCTTCAGGCCTCCAGGCAGGCCAAGACTCAAGCTGGCTCCGCCAATCCTCCGGCGCAGACCGCTAAGCCCGGGGGCAAGGCCGCAAGCTTCGCTCATGTCTACGCCAGCCAGGCCCAGAGCAAGCCCAATGCATTGGCCGATACCTCGGTCAAGCCCGGTCGCGACAAAACCAGCCATGTTGCCGGAAGGAACGACGCTGATGACGACAAGTCTGCCGCCGAGGAACCGCTGGTTGCCGATGGCGGCAAATCCTTGCCTGTCGACAATTCGGTGCCGGTTGATGACAAGACCGTTGGCGATGATGCGTCAGATGCCGACCCGGCTCCGGTCGTCGATGCCGCACCGATTGATCCCGTTGTACTGGCACCGGTAGCCTCTTGCGTAGTCGACACAGTGCAACCTGTCGTTGATGCGCCGGTTGCTTCCGCGGCTACGGCTACGGCTGCACTCGCTCCAGCGCTGGCCACTGCCGACGGCGATTTCGATCCCTCGACCGATCCGCTCGACGCATTGCCGGCGGTGCGCCTGGCGATGGAGCAGGGCGGTCACGTATCGGCTTCCAGCCAGGCGCAGCCCAAGGCTGCGCCGACACAAGCGCAAGCCCAGGCTGACGGTGAGCTGACGTCGGCGCAAAACTTTGCCGCCGGCATGGCGACCATGCTGGAGGTTCAGGGCGACAACAGCGGCACCGGTCAGGGGGGCGACAAGGCTTTCAGCGGCTTGATCGATGACGGCCTGAAGGACCTCAAGTCCGCCAGCAGCGACACCCGTGTCGATGATTTCGCCAACCGTCTGGCAGCGCTGACCCAGGCGGCCACACCGAAGACAGCCAATGCCTTGCCGGTGAACCAGCCGATCGCCATGCACCAGAGCGGGTGGACCGAAGAGGTGGTGAACCGGGTCATGTACCTGTCCAGCGCCAATCTCAAGGCGGCGGACATCCAGTTGCAGCCCGCTGAACTCGGGCGTCTGGACATTCGGGTGAACATGGTTCCCGATCAACAGACCCAGGTCACGTTCATGAGTGCGCATCCGGGCGTCCGTGAGGCGCTGGATGGGCAGGTCCATCGCTTGCGCGACATGTTCGCGCAGCAGGGCATGGGGCAGGTCGATGTCAACGTTTCGGACCAATCCCGTGGTTCGCAGCAAGGGCAGGAGCAGGCTCAGCAAAGCCAGAGCGGGCGAACGAGCGCCAGTGGTGGTCGTCTTGAAGCCATGGATGACGAAATAGCCCCGAGCATCACAGAAGTTGCCGCAACGGCTACCAGTGTGATCGGCTCCAGCGCCGTCGACTACTACGCCTGATCAGACACAAACCCTGTGGGAGCGGGCTTGCTCGCGAATACGGTTTAACATTCAACATTAATGTTGACTGTCACAACGCATTCGCGAGCAAGCCCGCTCCCACATTTGTTTGGCGGCGCTCTTCAAAAAGGCGTCTGTCCACCCATCTCCCTCCCAACCGTTCTGGCATAACACTTGCTCTTGCCTTGCCGTGCGACTGTGAAAACCCGATTAGTGACGGATTATTGGCATGGCGAAGAGCGACGCAGCAGTAAAAGACCCCGCAACCAAAGGCAAACTCAAGCTGATTATCGTGATCGTGGTGGCCCTGCTGCTGGCGATCGGTGTGTCCGTGGGGGCGACCTGGTACTTCATGCACAGCGCTCAGAGCAAGCCTGCCGCCGCAGTGGAGCAAACCGCTCCTGTCGGCAAGCAGCCAGCGATTTTCGAGTCGATGGCGCCGGCTTTCGTGGCCAACTTCAACCAGAACGGTCGCCAGCGCTACATGCAAGTGAGCATCACCATGCTCGCGCGCAACCAGGCGGATCTGGAAGCACTCAAGGTCCACATGCCGGTGATCCGCAACAACCTGGTCATGCTGTTCTCCGGGCAGGACTTCGCGACCCTCGCCTCGCCGGTCGGCCAGGAAATGCTGCGGCAGAAAGCTACCGCCAGTGTCCAGGAAGTGGCGCAGAAAGAGCTCGGCAAAGTGGTGATCGAACAGTTGCTTTTCACTAATTTCGTACTGCAGTAGGAACACGACATGGCCGTGCAGGACCTGCTGTCCCAGGATGAGATCGACGCGCTGTTGCATGGCGTCGACGATGGTCTGGTACAGACCGATAACGCTGCCGAGCCCGGCACCGTCAAAAGCTATGACCTGACCAGCCAGGATCGCATCGTCCGTGGACGCATGCCGACCCTGGAAATGATCAACGAGCGTTTCGCCCGTTATACCCGCATCAGCATGTTCAACATGCTGCGTCGCTCGGCAGACGTGGCGGTCGGCGGCGTGCAGGTGATGAAGTTCGGCGAATACGTGCACTCGCTGTACGTGCCGACCAGTCTCAATCTGGTCAAGATCAAACCCCTGCGCGGCACCGCGCTGTTCATCCTCGACGCCAAACTGGTGTTCAAGCTGGTGGACAACTTCTTCGGCGGCGACGGCCGCCACGCCAAGATCGAAGGGCGTGAATTCACGCCGACCGAACTGCGCGTGGTACGCATGGTGCTGGAGCAGGCGTTCGTCGATTTGAAGGAAGCCTGGCAGGCGATCATGGAAGTCAACTTCGAGTACATCAACTCGGAAGTGAACCCGGCCATGGCCAACATCGTCGGCCCGAGCGAGGCCATTGTGGTGTCGACCTTCCACATCGAACTCGATGGCGGTGGCGGCGACCTGCACGTGACCATGCCGTACTCGATGATCGAGCCAGTGCGCGAAATGCTCGACGCCGGCTTCCAGTCAGACCTCGACGATCAGGACGAGCGCTGGGTCAACGCCCTGCGCCAGGACGTGCTGGACGTCGACGTGCCGATCGGTGCGACGGTGGCTCGTCGTCAGTTGCGCCTGCGCGACATCCTGCACATGCAGCCGGGGGATGTGATCCCGGTCGACATGCCGGAAGAAATGATCATGCGCGCCAACGGCGTGCCGGCCTTCAAGGTCAAGATGGGCTCGCACAAGGGCAATCTGGCGTTGCAAGTGATCGAGCCGATCGAGCGCCGTTGACCGGCGCTCGTACCCATTCGCGATTAAACGAATTCTGAATTTTTGCTCGCCGAGGACACTGACAAATGAACACGCAAGACGACCAGGCTCTGGCCGATGAGTGGGCAGCAGCCCTGGAAGAAACCGGTGATGCCGGGCAGGCCGATATCGATGCCTTGCTGGCCGCCGACGCCGGCAGTTCCGCGTCCAACCGCCTGCCAATGGAAGAGTTCGGCAGTGTGCCGAAAAACAACGATCCGGTAAGCCTCGAAGGCCCGAACCTGGACGTGATCCTCGATATCCCGGTGTCGATTTCCATGGAAGTGGGCAGCACTGAGATCAACATCCGCAACCTGCTGCAACTGAACCAGGGTTCGGTGATCGAGCTTGATCGCCTGGCTGGCGAGCCGCTGGACGTGCTGGTCAATGGCACGCTCATCGCCCACGGCGAAGTGGTGGTGGTCAACGAGAAGTTCGGCATCCGCCTGACGGACGTGATCAGCCCAAGCGAACGCATCAAGAAGCTGCGCTGAGTGAAAAGGGTTCTCGGGTTTGTATTGGCGATGCCGTACAGCGTACTGGCGGCCGAGCCGGTCGCAACGGCGACCTCGGCTGCTGCGCCGGCGGTGAGCAGCGGTGTGGCTGGGCAACTGACGCAACTGGTGTTCGGCTTGCTGCTGGTGCTGGGGCTGATCTTCCTCCTCGCCTGGTTGCTGCGTCGGGTCCAGCAGGCCGGTCCGGCTGGCAAGGGGCAGGTGATCGAGATTGTCGGTTCCCGCGCGTTGGGGCCTCGCGACCGCCTGATGCTGGTGCAGATCGGCAACGAGCAGATCCTGTTGGGCCTGAGCCCCGGCAACATCACTGCGCTGCATGTGCTCAAGGAGCCGGTGCAAGTGCCGAGTACCGAGAAGCCGACGCCGGAATTTGCCCAACGCCTGTTGGAGATGCTGGGTAAAGATCAGAAGGATAAGAAGTAATGGGTGCGCTGCGCATCGCCTTGACGCTGACCCTGATGCTGGCCGCGCCGCTGGCATTCGCCGCCGACCCGTTGTCGATCCCGGCCATCACCCTGGGCACCAATGCGCAGGGTGCGCAGGAATACTCGGTCAGCCTGCAAATCCTGCTGATCATGACCGCGCTGAGTTTTATCCCCGCGTTTGTCATGCTGATGACCAGTTTCACCCGGATCATCATTGTCTTCTCGATCCTGCGCCAGGCCCTGGGCCTGCAGCAGACACCGTCGAACCAGATCCTCACCGGCATGGCACTGTTCCTGACCCTGTTTATCATGGCGCCGGTGTTCGACCGGGTGAACCAGGACGCCTTGCAGCCGTATCTGGCAGAAAAACTGACGGCCCAGGATGCGGTCGCCAAGGCCCAGGTGCCGATCAAGAACTTCATGCTCGCCCAGACCCGCACCAGCGATTTGGAGCTGTTCATGCGCCTGTCCAAGCGCACTGACATCGCGACGCCGGATCAGGCGCCGTTGACCATCCTGGTGCCGGCCTTCGTGACCTCCGAGCTGAAAACGGCATTCCAGATCGGCTTCATGATCTTCATTCCGTTCCTGATCATCGACCTGGTCGTGGCCAGCGTGTTGATGGCCATGGGTATGATGATGCTGTCGCCGCTGATCATTTCCCTGCCGTTCAAGATCATGTTGTTCGTGCTGGTCGATGGCTGGGCGCTGATCATCGGCACGCTGGCCAGCAGCTTCGGCGGTGTCTCGCCATGACCCCGGAAGTTGCGGTCGACATCTTTCGCGAAGCGCTGTGGCTGACAACGTTGATGGTGGCGGTGCTGGTGATTCCGAGCCTGCTGGTGGGCCTGATCGTGGCGATGTTCCAGGCCGCGACACAGATCAACGAACAGACCCTGAGCTTCCTGCCGCGCCTGCTGGTGATGCTGGTGACGCTGATCGTCGCCGGGCCGTGGCTGGTGCAGACTTTCATGGAGTACATCCTGCAGTTGTACGGCAGTATTCCGCAGGTCATCGGCTAAACCATGTCGTCGCTACTGCAGCTGACGGACACCCAGATCAGTACCTGGGTGGCGACGTTCATGTTGCCGCTGTTTCGCGTCGGCGCCTTGCTGATGGTCATGCCGGTGTTCGGCACCTCACTGGTGCCTAAACGTATCCGCCTGTATTTCGCCCTCGCCATCACCGTGGTCATCGCACCCAACCTGCCGCCGATGCCGCCAGTGAATGCGCTGGATTTAAGCGGCCTGCTGCTGATTGCCGAACAGATCCTCGTCGGCGCAATCCTCGGTTTCTCCTTGCAGTTGTTCTTTCAGGCGTTCGTGGTGGCGGGGCAGATTGTCGCGATCCAGATGGGCATGGGTTTCGCCTCGATGGTCGACCCCACCAACGGCGTGTCAGTGGCGGTGATCGGGCAGTTCTTCACCATGCTGGTGACGCTGATGTTCCTGGCGATGAACGGCCATCTGGTGGTGTTCGAGGTGCTGACCGAGAGCTTCACCACGCTGCCGGTCGGCAGCGGCCTGATGGTCAATCATTACTGGGAGCTGGCCGGCAAGCTGGGCTGGGTGCTTGGCGCGGCGCTGCTGTTGGTGCTTCCGGCGATCACCGCGCTGCTGGTGGTCAACATCGCGTTTGGCGTGATGACCCGGGCGGCGCCGCAACTGAACATTTTCTCCATCGGCTTCCCGCTGACCCTGGTGCTCGGCCTGTTTATCGTCTGGGTCGGGCTGGCGGACATTCTCAATCAGTATCAACCACTGGCCACCGAGGCCTTGCAGTTTTTACGCGAACTGGCACAGGCGCGCTGAGTCATGGCTGAGAGCGAAAGCGGTCAGGACAAAACAGAAGACCCCACGGAGAAAAAGAAAAAGGACGCCCGTGAGAAGGGTGAGATTGCCCGTTCCAAGGAGCTCAATACCCTGGCAATCATGCTCGCCGGGGCTGGCGCATTGCTGGTGTTCGGTGGGGCGCTGGCCCAGGAAATGATGGACCTGATGCGCCTGAACTTTTCCCTGTCGCGAGAGGTGGTGCTGGATCAGCGCTCGATGGGCACCTACTTGCTGCACTCGGGACAGATTGCCTTGCTGGCGATTCAACCGGTGATGATCACCTTGCTGCTGGCCGCGTTGATCGGCCCGATTTCCCTTGGCGGCTGGCTGTTTTCTGCCGGCACCATGGCGCCCAAGTTCAGCCGGATGAACCCCGGCGCCGGGCTCAAGCGCATGTTCTCCACCAAGGCCATTGCCGAACTGCTCAAGGCTCTGGCGAAGTTTTTCATCGTGCTGTTCGTGGCGCTGCTGGTGTTGGCGGCGGACATCGACGATTTGCTGCGCATCGCTCACGAACCGCTGGACCGCGCGATCATTCACAGCGTGCAAGTGGTCGGTTGGAGTTCCCTGTGGATGGCTTGCGGATTGATCATCATCGCTGCCGTGGATGTGCCGATCCAGCTCTGGGAGAGCATCAAGAAACTCAAAATGACCAAGCAGGAAGTGCGTGACGAGCACAAGGATCAAGAGGGGCGGCCGGAGGTCAAGCAGCGAATTCGACAGCTGCAGCGCGAGATGTCCCAGCGGCGGATGATGGCCGCCATTCCCGAGGCCGACGTGGTCATCACCAACCCGACGCACTACGCCGTGGCCCTCAAGTACGACCCGGACAAGAGCGGCGCGCCGATGCTGATCGCCAAGGGCAGCGACTTCCTGGCCCTGAAGATCCGTGAGATCGCGGCGGCCAACGAGATTCTGTTGCTGGAGTCTCCGGCGCTGGCGCGATCGATCTACTACTCGACGGAGCTTGAGCAGGAGATCCCGGGTGGGTTGTATCTGGCGGTGGCGCAGGTGTTGGCTTACGTCTACCAGATTCGACAGTACCGGGCGGGCAAGGGCAAGCGGCCTGATCCGCTGAAGGATGATTTGCCTATTCCGCCGGATTTGCGCCGCGACTCCTGAGCCGGGCGCGGCTCCTTTGTGGGAGCGAGCTTGCTCGCGATAGCGCCAGCACAGGCACAATGTGTGTCGACTGACACATCGCCATCGCGAGCAAGCTCGCTCCCACAGAATCCTTCAAAACCCCTCTGTTTCTTGCCTTTGCAAAAGTTGGAAAGCTTCTTGCAGTAGCCGCCCTGCGCCCGCTTCAGGCGTCAAAAGTTTGCTTTAAAGGAACGGGGAAAACCGGTGGATCGCTCTCAGTTAATCAACAGTGCCCGCACAAACGTTGCCGACCTCAGTCGAGGCAATCTGGGCGTGCCGCTGTTGCTGCTGGTCATGCTGGCGATGATGATGTTGCCGGTGCCGCCGTTCCTGCTGGACGTGTTCTTCACCTTCAACATTGCCCTGTCCATCGTCGTGCTGCTGGTGTGCGTCTACGCCCTGCGCCCGCTGGATTTCGCGGTGTTTCCGACCATTCTGCTGGTGGCGACGTTGTTGCGCCTGGCGCTGAACGTGGCTTCGACGCGGGTGGTGATGCTCCACGGCCAGGACGGTCATGCGGCGGCCGGCAAGGTGATCCAGGCCTTCGGCGAGGTGGTGATCGGCGGTAACTACGTGGTCGGTATCGTGGTCTTCGCGATTTTGATGATCATCAACTTCGTCGTGGTGACCAAGGGCGCGGGGCGGATTTCCGAGGTGAGCGCGCGTTTCACCCTCGATGCGATGCCCGGCAAGCAAATGGCGATCGACGCCGACCTCAACGCCGGCCTGATCGATCAGGCCCAGGCCAAGGCCCGTCGTTCGGAAGTGGCCCAGGAAGCCGAGTTCTACGGTTCCATGGACGGTGCCAGCAAATTCGTCCGCGGTGACGCCATCGCCGGTCTGTTGATCCTGTTCATCAACCTGATCGGCGGCATGGCGGTCGGTATCTTCCAGCACGGCATGACCTTCGGCGACGCTGGCAAGGTGTATGCGCTGCTGACCATCGGTGACGGTTTGGTGGCGCAATTGCCATCACTGTTGTTATCGACAGCAGCGGCAATCATGGTGACCCGTGCGTCCGGTTCGGAAGACATGGGCAAGCAAATCAATCGCCAGATGTTCGCCTCGCCCAAGGCGCTGGCGGTGGCAGCCGGTTTGATGGCGGTCATGGGCCTGGTGCCCGGCATGCCGCACTTCTCGTTCCTGAGCATGGCGGCCCTGGCGGCCGGTGGCGCTTACCTGTTCTGGAAGAAGCAGAACGTCGCCAAGGTTCACGCCCTGCAAGAGGTCAAGCGCCAGCAGGAGTTGCTGCCGTCGCCTGCCCGCGCCCAGGAAACCAGGGAGCTTGGCTGGGATGACGTGACGCCGATCGACATGATCGGCCTGGAGGTGGGTTATCGCCTGATTCCGCTGGTGGACCGCAACCAGGGCGGCCAGTTGCTGGCGCGAATCAAGGGCGTGCGCAAGAAGCTGTCCCAGGATCTCGGCTTCCTGATGCCGACCGTGCATATCCGCGACAACCTCGACCTGGCGCCAAGTGCCTATCGCCTGACCCTCATGGGGGTGATCCTGGCCGAGGCGGAGATTTACCCAGATCGCGAGCTGGCGATCAACCCGGGGCAGGTCTACGGCACGCTCAATGGCATTACCGCCAAAGATCCGGCTTTCGGCCTGGAGGCGGTCTGGATCGAAATCAGCCAGCGCGCCCAGGCGCAATCCCTCGGTTATACGGTGGTCGATGCCAGTACAGTAGTGGCTACTCACTTGAACCAGATACTCTACAAGCATTCCAGTGAGCTGATCGGTCACGAAGAAGTGCAGCAACTCATGCAATTGCTGGCCAAAAGCTCGCCGAAACTGGCCGAGGAGCTGGTGCCGGGCGTGGTTTCGCTGTCGCAGTTGCTCAAGGTGTTGCAAGCGCTGTTGGCCGAACAAGTGCCTGTTCGCGATATCCGCAGTATTGCCGAGGCGATCGCCAACAATGCCGCCAAGAGTCAAGATACCGCCGCGCTGGTGGCCGCCGTGCGGGTTGGCGTATCCCGCGCAATCGTCCAAAGCATTGTAGGCACTGAGTCGGAGCTGCCGGTTATCACGCTGGAGCCAAGGTTGGAACAGATATTGCTCAATAGTCTGCAAAAGGCAGGACAAGGCTCTGAAGAGGGCGTTCTGCTGGAGCCAAGCATGGCTGAGAAGCTGCAACGTTCGTTGATCGACGCGGCGCAGCGTCAGGAGATGCAAGGTCAGCCGGTGATTCTGCTGGTGGCCGGTCCGGTTCGCGCGATGCTCTCGCGATTTGGCCGGCTCGCAGTCCCGGGTTTGCATGTGTTGGCTTACCAGGAAATCCCTGACAACAAGCAAGTGACCATCGTTGCGACAGTAGGGCCCAACGGCTGAGGTAGTGGTTTATGCAAGTTAAGCGTTTTTTCGCCGCCGATATGCGTCAGGCCATGAAGCTGGTTCGCGATGAGCTGGGCGCTGATGCCGCCATCATTGGCAACCGCCGGATCGCCGGGGGGGTCGAACTGACGGCTGCGCTGGACTACAAGTTGTCGGCGCTGGCGCCGCGGGTTCCGAACATGGAGCTCGAAGACGAATTGCGCAAGACTCAGTCGCGGATCGTCACCGCCCAGGCCGAATTGAGCCTGCGTGGCGATGGCGAGAGCGACAATGCAACCAATCGCCAGCTGTTCGCCGGATTGCCGTTGACTGCCGCCGAGCCGCTGATCGAACCGACCTACGCCGAACCCCGTCGCCCCGCGCCGGCCGCTGCGCCAGCGTCCGGTGGCGTGGATCCACGTGCGTTCGACTCGATGCGTTTCGAGCTCAACAGCCTGCGCGAACTCATGGAAGTACAACTCGGCTCCCTGGCCTGGAATCAGCTGCAAGGCAGCCGTCCGGACCAGGCCAACCTCTGGCGTCGCCTGCAACGTATCGGCCTGTCTGGCCCGCTGTCGCGCGACCTGCTGGCAATGATCACCGAAATCGAAGAGCCTCGTCAGGCCTGGCGCATGTTGCTGGCGCACCTGGCGCGCATGATCGTTACTCCGGAGGTCGAGCCGCTGGAAGAGGGCGGCGTGATCGCCATGGTCGGCCCTGCCGGCATGGGCAAGACCACCACCCTGGCCAAGTTGGCTGCCCGTTATGTGCTCAAGTACGGCGCGCAGAACATTGCGCTGGTGAGCATGGACAGCTTCCGCATCGGTGCCCAGGAGCAGCTCAAGACCTTGGGGCGCATTCTCAATGTGTCGGTGACCCACGTCGACCCTGGCCAGTCCTTGGTGCAGGCGCTGGAGCCATTGCTGCGCAAGCGCGTGGTGCTGATCGATACCGCGGGCCTGCAGGCCAGCGATCCGGCGCTGCGCATGCAGCTCGAAAGTCTGGCCGGTCGCGGCATCCGTTCAAAAAATTATCTGGTTCTGGCAACCACCAGCCAGAAACAGGTTCTAACGGCCGCTTATCACAGTTACAAGCGCTGCGGGCTCGCCGGCTGCATTCTGACTAAACTGGATGAAACGGCTAGTCTGGGCGAGGTGTTGAGCCTTGCCATCAGTCATGAACTGCCGGTGGCTTACCTGACCGATGGCCCGCGGATCCCGGATGATTTGCATCTGCCGCGCCGTCATCAATTGGTCAGCCGCGCCGTGAGTGTGCAAATGCAGGAAGAACCCAGCGAAGAAGCCATGGCTGACATGTTCGCTGACATCTACCACAGCCCGACCAAGCAGGTTGGCTGAGGTAAAAATGAACAGTTTTTATACCTACATCGATGGTCTGCCATGCATTGTTCCGTTTGTGAACGCGCAGCCAGTAATGTGGCCTCCGTCTATGCAAGACAAGGTAAAGAAATAACATGGGCAGCATGCATCCCGTACAGGTGATCGCGGTGACCGGCGGCAAAGGTGGCGTCGGGAAAACTAATGTGTCAGTGAACTTGTCCCTGGCTTTGGCCGAACTTGGCCGGCGCGTCATGCTGTTGGACGCCGACCTGGGGCTGGCGAACGTCGACGTTCTGCTGGGCCTGACACCCAAACGTACCCTGGCCGACGTGATCGAAGGCCGCTGCGAACTGCGCGATGTATTGCTGCAGGGGCCCGGCGGCATCCGTATCGTTCCGGCCGCATCCGGCACTCAGAGCATGGTGCATCTGAGTCCCGCGCAACACGCCGGCCTGATCCAGGCCTTCAGTGATATCGGCGACAACCTCGACGTACTGGTGATCGACACCGCTGCGGGCATTGGTGACTCGGTAGTCAGTTTCGTCCGTGCAGCCCAGGAAGTGCTGCTGGTGGTGTGCGACGAGCCGACCTCGATCACCGATGCCTACGCCTTGATCAAGTTGCTGAACCGCGATTACGGCATGAACCGCTTCCGCGTCCTGGCCAACATGGCCCAGAGCCCGCAGGAAGGACGCAACCTGTTCGCCAAGTTGACCAAGGTCACGGATCGCTTCCTCGACGTCGCCTTACAATATGTCGGCGCGGTGCCCTACGACGAAAGCGTGCGCAAGGCCGTGCAGAAGCAGCGCGCCGTCTACGAGGCCTTCCCGCGTTCCAAGTGCTCGCTGGCGTTCAAGGCAATCGCACAAAAGGTTGATACCTGGCCGCTGCCTGCCAACCCGCGCGGGCACCTGGAGTTTTTCGTCGAGCGCCTCGTGCAGCAGACAGCAGGACCTGTTCTATGACAGCCAGCGGCTACAACCTCTACAAGAGATCGGCGCGTGATGCGCAGTACGAGCTGATCGAGCGTTACGCGCCGCTGGTTAAACGCATTGCCTACCACTTGCTGGCGCGTTTGCCGGCCAGTGTCCAGGTCGAAGACCTGATCCAGGCCGGGATGATTGGCCTGCTTGAAGTGTCGACCAAATATGACGCCGGCAAAGGCGCCAGTTTCGAGACGTACGCGGGCATACGAATCCGCGGCGCCATGCTCGATGAAGTGCGCAAGGGGGACTGGGCGCCACGTTCGGTCCACCGCAATACGCGCATGGTCAGCGATGCCATTCGCTCGATTGAAGCTAAAACCGGCCGTGACGCTAAAGATCACGAAGTTGCGGCCGAACTCCAATTGAGTCTCGACGATTACTACGGGATTTTGAACGACACCCTGGGCAGCCGGCTGTTCAGTTTCGACGACCTGTTGCAGGACGGCGAACACGAAGGGCTGCACGAGGATGGCGCGAGTGCTCATGTCGAGCCGTCACGCGACCTGGAGGATGAACGCTTCCAGGCTGCGCTGGCGGATGCGATTGCCAATTTGCCGGAGCGTGAGCGACTGGTGTTGGCGCTGTACTACGACGAAGAGTTGAATCTCAAGGAAATCGGTGAGGTCCTGGGGGTCAGCGAATCGCGGGTCAGCCAGTTACACAGCCAGTGCGCGGCCCGTTTGCGGGGGCGTTTGGGGGAGTGGCGAGCGCGCTGAAGGCAGTGTGGGGACACTGCGAACGAGGCCGGTGTGGTGTTGAACTGCGCCGGTCGCGATCTGTTGTGCTCCAGACAGTCATTGAGTGCTTTGCCGGATTGATTGAAATGGCGTGTCCAGGTGCTGGGCGCGTTTAAGACTGCTTGGAGGTCGAATTGGACAAGAACATGAAAATCCTCATCGTTGATGACTTCTCAACGATGCGGCGGATCATCAAGAACCTGCTGCGTGACCTTGGGTTCACCAACACCGTCGAGGCCGACGATGGCACTACCGCCATTCCGGTGCTCAACAGCGGAAGCATCGACTTTCTGGTAACGGATTGGAACATGCCTGGCATGACCGGTATCGATCTGCTGCGTCACGTGCGTGCCGATGAAAAGCTCAAGCACCTGCCGGTGCTGATGGTGACCGCTGAAGCCAAGCGCGAGCAGATCATCGAAGCGGCCCAGGCCGGCGTTAACGGCTATGTGGTCAAGCCCTTCACGGCCCAGGCGTTGAAAGAAAAAATCGAGAAGATTTTCGAACGCATTGGTTGATGAGTGCGCCACGGGGGAGCTATGGGCAATAACGAAACTTCATTGGGCGATTTTGAATCGACCCTGAAAAAACACGCCCTCGAATTGGTCGAGAGCCTTGAAAAAGGCAAGTTCGGCGACGCGGTGCAATTGATCCATGAGCTCAACCAGACCCGTGACCGCGGCCTGTATCAGGAAGTGGGCAAGCTCACCCGCGAACTGCATAGCGCGATCGTCAATTTCCAGATTGACCCGCACATGCCGCAGGCCGAAGAAGTGTCGCAGATCACCGACGCCACCGAGCGCCTGGGGTATGTGGTCAAGCTGACCGAGGCTGCGGCCAACCGCACCATGGATCTGGTGGAAAGTGCCACGCCGCTGGTCAATGGCCTGGCCGATGAAGCCAAGGTGTTGAGCGCGGACTGGGGGCGCTTCATGCGTCGCGAAGTCGGCGCCGAAGAGTTTCGTGAACTGGCCCGACGGGTCGACGGGTTCCTGACGCGCAGCGGCACGGACAATCGCGCGGTGTCGGGCAACCTGAACGACATCCTGCTCGCCCAGGATTACCAGGACCTCACAGGCCAGGTGATCAAGCGGGTGACCCAGTTGGTCACCGAAGTTGAAAGCAACCTGCTCAAGCTCGTGCTGATGGCCAGTCAGGTGGACCGCTTTGCGGGCATCGAACATGACCGTGAAGCGATGCTTGCTGAAAAAGATCCACAAAAACATCTCTCTCAGGGTGAAGGTCCGCAGATTCATGCCGATAAAAGAGAAGACGTTGTGTCCGGTCAGGACGATGTGGACGATTTGCTATCCAGCCTAGGGTTTTAGAATTTTAGGCATTTTAGGTTTTTAGACCTTTAGGAGCACCCCCTTAATGAGCTTCGGCGCCGATGAAGAGATCCTTCAGGATTTCCTGGTTGAGGCCGGCGAGATTCTAGAGCAACTGTCCGAGCAACTGGTCGAGCTGGAAAGCCGTCCGGATGATGCGGATTTGCTCAATGCAATTTTTCGCGGTTTTCACACTGTAAAAGGGGGCGCCGGCTTCCTCCAGCTCAACGAGCTGGTGGAGTGCTGCCACATCGCCGAGAACGTGTTCGACATCCTGCGCAAGGGTGAGCGTCGCGTCGACTCGGAACTGATGGACGTGGTTCTCGAAGCGCTGGACGCGGTGAACAGCATGTTCAGCGAAGTCCGCGAACGCAGCCCGATCACGGCTGCGACACCGGAACTGCTCGCGGCGCTGGCCCGTCTGGCCGAGCCGCAATCGGCTGACGAGGCGGCTGCCGCACCTGTCGTCGCCGTGGTCCAAGCGCCTGTGGCTGAAAGCGAGTCGGGCGATATCACCGACAATGAATTCGAACAACTGCTGGACTCGCTGAACGCCGTCAAGGCCCAGGCCGAGGCCCCGGCGGCTGTTCCAGCGCCTGCTGGCAATGCCGCTGGCAGCGACGAAATCACCGATGCCGAGTTCGAGTCGTTGCTCGATCAACTGCACGGCAAAGGCCAGTTCGCCGTTGACGCGTTGGTCCCGGCACCGGCTGCGCCAGAAGCCCCGAAAGCGACTGGCGACAGTTCCGATATTACTGACGACGAATTCGAAGCACTGCTCGACCAGCTGCACGGCAAGGGTAATTTTGCTGTCGAGGCGCTGGAGTCGGCCATTGCTTCTGTGCCTGCACCCGCGGCACCAAGCGCGGTGGCGGCCGGCAGCGATCTGATATCCGATCACGAGTTCGAAGCGCTGCTCGACGAATTGCACGGTAAAGGCAAGTTCACTGAGGTGGGCGTGACGGTTGGAACGGCAACCGGCGCCAACGCCTCGGTTGCGGCACCTGCCGCCAAGGCAACCGCGCCGAAACCGGTGGCCAGGGCCCCCGAGCCAAAAGCCGAAGTGTCGGCCCCGGCAACTGCTGCACCGGCATCGTCCCGTGCCCCGGCCGCGCCACTGGCGGAAAAGCCGGCGAGCGAAGCCGAGACCACCGTACGTGTCGATACCGCGCGTCTGGACGAGATCATGAACATGGTCGGCGAGTTGGTGCTGGTGCGTAACCGCCTGGTCCGCCTGGGCCTCAACAGCGGCGACGAAGCCATGTCCAAGGCCGTGTCGAACCTCGACGTGGTCACCGCCGACTTGCAAACCGCGGTCATGAAGACCCGGATGCAACCGATCAAGAAAGTCTTCGGGCGCTTCCCGCGCCTGGTTCGCGACCTGGCCCGCCAGCTCAAGAAAGAGATCAACCTGGAGCTGGTCGGCGAAGAAACCGACCTCGACAAGAACCTCGTCGAGGCCCTGGCCGACCCGCTGGTCCACTTGGTGCGCAACGCGGTTGACCACGGCATCGAGTCGCCGGAAGAACGCGAAGCCTCGGGCAAGGCCCGTGGCGGCAAGGTGATCCTGGCGGCGGAGCAGGAAGGCGACCACATCCTGCTGTCGATTTCCGACGACGGCAAGGGCATGGACCCGAACGTGTTGCGTTCCATCGCGGTAAAACGCGGTGTGATGGACAAGGATGCCGCCGATCGCCTGAGCGACACCGAATGCTACAACCTGATTTTCGCCCCGGGTTTCTCGACCAAGACCGAGATTTCCGACGTATCGGGTCGTGGCGTGGGCATGGACGTGGTGAAAACCAAGATTTCCCAGCTCAACGGCTCGATCAACATCTACTCGGCCAAGGGCCAGGGTTCGAAGATCGTCATCAAGGTGCCGCTGACCCTGGCGATCATGCCGACGCTGATGGTCATGCTCGGTAACCAGGCGTTCGCGTTCCCGCTGGTGAACGTCAACGAGATCTTCCACCTCGACCTGTCGACCACCAACGTCGTGGACGGCCAGGAAGTGGTGATCGTGCGGGACAAGGCGCTGCCATTGTTCTATCTCAAACGCTGGCTGGTCAGCTCCGCCGCTCACGAAGAGCAGCGCGAGGGCCATGTGGTGATCCTTTCGGTGGGCACGCAGCGGATCGGCTTTGTCGTCGATCAACTGGTGGGCCAGGAAGAAGTGGTCATCAAGCCATTGGGCAAAATGCTCCAGGGAACCCCGGGCATGTCCGGCGCCACCATCACCGGTGACGGCCGCATCGCGCTGATTCTCGATGTTCCGAGCATGCTCAAGCGTTACGCCACACGGCGTATTTGATTCTGGTGGAGCGAGGCGCCTGGCCTCGCTCCATCTAATGGAGTGTTTATGGCAGTCAAAGTCCTGGTGGTGGACGATTCGGGGTTTTTCCGCCGCCGCGTCTCGGAAATTCTTTCAGCGGATTCCAATATCCAGGTCGTCGGCACGGCGACCAACGGCAAAGAGGCGATTGATCAGGCGCTGGCCCTCAAGCCGGATGTGATCACCATGGACTACGAGATGCCGATGATGGACGGCATCACCGCCGTGCGGCACATCATGCAACGCTGTCCGACCCCGGTCCTGATGTTCTCCTCGCTGACCCACGAAGGCGCCCGGGTCACCCTCGATGCGCTGGATGCCGGCGCAGTGGACTTCCTGCCGAAGAATTTCGAAGACATCTCGCGCAACCCCGAGAAGGTCAAGCAACTGTTGTGCGAGAAGATCCTGAGCATCTCGCGCAGCAATCGTCGCGTCAGCACTTACAGCGCTCCGGCCCCTGTGGCCGCACCTGCTCCAACAGCTGCGCCTTCGAGCGTCGGCGGTTACGGCAGCAGCGCGCCCGTGCGTCCGGCACCGATCCCTGCGCGTACGCATGCGGCCACTGCGTCGTCGCCCGCGCCGAAACGCAAAGCCTTCAAACTGGTGGCCATCGGTACGTCCACCGGCGGCCCGGTCGCCCTGCAGCGAGTGTTGACCCAATTGCCGGCCAACTTCCCGGCCCCGATCGTGCTGGTTCAACACATGCCGGCGGCCTTCACCAAGGCCTTTGCCGAGCGCCTGGACAAGCTCTGCCGCATCAGCGTCAAGGAGGCCGAGGATGGCGATATCCTGCGTCCGGGCCTGGCGCTGCTGGCGCCGGGTGGCAAGCAGATGATGATCGACGGCCGCGGCGCGGTGAAAATCCTCCCGGGTGACGAACGTCTCAATTACAAGCCGTGCGTGGATATCACCTTCGGTTCGGCAGCCAAGACCTACGGTGACAAAGTTCTGGCGGTGGTCCTGACCGGCATGGGCGCCGACGGCCGCGAAGGCGCGCGCCTGCTCAAGCAGGGCGGCAGTTCGATCTGGGCGCAGGACGAAGCCAGTTGCGTGATCTACGGCATGCCGATGGCCATCGTCAAAGCCGAGCTCGCCGACGCGGTGTACAGCCTGGACGACATTGGCAGGCACCTGGTCGAGGCCTGTATCTGATGGATGTTCTAAGCCTGATTGGCATCATCATGGCCTTTGTCGCGATCATCGGCGGCAACTACCTTGAAGGCGGTCACCTCGGCGCCCTGGCCAACGGCCCGGCAGCGCTGATCGTGCTCGGCGGCACCATTGGCGCCGCGCTACTGCAATCGCCGATGAGTGCCTTCAAGCGCGCCATGCAGATCCTCGCCTGGATCCTGTTCCCGCCCCGTGTCGATCTGGCCGGTGGCATCGACCGCGTGGTGAACTGGAGCCTGACCGCCCGCAAGGAAGGCCTGCTGGGCCTTGAAGGCATCGCCGATGCCGAGCCCGATAACTACGCACGCAAAGGCCTGCAACTGCTGGTGGATGGCGCCGAGCCGGAAGCGATCCGCAGCATTCTGGAAGTGGACTTCTACACCCAGGAAAGCCGCGACATCGAAGCGGCCAAAGTCTTCGAAAGCATGGGCGGTTACGCGCCGACCATCGGCATCATCGGTGCGGTCATGGGCCTGATTCATGTCATGGGCAACCTCGCTGATCCATCGCAACTGGGCAGCGGTATTGCCGTGGCGTTCGTCGCCACTATCTACGGCGTGGCCAGTGCCAACCTGGTGCTGCTGCCGATTGCCGCCAAACTCAAATCCATCGCGTTACGTCAGTCGCGTTATCGCGAGATGTTGCTGGAAGGGCTCCTGTCGATCGCCGAAGGTGAAAACCCTCGCTCCATTGAGTTGAAGCTTCAGGGCTTCATGGATTAAGGGAATAAGCTCATGGCACGTCGTCGCCAGCATGAAGAGCATGTAAACCATGAACGTTGGCTGGTTTCCTATGCCGACTTCATCACCTTGCTGTTCGCCTTTTTCGTGGTGATGTACTCCATCTCGTCGATCAACGAAGGCAAGTACAAGGTCATTTCCGAGGCATTGATCGGGGTCTTTACCGACTCCGACCGTTCGCTCAAGCCGATCCCCATCGGAGACGAGCGGCCGAAGACCGTGACCCCGGCCAAGCCGCTGGTCAAGGACAGTGACCAGGTCGATGCCGGCGTCTCCGGCACCAGCGATCCCCTCAAGAGCATCGCCGACGACATCAGTGCGGCGTTCGGTGACCTGATCAGCTCCAACCAGATGACCGTGCGCGGCAACGAGTTGTGGGTCGAGATCGAGCTCAATTCCAGCCTGCTGTTCGGCAGCGGCGACGCCATGCCCAGCGACATCGCGTTCAACATCATCGACAAGGTCGCGGCGATCCTGAAGCCGTTCGACAACCCGATCCATGTCGAAGGTTTCACCGACGATCAACCGATCCGTACCGCGCAGTACCCGACCAACTGGGAGCTGTCCTCGGCACGCTCGGCGAGCATCGTGCGCATGCTGGCGATGCAAGGGGTGAACCCCGGTCGCCTGGCTTCGGTGGGCTACGGCGAGTTTCAGCCGGTGGCCAACAACGCCACCGCCGAAGGCCGCGCCCGCAACCGTCGCGTGGTGCTGGTGGTGTCGCGCAACCTCGATGTTCGCCGCAGCCTGACCGGCACCGGAACCGCCCATGCGCAACCGGATGCCGCTTTGAAGCGTGCTGGCACACAAACTGCACCGACCCCGGTCAAGTCGCCGGTACGAGAGAACGCCGTCAATTCTCCGTCACCCGCATTAACACGTTGAGCTATTTCTCGGTCGATCCGTTCGGCCGGGAGGAACAATCCGAATGAGAGTCTGGGCAGTCGCCAATCAAAAGGGTGGTGTCGGTAAAACCACTTCCTCCATCGCTTTAGCCGGTTTACTGGCGGAGGCGGGCAAGCGTGTGGTCGTGGTCGATCTCGACCCCCACGGCTCCATGACCAGCTACTTCGGCTACGATCCCGACGCCCTGGAGCACAGCAGCTACGACCTGTTCCTGCACAAGGGCAACGTGCCCCAAGGCCTGCCGGGTCAACTGCTGCTGTCGACCAGTGACGAACGCATCTCCCTGTTGCCCTCCAGCACCGCACTGGCCACCCTTGAGCGCCAGTCGCCGGGGCAGAGCGGTTTGGGCCTGGTGATTGCCAAGAGCCTGGCGCAACTGTGGCAGGACTTCGATTACGCCGTGATCGACAGCCCGCCATTGCTCGGCGTGCTGATGGTCAATGCCTTGGCGGCGAGCCAGCAACTGGTGATCCCGGTGCAGACCGAGCATCTGGCGGTCAAAGGCCTTGAGCGCATGGTCAACACCCTGGCGATGATCAATCGCTCTCGCAAACAGGCGCTGCCCTTCACCATCGTGCCGACCCTGTTTGACCGCCGCACCCAGGCGTCCCTCGGAACGTTGCGCGTGCTGCGCGACAAATTCCCCGACGAAATCTGGCAAGGCTATATCCCGGTGGACACGCGCCTGCGCGATGCCAGCCGCGCCGGTCTGACGCCTTCGCAATTCGACGGCAAGAGCCGTGGCGTTCTCGCTTACCGTGCGTTGCTCAAGCATTTGCTGGCGGCGCAACTTGTGCCGCAGGTGGCGTGACATGAGCCCAATTCCTGTAGGAGCGAGCTTGCTCGCGATGGTCGTCAACGATGACGCGGGAAACCTGACACCCCGTGGCGCTCTCAGGTTCATCGCGAGCATGCTCGCTCCTACAGGTGCGTGCTCATGAACCGGCCATTGAAGACCACTTCGCGCCCGCAACTGGCATTGCAGTCCTACCTGGACAGCTTGCTGCAGGAAGTGACCGAAGAATTGACGCTGCCCGTAGAGGCAGTGGCCGAGGAGATCGCCGCAGAAGCGGTGCTGGACGAGTTTCAGGCAGCGGTGCTCGAAGAGCAGGCCCGCGACGCCGCAGCCGCTGTGACGGTCGTCCCGGTGCAGGCATCGGTGGCGCCAGTGTTCAAGGCGCCGGTGATCGAAGCTCCGGTCCCTGTTATGGCGCCGGTCTCGACCATCGCGCCGCTGCTGCAAGCCTTGGTGCCACCACCTGTCGAGGCGCAGCCAGCAGTCGTCGAAGTGCAGCAAATCCTGGTGCCGCCGGTCGTCGATGTGCATCTACCACCGAGCAACACGCCGCCCCCGGTTGAGTCCGATGGTCGTCCGTCCTGGGCTGCCGAACCCTTCGAATGCCTGCTGTTCGATGTCGCCGGCTTGACCCTGGCGGTGCCGCTGGTGTGCCTGGGGTCGATTTACTCCCTGGCCGGTCACGAGTTGACCCCATTGTTCGGCCAGCCCGAATGGTTCCTGGGCATCCTGCCGAGCCAGGCCGGCAATCTCAAGGTGCTCGATACCGCGCGTTGGGTCATGCCCGACCGTTACCGCGACGATTTCAAGCAAGGCCTGCAATACGTGATTTCGGTGCAAGGCTACGAGTGGGGACTGGCGGTGCATCAGGTCAGCCGCTCGTTGCGTCTGAACCCGAATGAAATCAAATGGAGAAGTCACCGAGGTCAGCGGCCATGGCTGGCCGGCACGGTAATAGAACACATGTGCGCCTTGCTCGATGTCGCCTCACTGGCCGAGTTGATCGCCAGCGGCGGAGCCCGGCACATGTCCGGCGGCAAGCCGGGCCACAAACCGACATCAGTCAAATAAACAAAACAGGCGACGTCACATCTGATGATGTTGCACAGAACACACACCGCCAGGGCGGTTTTTTGAGGGGGCAGGGTATGAATGACAAGGCAACGGCGGCAAAAGGTTCCGAAGATCCGATCCTGCAATGGGTCACCTTCAAGCTGGACAACGAGACCTACGGCATCAACGTGATGCGCGTCCAGGAAGTCTTGCGTTACACCGAAATCGCCCCGGTCCCGGGTGCCCCGAGCTACGTGCTGGGCATCATCAACCTGCGCGGCAACGTCGTGACCGTGATCGACACCCGCCAGCGCTTCGGCCTGATGAATGCCGAGATCAGCGACAACACCCGTATCGTCATCATCGAAGCCGACAAGCAGGTGGTCGGGATCATGGTCGACAGCGTGGCCGAAGTGGTTTACCTGCGTCAGTCGGAAATCGAAACCGCGCCGAACGTGGGTAACGAAGAGTCCGCCAAGTTCATTCAAGGCGTATGCAACAAGAACAACGAATTGCTCATCCTGGTCGAGCTCGACAAGATGATGAGCGAAGAAGAATGGTCGGAACTGGAGAGTATCTGATTGATTCTCGAGGTTGCGGTCATTGTCCTGTTCCTGTTCTGGGCAGGTACGCTGGCAATGTTCCTGGCATACATTCGCGGTCAAAAGCAGATCGCCGCGCAACAGGCCCAGGGTGATGCGCTGCGCGATCAGCGCATCAAGGACCTGGCCAGGCGCGTCGAGGATTACCAGAACGGCAACGTGCGCATGGGCGAGGACCTGTATGAACTGCGGGCGATCGTCGCGCCCTTGCCGGACAAACTCGCCCAGCTGGAACAACGCGACCCCTCAAGCCTGTCGTTCGCCCAGGCGGCGCGACTGGTCGGGATGGGCGCCAGCGTCAACGAACTGACCCAGTCCTGCGGCTTGACCCAGGCTGAGGCGGAGTTGATGAGCAAGTTGCACAAGAACTGACAGCCTGTAGGAGCGAGCTTGCTCGCGATGGTCGTTAACGATGACGCGGGCTTCCTGAAGAAACGCGGCGCTCATACCTCCATCGCGAGCAGGCTCGCTCCTACAATGGTTCTATGTCGGACACAGAACATGTGTTCACCTGTAGGAGCGAGCCTGCTCGCGATGGACGTTAACGATGACGCGGGCTTCCTGGAGAAACGCGGCGCTCATGCCGCCATCGCGAGCAAGCTCGCTCCTACAGTGGTTCTATATCGGACATGGAACATGAGTTCACCTGTGGGAGCGAGCTTGCTCGCGATGGCGTACTCGAAAACTCAATAATCATCCCCTCGCTCGGTAATGTCTTTCTCCACCGTCAGCGCATCCGGACCGATCCCCGCCGGAAACTTCCCTTTCAAACTCCACGCAAACGCAATGATCTCGGCAATCGTCAGATAGAGTTCCTGCGGAATGCTGTCCCCCAGTTCCATGCGCGCCAGCAGTCTCACCAGTTCGGCGTTTTCGTAGATCGGCACTTCGCAGTCGCGGGCAATGCGCAGGATTTCTTCCGCCAGCTCTTCGTCGCCTTTGGCGGTGAGGGTGGGGGCGTGGGTGCCGTCGTATTTGAGGGCGATGGCCTGGCGTGGGGTGTTGGGGGTGTTCATGCGGTTTCGTCCACCCAGCGTTGTTCGAGGCGGGTTTGCGGGCCTTGGGGCGGTGTACCGAGGTGGCAATCGAGGTCGCCGACGTTCAGACCGACGGACAGCAGGCGATCACGCAGCCCGGCCAAATTGCTTTCGATCAGGCTGGCGGTGTATGGCCGCTCGGCCCAGAGCTGGCCGCAGAGGCTGCCCTTGATCAGTTGCGCCTGGATTTGCAGCGGCCCCAAAGGCTCCATGGCGAAGGCCAGCTCCACACGCCACAGTTGTTGCTTGGGTTCGTGTTCTTCGCGACGTTCCTTTGGCTGTTGTTTTTCGGCGGCGTCTTCGCGCTGGAACTTGACCTGCAAGGGCACGATGTCCTGCATATTGCGCATCGGGATTTCCAGCTGCCAGGTGCTCATCAGCCGTCCGTCGGCGGTTACGCCGGTCTGTTCCAGGCCCGACAGTTGATGGCTTTGCAGGCGTGAAACCGCGGCGGCGGCCAGGCGAAGCAGGTGTTCGAGGTCGTTTTCACCGTCGGCGCCTTTTAACAGACGTTCGGGCAGCGGGAAACCGGTCGGCGACGGCTTGGCACTGACCTGACCGAGCATGCCCAGGGCATTGCGGACAAAATTCGGCATGGCCTGGACCAGGGTATTGGCGGCGATGATCGCGCCGAGGCTGGTGTTGGCCGGCAAGCCCTGACTCAACTGCGCAACCAGTTTGAGCAAATCGCCTTTCATGTCCGGCGCGAGCGTCGGGTTTTGCCCGGTCAGCAGTTTGCTTTCGAGAAACATGCCGCTGCTGGCCAGGGCCTGGGCCAGGCCCTTGGGGGTGCTCAACTGTTGAACATCCGGCAAGCCGGCGAGCAAACGGGCAGCAGCGCTGCGCAATTCAACGGATGTCTGGTCCGAGGTCGGAAGATTCTGCAGGCGCTTGAGCAAGCTATCCAGCGAGCCCTGGCGGCTTTGCTGGTCGACCAGTTGCCGGGTCACCGCCAGTTGTTCCTGTCGGCTGCTCAGGGGCACGAACTTCACTGTCTGGGCGTCCTGCACCTGTGCGCTCAACAAGGTGCCGATGCGCAAGGGTTGCGGGCTGTCGATACTCAGTGTGCTGCCGCTCAGTGCGGTGTTGAGCAGGCCCACCATCGAGCGAAACACCATGGGCTGGCCGGGCACCTGGGGCAGCATTTGCGAGGTCAGCACTTTGCCCTGCAGCAGGGTGCCAACGGGCAGTTGCGCGGTGTCGAGGTGGGTGAGGGTGGCGACGTTGGAAGCAATGGCCTGTTGCACCGTCACGGCCAGGCTGCCGGCCGAGGGTTGGGTGACGACCAGCGTGGTGCCCTGGGTCAGCGGTTGATTGCTGGTGGTCTGGACCGTGGTCTGACGACCGCTGTCGAGGGTGACCTTGAGCAGAAGCTGGAAAGTCTGGTCCGCCTGCTTGAGCGACAACACTTCGGCCTGGGCGGTTTGACCGACGTTGATCAGCCCCTCCACCGGCGTCAGCAACTTGAGCAACTCACCGCTGACCACCTGCGGGCGAGAAGTCGCCGGGAGGGTTTGCGGTAGCGGGAGGATGTTCATTTCGCCTGTCATACGCGGTCACAACCTGAGGAAAATGCACTCTTTAGAGTAAGGTATGGCATGTATAATGCCGCGCCGTTGTATCCAATAATGGCGAAAACTTTGCAATTCTTTGACGCAGCTCTCTAGAACAAGACGCCATTGCATCTATGCTGCATCTCTTTAACGGCCGCGCCAGAGCCGACTTGAACCGTATAAGGCCCGTGATCCCTTGACCAGTCCTGTCCTGCAAACCGTTGCCCTTGCCTGTGAGCGAGACCTTCGGCTGCTCTTCGAAAATCTCGATTTGAGACTGGCCAGTGGCGAAATGATGCAAATCAGTGGCCCCAACGGCAGCGGCAAGACCAGCCTGTTGCGCCTGCTCTCCGGGCTGATGCATCCGACCGCCGGTCAAGTGCTGCTCAACGGCAAGCCCCTTGATGAGCAGCGCGCTGAGCTGGCGCGCAATCTGCTGTGGATCGGCCATGCGGCGGGAATCAAGGATCTGCTGACACCGGAAGAGAACCTGAGTTGGCTCTGCGCCCTGCATCAACCGGCCTCCCGTGAGGCGATCTGGCAAGCCTTGGCGGCGGTCGGATTGCGCGGATTCGAAGATGTTCCCTGCCACACTCTGTCCGCTGGGCAGCGGCGTCGCGTCGCACTGGCGCGTTTGTATCTGGACAGCCCGCCGTTGTGGATTCTCGATGAGCCGTTCACCGCTCTCGACAAGCAAGGCGTGGCGCAACTCGAAGAACACCTGGCCGGCCACTGCGAACGTGGCGGCATGGTGGTGTTGACCACCCACCACACGCTGAGCCGGATGCCGGCCGCTTATCGCGACATCGATCTGGGGAATTGGGCCGTATGAGTGTTTTTGGCCTGTTGGTCGCCCGTGAGGCCCGTCTGCTGTTTCGCCGTCCCGCGGAGCTGGCCAATCCGCTGGTGTTTTTCGCCATTGTCGTTTCCCTGTTCCCGTTGGCGGTCGGACCCGAGTCTCAATTGTTGCAAACCTTGTCTCCGGGGTTGGTCTGGGTCGCGGCACTTTTATCGGTTCTGCTCTCGCTGGACGGGCTTTTCCGCAGTGATTTCGAAGACGGATCCCTTGAGCAGTGGGTCCTTTCGCCGCACCCCCTGCCTCTTCTGGTTTTGGCCAAAGTGCTGGCACACTGGGCTTTTTCCGGTCTGGCACTGGTTTTGCTCGCACCCTTGCTGGCGCTGATGCTCGGTTTGCCTGCCGCCTGTCTGCCGGTGTTGCTGCTTTCGTTGCTGCTCGGTACACCGGTACTGAGCCTGCTCGGTGCGGTGGGTGCGGCGCTGACAGTAGGTTTGAAGCGCGGCGGCCTGTTGCTGGCACTGCTGATTCTGCCGTTGTACATCCCGGTATTGATCCTTGGCAGTGGCGCCTTGCAGGCGGCCTTGCAGGGAATGCCGGCGACCGGTTATCTCCTATGGCTTGGCAGCCTGACCGCCTTGGCGATAACCCTGACACCTTTTGCAATAGCCGCTGGCTTGAAGATCAGCGTCGGCGAATAATGAGGTCTGGTCAAAAATTGATCAGTAAAGGCCCTGGCTCTTCACAGTAAAGAGCAACCGTGATGGAAACAGTATGAACTGGACGTGGTTTCACAAGCTTGGCTCGCCCAAATGGTTTTACGGCATCAGCGGCAAAATGCTGCCCTGGCTGAGCGTTGCGGCGTTGCTGCTGATCGGCGTTGGCGTGGTCTGGGGCCTGGCCTTCGCGCCGCCGGACTACCAGCAGGGCAATAGCTTTCGCATCATCTATATCCACGTTCCGGCCGCCATGCTGGCGCAGTCCATCTACGTGATGCTGGCCGTGTGCGGCATCGTCGGCCTTGTGTGGAAGATGAAACTGGCCGACGTCGCCCTGCAATGCGCGGCGCCCATCGGCGCCTGGATGACCGCCGTGGCGCTGGTCACCGGGGCGATCTGGGGCAAGCCGACCTGGGGCTCGTGGTGGGTCTGGGATGCACGCCTTACGTCCATGCTTATCCTGCTGTTCCTGTACTTCGGTCTCATTGCATTGGGCAACGCCATCAGCAATCGTGACAGCGCGGCCAAGGCCTGTGCGGTGCTGGCGATCGTTGGTGTGATCAACATCCCGATCATCAAGTACTCGGTGGAGTGGTGGAACACCCTGCACCAGGGCGCGACCTTCACCCTCACCGAAAAACCGGCGATGCCAGCCGAGATGTGGCTGCCACTGCTGCTGACGGCGCTGGGTTTCTACTGTTTCTTCGGCGCGGTCCTGCTGCTGCGCATGCGTCTTGAAGTGCTCAAGCGCGAAGCCCGGGCCAGTTGGGTCAAAACCGAAGTCGAAAACAGCCTGGAGGTCGCTCGATGAGTTTTGCTTCATTCGGCGACTTCGTCGCCATGGGTCATCATGGCCTGTATGTCTGGTCAGCCTATGGCATCTGCCTGGCGGTATTGGCCCTCAACGTGGCGGCGCCGATCCTGGCCCGCAAGCGGTATCTGCAACAAGAGGCGCGCCGTCTGCGCCGGGAGAACGGCAAGTGAATCCGCTGCGTAAAAAGCGTCTTATCATCATTCTCGCGATCCTGGTCGGGGTCGGCGCTGCCGTTGGCCTGGCCCTGAGTGCCCTGCAGCAGAACATCAACCTGTTTTACACACCGACCCAGATCGCCAACGGCGAAGCCCCGCAGGACACGCGTATCCGTGCCGGCGGCATGGTCGAAGCCGGTTCCTTGCAGCGCTCCGGCGACTCGCTGGACGTGAAGTTTGTCGTCACCGACTTCAACAAATCCGTGACCATCACTTATCGCGGCATCCTGCCGGACCTGTTCCGCGAAGGGCAGGGCATTGTTGCCCTGGGCAAACTCAACGCTGACGGCGTCGTGGTGGCCGATGAAGTGCTGGCCAAGCACGATGAAAAGTACATGCCGCCGGAAGTGACCAAGGCGTTGAAAGACAGCGGCCAGTCGGCACCCACTCCCGCGAAAGAGGGCTAACTGATGACAGCTGGAATCTTCATTCCCGAATTGGGCCACCTGGCCATGATCCTGGCGCTGTGTTTCGCGCTGGTTCAGGCCGTGGTGCCATTGGTCGGTGCCTGGCGCGGTGACCGTTTCTGGATGAGCCTGGCCCAGCCGGCCGCGTGGGGGCAGTTCGCGTTCTTGCTGTTCGCCTTCGGTTGCCTGACCTACGCTTTCATGGTCGACGACTTCTCCGTGGCCTACGTGGCCAACAACTCCAACAGTGCCTTGCCGTGGTACTACAAGTTCAGCGCCGTGTGGGGTGCCCACGAAGGTTCCCTGCTGTTGTGGGCCTTGATTCTCGGTGGCTGGACCTTTGCGGTGTCGGTGTTTTCCCGGCAGTTGCCGCAGGTCATGCTGGCCCGCGTGCTGGCGGTGATGGGCATGATCAGCACCGGTTTCCTGCTGTTCCTGATCATGACCTCCAACCCGTTCAAGCGCATCCTGCCGCAAATGCCCACCGACGGTGCCGACCTCAACCCGCTGCTGCAAGACATCGGCCTGATCGTTCACCCGCCAATGCTGTACATGGGCTACGTCGGCTTCTCGGTGGCCTTCGCCTTCGCCATCGCCGCGTTGATGGGCGGTCGCCTGGACGCCGCCTGGGCGCGCTGGTCGCGTCCGTGGACCATCGTGGCCTGGGCGTTCCTCGGCATCGGCATCACCCTCGGTTCGTGGTGGGCGTACTACGAACTCGGCTGGGGCGGCTGGTGGTTCTGGGACCCGGTGGAAAACGCCTCGTTCATGCCATGGCTGGTGGGCACCGCACTGATTCACTCGTTGGCGGTCACGGAAAAACGTGGCGTGTTCAAAAGCTGGACCGTGTTGCTGGCCATCGCCGCATTCTCCTTGAGTCTGCTGGGCACCTTCCTCGTGCGTTCCGGCGTGCTGACCTCGGTGCACGCCTTTGCGTCCGACCCGGAGCGCGGGGTGTTCATCCTGATTTTCCTGCTGTTCGTGGTCGGTGGTTCGCTGACGCTGTTCGCCCTGCGCGCGCCGGTGGTCAAGAGCCAGGTGGGCTTCAACCTCTGGTCCCGGGAAACCCTGCTGTTGGGTAACAACCTGGTGCTGGTGGTGGCCGCGTCGATGATCCTGCTCGGCACCTTGTATCCGCTGATTCTGGACGCCATGACCGGCGCCAAGCTGTCCGTCGGCCCGCCATACTTCAACGCGCTGTTTATTCCGTTGATGGCATTGCTGATGGTGGTGATGGCGGTCGGCGTGATCGTGCGCTGGAAAGACACTCCGGTGAAATGGCTGGTAAGCATGCTCACCCCGGTCCTGCTCGGCAGTGCCGCGCTGGCCGTAGTGGCCGGCGTCGCTTACGGCGATTTCAACTGGGCCGTGCTCGCGACCTTCATGCTTGCTGCCTGGGTGTTGCTGGCCGGCGTGCGTGACATCTTCGACAAGACTCGCCACAAGGGCCTGATCAAAGGACTGCCAACCCTGACCCGCAGCTACTGGGGCATGCAGATCGCGCACCTGGGCATCGCCGTGTGTGCGCTGGGTGTCGTGCTGTCGAGCCAGAACAGTGCCGAGCGCGATCTGCGCCTGGCGCCCGGCGAATCCATTTACCTGGGTGGCTATCAGTTCGTCTTCGAAGGCGCCAAACACTTCGAAGGCCCGAACTTCACCTCCGACAAGGGCACCGTGCGGGTGATCCGCAACGGCAAGGAAATCAGCGTGCTGCACCCGGAAAAACGCCTCTATACCGTGCAGAACTCGGTGATGACCGAAGCGGGCATCGACGCCGGTTTCACCCGCGACCTCTATGTCGCCCTCGGTGAACCACTGGGTAACGGCGCCTGGGCCGTGCGCGTGCACGTCAAGCCGTTCGTGCGCTGGATCTGGTTCGGCGGCTTGCTGACAGGCGCAGGCGGGTTGCTGGCGGCGCTGGATCGGCGTTATCGGGTCAAGGTCAAAAGCCGCGTGCGCGAAGCACTGGGCATGTCGGGAGCCACTGCATGAAGCGTTGGTTGATGTTGTTGCCACTGGCGATTTTTCTGGTGGTCGCGGTATTCCTTTACCGTGGGTTGTACCTGGATCCGGCCGAGCTGCCTTCGGCCATGATCAACAAGCCGTTCCCGGAGTTTTCCCTGCCGTCGGTGCAGGGCGACAAGACCCTGACCCGCGCTGACATTCTGGGCAAACCGGCGCTGGTCAACGTCTGGGGCACCTGGTGCATTTCCTGCCGGGTCGAGCACCCGGTGTTGAACAAACTGGCCCAGCAGGGCGTGGTGATCTACGGCATCAACTACAAGGACGTCAACGCCGATGCCTTGAAGTGGCTGAAGGACTTCCACAACCCGTATGCGCTGGACATTCGTGACGACGAAGGCTCGCTGGGCCTGAACCTCGGCGTGTACGGCGCACCGGAAACCTTCTTCATCGACGCCAAGGGCATCATCCGTGACAAGTTCGTCGGCGTGATCGACGAGCAGGTCTGGCGTGAAAAACTGGCGCGCAAGTACCAGGCGCTGGTCGACGAGGCCAAGCCATGAAGCGCTGGATCGCTGCCGTTGTCCTGGGCTTGAGCCTGGCGGGCGTGGCCCACGCGGCCATCGACACCTACGAGTTCGCCAAGGAAGAAGATCGCGAGCGTTTCCGCGAGTTGACCAAGGAGCTGCGTTGCCCCAAGTGCCAGAATCAGGACATCGCCGATTCCAACGCACCGATTGCCGCCGACCTGCGCAAAGAGATTTTCCGCATGCTCGGCGAGGGCAAGGACAACCAGCAGATCATCGACTTCATGGTCGATCGCTACGGTGATTTCGTCCGCTACAAGCCTGCGCTGAACGCCAAGACCGCCTTGCTCTGGTTCGGCCCCGCCGGCCTGCTGCTGGGCGGTGTCGTGATCATCGCGGTGATCGTCCGCCGTCGTCGCGTGCAACGCGCCGGCACCCCGGACTCGCTTTCTGCCGAGGAGCGCTCGCGCCTCGACCACCTGTTGGATAAAACCAAGAATGATTGATTTCTGGCTCGCTGCAGGTCTGCTGCTTCTGGTTGCCCTGAGTTTTCTGTTGATCCCGGTGCTGCGCAGTCGTCGCGCCCAGCTCGAAGAGGATCGTACCGCCCTGAACGTCGCGCTGTATCAGGAGCGCGTGACTGAGTTGCAGGCTCAGCAGGAAGAGGGCGTGCTCGATGCCGCGCAAATGGACGCCGGTCGCGCCGAAGCTGTCCGTGAATTGCTGGCGGACACCGAAGGCGCTGAAGCGCCGCGGGTGTCGCGTCTGGGCAAACCCTTGCCGTTGCTGGCGGCCATTCTGGTGCCGGTGCTGGGCTTGGGCCTGTATTTGCATTTCGGTGCCAGCGACAAGGTCGAACTGACCCGCGAATTCTCCCAGGCACCCCAGTCGATGGAAGAGATGACGCGGCGCCTGGAACGTGCGGTCGCCGCTCAACCGGATTCCGCTGAAGGCATGTATTTCCTCGGTCGCACCTACATGGCTCAGGATCGCCCGGCGGACGCGGCGAAAATGTTCGAACGTACCGTGAGTCTGGCCGGTCGCCAGCCCGAGTTGCTCGGTCAATGGGCCCAGGCCCAGTACTTCGCCGATGGCAAGAAGTGGTCGGACAAGGTCCAGGCCCTGACCGACGAAGCGCTCAAGACCGATCCGAAAGAAGTCACCAGCCTTGGCCTGCTTGGCATTGCCGCATTTGAAAGCGAGCGTTATCAGGACGCCATTGATTACTGGAATCGCCTGTTGGCGCAGCTGCCGCCGGAGGACAAGTCCCGCGAGGCGCTGGAAGGCGGAATTACCCGGGCCACGGAGAAGCTGGTGGCCAGTGGCGGCAAGGTTGCACAAGCACCGGCGGCCAAGGCCTCGGCGTTGCTAAAGGTCAGTGTCGATCTGGCCGCGGACCTCAAATCCAAGGTCCAGCCTGGCGACAGCGTGTTCATCTTCGCCCGTGCGATCTCCGGTCCTCCAGCCCCGCTGGCGGTCAAGCGCATGACCGTGGCCGACCTGCCGGTAACCGTCGAACTGGGCGATGCCGACGCAATGATGCCGCAATTGAAACTGTCGAACTTCCCTGAAGTCCAACTGGTTGCGCGCATTTCCCGTGCCGGCAAACCGACCGCCGGCGAATGGATTGGTCGCAGCCAGCCCCTGGCCAGCAGCACCACCGCGCCGCAGACACTGACCATCGACAGCCCGGATAAATAACAGGAAACGCCACCATGACCGCCATTGCTCGTATTGCCCTGCTCAGCGCTGTTTTGGGGTTAAGCGCTTGTGCGGTCCAGCAACCAACGGAACATCAGGCACCATCACCGTTCCCGCCGTCGCAGCCCAGCCCCACGCCATCGACGTCGCCTGTACCGAGCAAGCCGACCATCCCGGCCAAACCCTCCAAGCCGTTGCCACGCACTTCTGCCAGCTTCGCGCCACCACCGGGGGGCAATAGCCATTGGGATCCGAAGCTTGGGGTGTATGTACTTGATGACCAGCCCAATACCTTTTATCGCCAACGTACCTATTACCGCTGGGATAATGGTTGGAGTCGGTCGATTAGTCCGCAAGGGCCGTGGGAAGATACTGACATCCAGGGTGTACCGGGTGGCTTGGGGCGAAAATTCGGGCAGTAACGCAAAAAGGCGACCTTCGGGTCGCCTTTTTTGTGCCTGCTGGAATGTGATGGGTGGGTCACTGCTGAATTCTGTGGGAGCGAGCTTGCTCGCGATGGACGTCAACGATAACGCGGGCTGTCTGAATCCCCGCGGTGTCCCGGCGTTTTTCGCGAGCAAGCTCGCTCCTACAGGGGGAGCGCGTTCAATTGCGATCAGGCCGGCCAGTAGGCTGCCTCGCTTTTGCTTTGGCTTTTGATCTTCTTGCCCCCTCGAGAGGCCGAACGTGAGGGGCAAGAGCCCTTGGTTACTTGGGGATTTGCCAAGTAACCCGCCGTAATTGGATGGACTCGCCCGCGCCGAGGCGTCAATGCACTGCGAGGACACCCTTGGCGTATACCGAGACCCGCTGGAAAACCCGCTGGTGCAACCGGTGTCGGTGATGGATCATACGCCGGGCCTGCGGGCTGATCTGGCGCAAGCGCAATCAGGACGGTCTGCCGTGGATCCGGCAAACAGGGCGACAAATGAAGAGGGTGGTTTGATGGCGGGCAGGTTGATCTATCTCATCGGGCCTTCAGGTTCGGGCAAGGACAGCCTGCTGGATGCCGCGCGAACACGGTTGGCCGAAAGCGGCTGCCGTATCGTGCGGCGGGTCATCACGCGCTCGGCGGAAGCCGTGGGCGAAGCGGCGCTGGGCGTCAGTGAACAGCAGTTCGCCGAAATGGAGGCCCAGGGCGCGTTTGCCCTGAGCTGGCACGCCAACGGATTGTCCTATGGCATCCCACGGGAAATCGACAATTGGCTGGCCGCCGGGCAGGACGTGCTGATCAATGGCTCTCGCGGGCATTTGCAGAACACGCGCCAGCGCTATCCGAACGCGTTGGTGCTGTTGTTGACTGTGGATCAGGCAGTACTGCGCCAGCGCTTGCTGGAACGCGGGCGGGAATCGCCGATCGAGATCGACCAGCGGTTGGCACGCAATGCCAGATTCAGCGAGCAATTGCTGGTGGAGGACCCGGCCGTGCACGTGCTCGACAACTCAGGGCCGCTTGAGCAAACGGTCGAACGGTTGCTGGTCTGCATTGACGAGTAACTCCCGGCTACCTGTCAGGCCTTCCTGGCCAACAACCCCTGCACATACTCGACGAACGCCCGAGCCTTGGCACTGGCCATTCTCCCCGTAGGGAAAACCGCCCACAAATCCAGGTCCGGCAGTGCCCAGTCCTTCATCACTTCCCGAACCGAACCGTCAGCCAGTTCAGGCGCGAACATCCATTGCGAGGCCATGGTCAGCCCTTGGTTTTCGACACGGCTGGCTGGCCGATGTTCAGGCGCCGGGCTGCGGCGGAAAACGAACCGGCTTCCACCACGAAGACGAAGGTCTCCATTGCGCCGAGGCGATCCATTGAAGGTCCTTGTGCAAAGCCTGGAAGTTATCGCAAGCCCCTGTAGGAGCGAGCCTGCTCGCGATGGCGGTTTAACATTCAACATTGATGCTGACTGTCATGCCGCTATCGCGAGCAAGCTCGCTCCCACAGTGGATGGGTGTTGTTTGGTTAGAAAGCGGCCTTGCCCACGCAAACACCACCATCGACAAACAGCGTTTGCCCGGTGATGAGAAAGGTACGTCGGGTCATGGCAACTCCTTGTAAGGGCATGCCGCCGGCCGGGCGGCGCTTGAACGGGTCAGCCGCGAATCACATCCAGCATCGCTTCAGGCTCTGGACGCTGAGTGTAATCGGGGTTGACTTCGGCGTAACGGATCATCGTCGATCTTGAGCAGGCACGAACTGAACGGCGGGGCATAACATTCATGCTTCTAGCGATTTACGCCGTCGCCAGCGAAGCCTTCTGCGAAACACTCAGGAACCGCAACAACGCCAACAGCGGAAACGCGCTGCCGACGATCACGATCCACAACCAGCCACCGTGTTCGTACACCGCGCTGGCCACCGAAGAGCCGAAGGCGCCGCCGATGAAGATGCTGGTCATGTACAGCGCATTCAGGCGGCTGCGGCTTTTGCCGTCGAGGGCGTAGACCGCGCGCTGGCCGAGGACCATGTTCATCTGCACGCAGAAGTCGAGCACCACGCCGGTCACCGCCAGGCCGATGACGCTGTAGACCGGATGGATAAACGCCGGCATGAAACTCAAGCTGGCAAACAACAGAGCCAGCAACGAGGCGATACGAGTGTGACCGGCATCGGCCAGGCGACCGGCGATCGGGGCAGCAATGGCGCCGATGGCCCCGACCAGGGCGAAGATCGCGATCTCGCTTTGCGACAAACCGTGATTGCGCGCCAGTTCCAGCGGCACGGCGGTCCAGAACAGGCTGAAGGTGGCAAACATGCAGCCTTGGTAAAACGCACGCTGGCGCAGGACCGGTTGCTTGCGCAAAAGCGTCCACAGAGAGCCCAGCAACTGGCCATAGGAGGCGCTGTGATCAGGCTCACGCTTGGGAATGGTCACGGCCAGCACGATGCTGATGGCCGCCATCAACACCGCGGCAATCACAAACATCGCCCGCCAGCCGAAGTGGTCGGCCACCACGCTGGACACCGGTCGGGCCAGCAGAATGCCGAGCAACAACCCACCCATGATCCCGCCCACCACACGGCCACGGGTTTCTTCCGGTGCCAGGTGCGCGGCCAACGGAATCAGGATTTGCACCGAAACCGAACTGAAGCCCACCAACAGCGAAATCAGCAAAAACACGTTCGGCTGGTCGGTAAACGCCGCACCTAGCAGGCTGACAATTGCCACCAGCGTGGTGATGATCATCAACCGGCGGTTCTCCAGCAGATCCCCCAGCGGCACCAGGAAAAACAGTCCCAGCGCATAGCCGATCTGAGTCAAGGAAACGATCAGGCTGGCCATGGTGTTGGTCAGGCCAATGTCCGGCGCGATCAGGCCGATGATCGGCTGGGCGTAGTAGATATTGGCGACAATGGCGCCGCAGCAGAAGGCGAACAGCAGCACCATGCCTCGGGTCATTGTCGCGGTGCCGTGGGACACCTGGGTCGCTGGGTTCATAACGGGTCTCGCTGTACGGAAAGGAATGCGCGCAGGCTAATGGGCTGACTGAAACGGCGGAAGTGGGATTGGAGTGATAGCAATCATTCCATTGCGGAATGACTGACGAACGCGTGTGTCTTGCGTCAGAACATCGAGGGTGAATGATACATTCACTTACATCTTGTTCGTGAAGATCGTGACCTTTGTGACGCCGGGCGCTGACGGCACGCTCACCGCCCAATCCATTTCGGCGGGCAAGGATGACGTGACGCCGCCGATGTAGCGGGATGTCGCAGAACCTGTGGGAGCGAGCTTGCTCGCGATAGCGTAATGGCAGTCAACGACGATGCTGACTGTTCAATTGTCATCGCGAGCAAGCTCGCTCCCATAGAAGTTGCAGTGTTTCAGTCGATTACTTGCCGCTGTAGATCTGGTCGAAAACCCCGCCATCATTGAAGTGGGTCTTCTGCACGGTGCGCCAGTCGCCGAAGGTCTTCTCGACCGACAGGAAGTCTACTTTCGGGAAACGGTCGGTGTACTTGGCCAGCACGGCTGGGTCACGCGGGCGCAGGTAGTTTGCCGCGGCAATTTCCTGACCTTCCGGCGACCACAAGTACTTCAGGTATTCCTCGGCTGCTGCACGGGTGCCTTTTTTGTCGACGGTCTTGTCGACCACCGACACCGGTGGCTCGGCTTCGGCGGAAACGCTTGGGTAGATGACTTCGAACTGATCACGGCCGAACTCGCGGGCGATCATTTCCGCTTCATTCTCGAACGTCACCAATACGTCGCCGATCTGGTTGGTCATGAAAGTAGTCGTCGCGGCGCGGCCACCGGTATCCAGCACCGGCGCTTGTTTGAACAGCTTGCCGACGAAATCTTTGGCCTTGTTCTCGTCGCCGCCGTTTTTCAGCACGTAGCCCCAGGCCGACAGGTAGGTGTAGCGACCGTTGCCGGAGGTTTTCGGGTTCGGGACGATGACCTGAACGCCGTCCTTGAGCAGGTCCGGCCAGTCTTTCAGGGCTTTCGGGTTGCCCTTGCGCACGATGAACACGGTGGCCGAGGTGAACGGCGCGCTGTTGTTCGGCAGGCGCGTGACCCAGTTGTCCGGGACCAGTTTGCCATTGTCCGCCAGGGCGTTGATGTCGGTGGCCATGTTCATGGTGATGACGTCGGCCGGCAAGCCGTCGATGACCGAACGCGCCTGTTTGCTGGAGCCGCCGAAGGACATTTGCAGGGTGATGTTTTCGTTGTGCTCGGCTTGCCAGTGTTTCTGGAACGCAGTGTTGTAGTCCTTGTAGAAATCGCGCATCACGTCGTAGGAAACGTTGAGCAGGGTCGGTGCAGCCTGGGCGATGTTGCCCAGGACCAGGCCAGCGGCGATAAGTGAGGCGCCAAAGAGTTTTTTCACTGCGCATTCCTTGTTCTATTAAAAGTGGGGCAATTTGCCAGCGACTATAACTGGGCTCGTATAGTCCTTTAAAGATTAAAAAGCTCTTTGCTTATTCCCGTTTCCTGAACAGCGCATTACCGCAACGGGAGCAGAACGACGCCTCCGGCTCATGGCTGTCCTTGGCGCACACCGGGCAGTGGTGCTGCAACTGGCCGCCACGCATGGCCGTGGCCAGTTCGGCGGTGA
Organism: Pseudomonas sp. BF-R-24; assembly: GCF_019947335.1. Lineage (NCBI taxonomy): Bacteria > Pseudomonadati > Pseudomonadota > Gammaproteobacteria > Pseudomonadales > Pseudomonadaceae > Pseudomonas > Pseudomonas sp. BF-R-24. Next base: position 101,993 of record NZ_JAGYGG010000021.1, read on the forward strand.
AGATCCCGGTGGGCACGGCGATGATCGAGTAACCGGTGATCATCACCATCGACGAGATGACCTGACCCAGTGCGGTCTTGGGCACGATGTCGCCGTAACCGACGGTGGTCAACGTCACGATAGCCCAGTAAATGCCCTTGGGAATGCTGGTGAAGCCATGTTGCGGGCCTTCGACCACATACATCAGGGTGCCGAACACCGTCACCAGGGTGCAGACGCTGAGCAGGAAAACAAGGATCTTTTGCTTGCTGCCGCGCAGGGCATCGAGCAGGTAATGAGCTTGCTTGAGGTACGGGCCGAGCTTGAGCACGCGGAAGATCCGCAGCATCCGGATCACCCGGATGATCAGCAGGTACTGGGCATCGCTGTAGTACAGCGCGAGGATGCCGGGCACGATGGCCAGCAGGTCCACCAGCCCATAGAAACTGAAGGCGTAGCGCAGGGGCTTGGGCGAGCAGTACAGGCGCAGGATGTACTCGCCGAGGAAGATCGCCGTGAAGCCCCACTCGATGTACGCCAGCAGGTTGGCGTAGTGCTGGTGAACGTCATCGATGCTGTCCAGAATCACGACTACCAGGCTGGCGAAGATGATCAGCAGCAGGGTGGAGTCAAAGCGTCGACCGGCGACGGTGTCGGTCTGGAAAATAATCACGTACAGGCGATTACGCCACGTGTCGTTGCTGATCATGCACATCGCCTTGGCCGCAAATCAGCGCAGCCTAGGTTGATTCTCCCCGGGAGCGCAAGGCGCGCTTTCGACTGTGGCTTTGCCGAGCATTTGAATAACACTGCGAATCAGCCAGCCGGCAAGAATGAACGGCGCGGTCAGGGTGGGCAGACCGATGGCGGCAAACAGCGGCGTCAGCAGCAGCGCCAGGCCGATGCCAACCAGCGGCAGCCACGGTTGGCGACGCTGCGAGCTGAAGGCGAGGGCGGCCAGCACGGCGTTATAGCCACCGAGGCCGAGCAGTGCGGTATAGAAATCGTGGTTCAGCAGGCTCCAGCCCATGCCCGCGACTGAGGCCAGCAACGCCCAGCAGAATGCGCGGCGATCAGCGATCAGCAAACCGGCGGCAATCATCGCACCGGCCAGCGGATGACCGAGGAACATCACCTGGCCGAGACCTTTGAGTGGCGCGGCGAGCATGTTCAGGGTGCTGACTTCGATCAAATGCGGCTCTGTCGAGGGCGTGGCGAAGCACAGCAGCAACCAGCCCAGCCCAACGAAGGGCGCGGTGTAGGCCGGCAGGTATTGGCTGAACCGGACGCGCTTGAGCCACTGTTGGGTGACCATCGCGCTCAGGCCACCGGCGGCCAGAATCAGTGGCGGCATCATCGCCGACCAGGGGAAATACAGGCTCAGCAACAGTCCGAGCAGCACGCCGTTGTAGCTGAACAACCCGGCCTGACGATCAGCCTTGGCATAGTTTCGGCGTTGCGCGGTGAGCAGCCCGGCAACACCACCGAGCAAGGCGCCGCCGAGCAAGGCGGGCGCAGTGAACAGGATGGCCAGGACGCACAGCAGACCGCACAGCGGATTGCGCTGGAGAAAGATCTGGCTGAAGCCGTTGAGCAAGGCTTCGGCCCAGTCGGGGCAGTGGGTGTTGAAGTGATTGGCAGGCATGATGAAATCTGTGGTGTTTCCAGTGAATCGTGTCGCCTGCTTCGCGAGCAAGCCCGCTCCCACACTGAATCTTTATTCAGTCATTGATTCTGTGGTGCACATAGATCAACTGTGGGAGCGGGCTTGCTCGCGAAGAGGCCAGTTCAGGCGCTAGATCAACGTCTCAATGCGCAAAGAGTTAGTCGATCCCGGCTGCCCAAAGGGCACACCGGCGGTGATCAATAACGTGTCGCCACGCTGCGCCATGCCTTGGGCCTGGGCAATTTCCAGTGCCGTCGAGCAGACTTCATCGACCTGACGCAGGCGGTCGTTGACCACCGAGTGCACACCCCACGCCACGCTCAGGCGACGGGCGGTCTGCAGGTTCGGTGTCAGGTTGAGGATTGGCACCGTCGGCCGCTCCCGCGCCGCACGCAGGCTCGACGCACCGGACTCGCTGTAGTTGACCAGCACCGCCACCGGCAGCACGTTGCTGATACGGCGAATGGCGCAGCTGATCGCATCGGAAACAGTCGCCTCGGCTTTCGGCCGGCTGACGTCGAGTTGAGTCTGATAGTCCGGACCGTTTTCCACCTGGCGGATGATCTTGCTCATCATCTGCACGGCTTCGAGCGGGTATTCGCCGGATGCGGTTTCCGCCGACAGCATCACCGCGTCCGCACCTTCGGCCACGGCGTTGGCCACATCGGTGACTTCGGCGCGGGTTGGCGCGGGTGAGAAGCGCATCGACTCCAGCATCTGAGTGGCGACCACCACCGGTTTGCCGAGCTGGCGGCAGGTGCTGATGATGTTCTTCTGGATCTGCGGCACGCTTTCGGCCGGCACTTCCACACCCAGGTCACCCCGGGCGACCATGATCGCGTCGCTCAATTCGGCGATCTCGCGCAGTTGCTCGACGGCCGAGGGCTTCTCGATCTTGGCCATCAGGAACGCCTTGTCGCCGATCAGGGTGCGGGCTTCGCGGATGTCATCGGGACGTTGCACGAACGACAGCGCCACCCAGTCCACACCCAACTCCAGACCGAAGGCCAAGTCGCGGCGATCCTTGGCGGTCAGCGGGCTCAGGTCGAGCACCGCTTGTGGCACGTTCACGCCTTTGCGGTCCGACAGTTCGCCGCCATTGAGCACGGTGGTGTCGATGGCGTCGGCGTACTTGGTCACCACCCGCAGACGCAACTTGCCATCGTCCAGCAGCAGGTCCATGCCCGGCTCCAGCGCGGCGATGATTTCCGGGTGGGGCAGGTTGACCCGGCGCTCATCGCCCGGTGTGGCATCGAGATCCAGGCGCAAGGCCTGGCCGCGAACCAGTTGCACCTTGCCTTCGGCGAACTTGCCGACCCGCAGTTTCGGCCCTTGCAGGTCCATCAGGATGCCCAATGGATAATTGAGCTGACGCTCGACTTCACGAATCCACTGGAAACGCTGGGCATGGTCAGCATGATCGCCATGGCTGAAGTTCAGGCGGAAGATGTTGACCCCGGCCAGCACCAGTTCACGGATGGCATCGATGCCGTCGATGGCCGGGCCGAGCGTGGCGAGGATTTTGACCTTTTTATCAGGCGTCATGTTTAGTGCTCTCAAGGATCAGAATGGCGCGGAAGTCGTTGACGTTGGTTCGGGTCGGCTCGGTGACGATCAGGGCGTCCAGCGCCTCGAAGTAGCCGTAACCGTTGTTGTTATCCAACTCGTCGCTGGCGCTCAGGCCCTTTGCCGCGGCGAGGGCGTAGCTGTCCGGGGTCATGATCGCGCCGGCGTTGTCTTCGGAACCGTCGATGCCGTCGGTGTCACCGGCCAGTGCGTAGACGCCGGGCAGGCCCTTGAGGCTGTCGGTCAGGCTGAGCAGGAACTCGGCATTGCGCCCGCCACGGCCATTGCCGCGCACGGTGACGGTGGTTTCACCGCCCGAGAGAATCACGCAGGGCGCCGCCAGCGGCTGACCGTGCAGGACGATCTGCCGTGCGATGCCGGCGTGGACTTTCGCCACCTCGCGGGATTCGCCTTCAAGGTCGCCGAGGATCAGCGGACTGAACCCGGCCTGACGGCATTTCACCGCCGCCGCTTCAAGGGATTGTTGCGGGCGGGCGATCAACTGGAAATGGCTGCGCGCAAGGCTCGGGTCGCCGGGTTTGACGGTTTCCGATTCGGGGCTTTGCAGCCAGGTGCGCACCGAAGCCGGAACCTCGATGGCGTAGCGCTTCAGGATCGCCAGCGCTTCGGCCGACGTGCTCGGGTCTGCCACGGTAGGGCCGGAGGCGATGACCGTGGCGAGGTCGCCCGGCACATCGGAAATAGCATAGGTATAAACCGTGGCAGGCCAGCAGGCTTTGCCCAGACGCCCACCCTTGATCGCCGAGAGGTGCTTGCGCACGCAGTTCATCTCGCCGATGGTGGCGCCGGACTTGAGCAGGGCTTTGTTGATCGACTGCTTGTCGGCCAGGGTGATGCCTTCGGCCGGCAGTGCCAGCAGGGCAGAGCCACCGCCGGAGAGCAGGAAGATCACGCGGTCGGATTCGTTCAGGTCGCTGACCAGTTCCAGCACACGCTTGGCCACCGCCAGACCAGCAGCGTCCGGTACCGGATGTGCGGCTTCGACCACTTCGATTTTTTCGCAAGGTGCGCCGTGACCGTAGCGGGTCACCACCAGGCCGGACACTTCACCCTGCCAGCAGCGCTCGACCACCTGGGCCATGGCGGCTGCGGCTTTGCCGGCGCCAATGACGATCACGCGGCCGCTGCGGTCGGCAGGCAAATGGGCTTCGAGGACTTGTTGCGGATGCGCCGCATCGATGGCTGTGGCAAACAGCTCGCGCAGCAATTGTTGCGGATCGACCGACATGGCGGGCTCCCGGAATTCTTGTTATTGGGGTTGTCGCGGACCTTGTGGGAGCGGGCTTGCTCGCGAAAGCGGTGGTTCAGTCAGTATCCATGTCGACTGACACTCCCTCTTCGCGAGCAAGCCCGCTCCCACAGGTTTGATGCAGGGTGGGACAGGGCTTACTTCTTGTCGCGAATCGAGAAGTTCGCCATGTGTTCCAGGCCCTTGATCAGCGCCGAGTGGTCCCAGTTGCTGCCACCGATGGCCGCGCAGGTGCTGAACACTTGCTGGGTGTTGGCGGTGTTCGGCAGGTTGATGTTCAGCTCCTTGGCGCCTTGCAGGGCCAGGTTCAGGTCCTTCTGGTGCAGGCTGATGCGGAAGCCTGGATCGAAGGTGCCCTTGATCATGCGCTCGCCATGCACTTCGAGGATCTTGGAGGATGCGAAACCGCCCATCAGTGCTTCACGCACCTTGGCCGGATCGGCACCGTTTTTCGAAGCGAACAGCAGGGCTTCGGCCACGGCCTGGATGTTCAGGGCCACGATGATCTGGTTGGCCACCTTGGCGGTTTGACCGTCGCCGTTGCCACCGACCAGGGTGATGTTCTTGCCCATGGCCTGGAACAGTGGCAGGGCGCGCTCGAAGGCGTCGGCATCGCCGCCGACCATGATGCTCAGGGTCGCAGCCTTGGCGCCGACTTCACCGCCGGAGACCGGGGCGTCGAGGTATTGCGCGCCCTTTTCGTTGATCTTTGCTGCGAAAGCCTTGGTGGCGGTCGGCGAGATCGAGCTCATGTCGATCACCACTTTGCCTTTGCCAACACCGGCGGCAACGCCATCAGCGCGGAACAGTACATCATCGACCTGTGGGGTATCCGGCACCATGACGATGATGAATTCGGCTTCCTGGGCGACTTCCTTCGGGTTCGCCAGGGCAACGGCGCCAGCGGCGACCAGGTCGGCAGGCGCAGGGTCGTGGTGGGCCGACAGGAACAGGCTGTGACCGGCTTTCTGCAGGTTCAACGCCATTGGGTGGCCCATGATGCCGGTGCCGATAAATCCGATTTTAGCCATGAGAAAATCCTCTTGTTTTTATTGCTGCTTCAAGCAAATAGGGGAGTACTGCTCTTTGTGGGAGCGAGCTTGCTCGCGATGGGGCCATAACATTCAGCATCGATGTCGACTGTCCCACCGCTATCGCGAGCAAGCTCGCTCCCACAGGGATCTACATCAGATTGCGTTATGGGTCTTGAGCCAGCCCAGTCCCGCTTCGGTGGTGGTCAGCGGCTTGTATTCGCAACCGACCCAGCCCTGGTAACCGATGCGGTCCAGGTGTTCGAACAGGAAGCGGTAGTTGATTTCACCGGTGCCTGGTTCGTTGCGCCCCGGGTTGTCCGCGAGCTGCACGTGGTTGATCTCGCCCAGGTGCGATTGCAGGGTGCGGGCCAGATCGCCTTCCATGATTTGCATGTGATAGATGTCGTATTGCAGGAACAGGTTGGCGCTGCCGACCTGCTCGCGAATCGACAGGGCTTGCGCCGTGTTGTTCAGGTAGAAACCTGGAATGTCACGGGTGTTGATCGCTTCCATCACCAGTTTGATGCCCGCCGCTTGCAGCTTGTCGGCTGCGTACTTGAGGTTGGCGACGAAGGTTTTCTCCACGGTGGCATCGTCAAAGCCCTGCGGACGAATACCGGCCAGGCAGTTGACCTGGGTGTTGCCCAGCACTTGCGCGTAAGCGATGGCCAGGTCGACACCGGCACGGAACTCTTCGACCCGGTCCGGCAGGCAGGCGATACCGCGCTCGCCCTTGGCCCAGTCGCCGGCCGGCAGGTTGAACAGCACTTGGGTCAGACCGTTGGCATCGAGCTGGGCCTTGATTTCGGCGGAGCTGAAGTCGTACGGGAACAGGTATTCGACACCACTGAAGCCGGCTTTGGCGGCCGCTTCGAAACGGGCAAGAAAGTCCTGTTCGGTGAACAGCATGGACAGGTTGGCTGCGAAACGCGGCATGGTGGTCTCCCAAATATGAGTGTGCTTCCCTGTGGGAGCGATCAACAGTTAATCGAGCAACGAAATCGCAGTCGGTGCGTCGTCGCCGACCAGCGCCAGGTCTTCGAATTCGTTGACGGCGTTGATCTCGGTACCCATGGAAATGTTGGTCACGCGCTCCAGGATGATCTCGACGATCACCGGAACCTTGAACTCTTCGATCAGCTCCTGGGCCTTGCGCAGGGCAGGCTGGATCTGAGCCGGTTCGAACACACGCAGTGCCTTGCAGCCCAAGCCTTCGGCAACTGCGACGTGGTCCACACCGTAGCCGTTGAGTTCCGGCGCGTTCAGGTTGTCGAACGACAGCTGTACGCAGTAATCCATGTCGAAACCGCGCTGCGCCTGACGGATCAGACCCAGGTACGAGTTGTTTACCACCACATGAATGTACGGCAGCTTGAACTGCGCGCCCACTGCCAATTCTTCGATCATGAACTGGAAGTCATAGTCCCCCGACAGGGCCACGACTTTACGGTTCGGATCAGCCTTGACCACGCCCAGTGCTGCCGGAATGGTCCAGCCCAGAGGGCCTGCCTGACCGCAGTTGATCCAGTGACGCGGCTTGTAGACGTGCAGGAACTGCGCGCCGGCAATCTGCGACAGACCGATGGTGCTGACGTAGCAGGTGTCTTTGCCGAACACCTGGTTCATTTCTTCGTAAACGCGTTGCGGCTTGACCGGTACGTTGTCGAAGTGAGTCTTGCGCTGCAGGCTGGCTTTACGCTGCTGG
>NZ_JAGYGG010000022.1:0-104839 GCF_019947335.1 Pseudomonas sp. BF-R-24
CCTTCGCGTATGCGGAACCCATGATCGACAGGCCATCAGGGAGTAACGGAGCGGCTGCAAGCATCATGGCGCATGACATTACAGCAACGAGACTCTTGTTTTTAAAAAGCATGATTGCTTCCGTAGGAGGTTGATATCGCGTGACGTATGACGCGATATCCCTCGGACAGTTCAAGTGCCACGACAGACGGCTGGAGCACCCTCAGTCAACGGGAAAACCTTCCACACGTTAATCAAACGCACCGTCGAGAATTTCATAGACAAGCCCGGTGGCCAGCGCAACCAGGATCAGGTCCGTGCCGACCTGCTGCCATTCGTAGCCATCGTAGTGGGGCAGCCTGCCGACCAGCCGGCCATCCAGTTTTTTGGCGATGCCGGGTGGAAGCGGCTTGCCTCGGGCAAGGTTCTTTTGAATGCCCGGTGGTAAATCAGGCCCGGGGCTCCAGTAGCCCGTATTCACGCCAATGATCTGGAGCACGCTGCTGCGGTTGATGCTCGGGCCATTGCTCCAGTCCCCACCGCCGGAATTCTTGTTCTTGTTGCCATGACTGCCCTGGTTGCCATGGCTGGCCTTCCCGTTACCCTGGCCGTTACCGGGATCGGCCAGCGCCGTCGCCGAGCCGCTGATCAGGGTCAAACAGGTGATTGCTGCAATCAAAGATCGAGACCTGAACATGAGTCGCTCCTTCGTGGTGGGAAATGTTCCCTGAAATTTAGACGCTATTGACGTAGTTGGTTCCATCGAGTCACAGAGCCATGAATCGTCTGCGCTCATCCGCTCGAAGCCAGGTTTCACGTCCGGGCATTCGCCGCAACCTTCTTCGATGTGAATCCACGCTTGATACGTCGCAGATACTTCAATGCGTGGCGCTGTTTCCCGATTGTTACCTCAGCGCCGCAGTTGTCACTTCTGCGCCGCCGAACTGGCCAATAGAGTATGGCCGTCGGTGTGGAACAGGGTCGTCGAGTTGTCGGCCCGCGCTGGCACCGATCCCCCCATCACGGAAGAGGTGAATCATGAGTTTCGTCAAAGTGGAAAAAAACCAGAGCAGCGCCCCGTCGGATGCCGACATGAAAAAAGCCATGGTCGAGTCGGGCGGCAAGCCGGGAGAGGTCACCGGAACCAATGCCGCCCGCGCCCTGACCTACACCGGCGTGGTCAATCACACGGTGTACGAGAACAAGCTGATCGAGATCGCCAAGGGTAAACGCACGAGCTGGAACTTCGTCTGGGCCGATGCCCGGGCCGCCTGAGGTCAAGGCGGGGCGGCCCCGGCCCCTGATACACCCCCGATACCCGCTTGTAACACCAAGACACTTAGCCGCCCTGCCCCTCGCCCCTAGAGTGAAGCCGTCAATGGACAGCAGCGCCAAGCGCCAGCAGCCCATTGTTTGCCCAACACACCACCAAGGAAGAAGGAAACCATGAGCAAATCAATCGCTGTCAGCCAACAGAGCCAGCAGCTTCACAATGATGTGCAAGAAGCCGTCAAGTCGATCATGGGTGCAACGCAACTGAAAGCGGCGGATTACGGCCGGGTACTGAGGTCGGCCCTGGCGGCTTCGCAAAAAACCGTCACCATCGAAATCGCCGCCGGCGACCTGGCGCTGCTCAAGAAGTCAGGCTACAAGCTGTGCTTTGCCAAGAAGGTGGGTGACGCCGACTACAACGTGGTCTGGCAGTCCTATGATGCTTACCTGAGCAACAACGAGTTCAGTTGGACGCCTCAATATCAGCTGTTTGCGTCCAACCTGTTCAAGGCAAATGTGCAGGTCAAAGTCTCGACCAACATCGTCAATATCGGCCTGGGGCAAACATCGACACTCGATGAGCACGGTCTGCTGAGTTCGGCGGTTACCGGGGGACCGAACATTTCCATAACCTTTGTAAATGACTACGACCCCATCCATCCGGGTATCAACCAGTTATCTACCGGCATTGATGGCAATCAGGTCAGCACCCCCATTTACGTTGCGGTGGATCAGGTGGTCACCGGTGAAACCGTACTGACGCCGGTGGAAACCATCCTCGTGTGGTTCGAACAGAACGTACAGACCAGCACCATGTTCAGTACCTCACGCTCCAAGGCGATCGAAATCGACTTGACGTTCGATAACACCGCAGGTCGCCTTTACGAAGGCGGTCAGTGGAAAACCGTGTAACCGTCATGCCGGGGCAACCTTGCGGTTGCCCTTTCACTCCTCTTTGCCCGCCGTGGCGAAGTAGCCCGTCAGCGAGCGACAGATCGACTGCGCGAGGTCCTCCTGGGTGGCGATGCCATGGGGTCGATCACGATCGAACTGCGCCGACCAGCGAATCCGCCCCTGCGCCACATCCACCAGACGCAATGACGCTCGCACCCGCGAAGGCTCGACCCGCACGCTGCCCTCCAGGCAATAGCTGTAACGCCCGCCACGCTTGAAGTCCGGTACCGGCTCGCTGTTGCGTGCCACCCGCATCAACACATGATTGGTCCCGGTCTGCGCCTGCTCGAACGACTCGAACAGTCGGCAGCTCAACTCCTCGCACAAGCCCCGGGTAAAGTCATCGCCATCGCGGGTGAGGCAGGTAAACGGCTGGATCTGGACCACGGGATGGCGAGTGCCGACGCCCTTGGGCCGCAGCCGCTGGTAGGTCAAGCGATAACACCCGGGTGGAATGCTCAAGCGCACCGGGTCCTGCTGGCCGTTGCCGGCGTAATGCGCTGCGAGCTTGCGCCGCAAGCGCCCCACCTGCACTCGAACCACCGGATCGTCGCCCGTGCAATACACTGCCGGGTCACGACGAAACACCGCGATGCCGATGGCGTGTTCGGTCAGCGGCGTATTGCAAGCCTGAAGGTCGTGCTCGACCAGAAAGCGCAACAGACTGCCCATGCGCCTGGACTTGGCAAACAACGGGCTGACCAGCAACAGCGCCAGCACCCGCTCGATTTCTTCCCGATCGAGCGGCTCGGGACTCCCCGCCGCAGTCGAATCGGCCATGCTTTTGATCGCCATCGCCTGCCTCCGTGCAGGTTGCCGACAGGAATGGATGTCGCACTCCGTGATTACCCTTGCAGCGTGAGCAGGAATGGAACTCGGGCACTGCAACGACCAAGCGTAGCAGCCGTGTTGATATCGGCAGGCAATTGCGATGGTAGCAACCCGCCATCCGACGAACGTTCAATCTTGACGTCTGGAAAATTTGTAGGACTTGTCCCTTTGTGGCGAGGGAGCTCGTTCCCGCTGGGCTGCGAAGCGACCCTGATCCTTTGCAACTCATTTCCTCAGACCCATCGCAGTGCCCGGTTTTACGGCAGCAGAGCCGCCGAACGGGAGCAAGCTCCCTCGCCACAGGGGGCATTTGGCGTCCTACAGGCCGGTTGCAGCACAGGAGATCGACACCTAATGTGCGCCCGTCGCTGACTTGAGTTGGCGACAGGGTTTCGCAGCCCTGTAGATACGTGTAGTAACCTTGCAGTCCATCAAGCCGATGACGGTCGCATCTGCGCCCGCATGTCGCTTTATGGTGGCTGTGTGTGGGAGATCTTCGGGTCTGCCGGGTTCCTCGTATCCTCGGTCTGCGAACCCGCACATAGCTACCACCCCATTCGAATCGCAGCGACCGGGAGTAGTTCTTCTTACAGATACGAGGAAGTTTTACTTATGACGACTAACAGTCCGCATCCCCGCTTCACCCCCATGAAACAAATCGCCACCAGCTACCCCGTCCTCCTCATCGACAGCGACGCCCCGCTGCGCGAACTCCACAACTGCGCCGCCGAACGCCTCAACGCCGTCCTGCAATACCTCAACCTCATGGCCTGCACCAGCCTCCCCGACTACGCCGAAAACGACATCAACACCGTCACCAACATTTCGCGGATTCTGCTTCAGGATGTGCGGGATGTGTTTGGCGTGATCGAGCAGCGGGGGTTTGAGGGGCCGAAGAAGCAGTGACATTGTTCAAGCACAAAAAACCCGCATTTCTGCGGGTTTTCAATGGCCATCGTTCAGTTGGCTACAGCAGCCATCAGCAGACTGAAACGCGCAAAAACCGTTTTTGAGTAACGTCTAAAAAGTTCATCTACCCCGGCCGATTCATTTAGACTCGTCGTTGGCTCATGGGGCCGGGCCATGCCCGATAACGGATATCCAAGACAGCGGTTCATGAAAACAATAATTAGTTATTTGCGAAATAGTTACTGGAAAAGATGGATCCGCAAACACAAATGCAAAGTGGCGGGCGGTTTATTGTCGCTGCACAAAAGATCAACACTGACCATTGAAGAAGGCGTGACGCTTGGGCATGTGGTCATAGAGTCAAAAAAGCTGGAAATTGGTGCGCATACTTATATCCGCAGTGACTGCGTCCTTTCGGCAGTCTCATCCATTGGCAGGTTTTGCTCCATTGGCAGCAGCTGTTTTATCGGCCAACAAAAGAGCTCGCATCCGTTGGACTGGCTCAGTTCACATCCCTTTCAATATACCGACACGGCGCTGGTTTACGACCCGGAGGTTGCGGACATCACGATTGGGCATGACGTCTGGATCGGCCATAGTGCGATGATCCTGGAAGGCGTGACCATAGGCACCGGCGCGGTCATCGCAACCCGCGCCCTGGTTGCCCATGACGTGCCACCGTACGCCATTGTTGCCGGCACCCCGGCAAAAGTTGTCAAGTATCGGCACACACCCGAGTTGATTGAAGCGCTGATCAACAGCAAGTGGTGGGATGTTGATGTCGAGGTACTCAAGACATTACCGCTCAATGATCCGCAAGCCACTTTATCTCTGTTGGCCACCCTGCAGAAAGAAACGCGTGCCGACTACCAACAGATCGAAATAACCCGCAAAGGGTGCAGTATTTCGTCTTGAGCATTGGAAATGACCAACACTGCACATTCAAGAGGCCTGGCCAAAACCAGATTCAAATTATAAAAAAACCCGCATCAGAGGCGGGTTTTAACGGCTGGATCCTGATGAACCCTGCCCGCAAAGCGGTTATCAGAAGTTCGCCGGTGTGTTGGCGCTGATGATTTCCGCCTCATCCGCCCCGATATTGCGAAACCGGTGCGGCAAGGTCGTCGGGAAGTAATAGCCGTCCCCGGCGTTGAGCACACTCACCTGGCCATCCACGGTCAACTCCACGGTACCCCGGGTCACCAACCCACACTCCTCGCCTTCGGAATGCACGATCGGCTCTTCGCCCGAGCTTGCGCCCGGTGCGTATTGCTCGCGCAGCAAGCGCATCTGCCGGCTTGGCACGGACGCGCCGATCAGCAGCAGGCGCAGGCCATGGCGGCCGAGGTCGGGCTGTTCGTTGGCGCGGAAGACGTACTGGTGTTCGCGCGGCGGCTGATCGAAGGTGAAGAAGTCGGCCAGGGACATGGGGATGCCCTCCAGCAGTTTCTTCAGGGAGCTGACGGAAGGACTGACCCGATTCTGTTCGATCAGGGAGATGGTTGCATTGGTGACGCCGCTACGCCGGGCCAGCTCGCGCTGGGACAGTTTGTAGCTTTCGCGTACTAATTTGAGTCGTGAGCCCGTGTCCATGACAGCCTTATGTGCCAACCCGTAGGAGCGAGCTTGTTCGCGATTGCGATCTGACCTTCAACATTGATGTCGACTCAACCAACGCTTTCGCGAGCAGGCTCGCTCCTACAGGGATAATGGAGGGGTGGAGTGCAGGCGCGGATCACGCCGTTTTCCGGTCCCGGAAACGTGAAAGGCGGCTATTAAATCACGTTTGTTCGTAATGCTCAGCAGGTTCGATAAACGGCAGAAAAAAAGAACCTGTTGATGATAATTCTGAGTCAAGACACAAGACCTGTGGGAGCGAGCTTGCTCGCGATGGTGGCGGGTCAGTCAACATCAATGTCGAATATCAGACCGCTATCGCGAGCAAGCTCGCTCCCACAGGGGATTTGGTGTTTCTGGTATTAAAAAGCCGGCGGCACCCTTTGGGGAGATGCCGCCGGCGAGGTAAAGCTTAGATGCCGAAACGGTCACGCAGCGAGTAGTACACCGCGCCGAGGGCGGTCAACGGCGCCGAGAAGGTACGCCCGCCGATCATCGGCATGTGCGGCAGCGAGGCAAATGCATCGAAGCGCTCGGCGTCGCCACGGATCATTTCCGAGATCAGTTTGCCGGCCAGGTGCGAACAGGTGACGCCGTGGCCGCTGTAGCCCTGCATGTAGTAGGCGTTTTTTTCGATACGGCCGAATTGCGGCATGCGCGACATGGTCAGCAGGAAGTTGCCGGTCCAGCGGTAGTCGATCTTCACGTCCTTCAATTGCGGGAAGGTCTTGAGGATCTTCGGGCGGATCAGTTGTTCGATGTCGTCCGGCTCGCGTGCACCGTAGACCACGCCGCCGCCGTACAGCAGGCGGTTGTCGGCGGTCAGGCGGTAGTAGTCGAGCAGGTAGTTGCAGTCTTCCACGCAGTAGTTGTTGGTGATCAGGCTTCGGGCCTGCTTTTCAGACAACGGCTCGGTGACGACGATCTGCGAACCGCACGGCATGCTCTTGCTGGTCACGCGGTTGTCCAGGCCCTGCGGCAGGTAGGCGTTACCGGCGATCAGCAGGTACTTGGCCTTCACCACGCCTTTGGCGGTGCGCACGGTGATGGGCTCGCCGTAGGTGATTTCCACCGCCGCCGATTGCTCGTAGATCTTGCCACCCAGGCCGATGATGGCCGAGGCCTCGCCCAGGGCCAGGTTCAGTGGGTGAATGTGGCCGCCCTGCATGTCCAGCAGGCCGCCGACGTAGGCGTCGGAACCCACTTCGCGCTTGATGTCGGCCGCGTCGAGCATTTTCAGGTTCTTGTTGCCGTAACGTTCCCAGCTCTTCTTCTGTTCGGCCAGGCCCTTGAGTTGCTTTTTGTTCATCGCCGCGAAGATGCCGCCGGGGCGGTAGTCGCACTGGATGTCGTAGTGCTGTATGCGCTGACGGATGATGTCGGCGCCTTCGAAGATCATGCTGCCGAGGACTTCGGCAGTCTTGTCGCCGTAGCGCTCTTCGATGACATCGACGTCGCGGCTATAGGAGTTGACCAGTTGACCACCGTTGCGACCGCTGGCGCCGAAGCCGACTTTGGCCGCTTCGAGCACGGTCACGCTGTAGCCCGCTTCGGCGAGGAACAGGGCCGAGGACAGGCCGGTGTAGCCAGCGCCGATCACGCAGACGTCGCAGTCCACCGCCCCTTCCAGCACCGGGAAATCACCGGTGAAGTTGCGGGTGGCGGCGTAGTAGCTGTTTACATGTGCTTGTTTCATACAGTTCTCCGATGGCCGCCGACAGAGCCGGCGACCGTCGCTTTATTGTTATCAGAGCTTGATCCAGGTCGCCTTGAGTTCGGTGTACTTGTCGAACGCGTGCAGCGATTTGTCCCGACCGTTACCCGACTGCTTGAACCCGCCGAACGGCGCGGTCATGTCGCCGCCGTCGTACTGGTTGACCCAGACGCTGCCAGCACGCAGGCCACGGGCGAAGGTGTGGGCCTTGCTCAGGTTGCTGGTCCATACACCGGCGGCCAGGCCGAAGATGCTGTCGTTGGCAATCGCCAGGGCTTCATCGAAGGTGTCGAAGGTGATAACCGACAGCACCGGGCCGAAGATTTCTTCCCGGGCGATGGTCATGGCGTTGGTCACGCCGTCGAAAATCGCCGGTTCCACGTACAGGCCACCGGTGTCTTCGAGGGTGCGGCTGCCGCCGGCGATCAGTTTGGCGCCCTGCTCTTTGCCGATGCCGATGTAGCGCAGTACGTTGTCCAGTTGACGCTGGTCGACGACCGCGCCGACGGTGGTCGCAGGGTCGAGGGCGTGGCCCGGTTTCCAGGCTTGCAGGGCTTCCACCAACAATGGAATGAATTGCTCGCGAATTGAACGTTCCACCAGCAAGCGAGAACCGGCAGTGCAGACTTCACCCTGGTTGAAGGCGATGCCACTGGCCGCCGCCTGTGCTGCCGCGCGCAGATCCGGCGCGTCGGCGAACACCACGTTCGGGCTCTTGCCCCCGGCTTCGGCCCAGACGCGTTTCATGTTGCTCTGCCCGGCGTAAACCATCAGCTGCTTGGCAATCGCCGTGGAGCCGGTGAAGGCCAGCACGTCGACGTCCATGTGCAACGCCAGCGCCTTGCCAACGGTGTGGCCGTAGCCCGGCAGGACGTTGAACACACCTTTCGGGATGCCGGCATCCAGCGCCAGCTGCGCGATGCGGATCGCGGTCAGCGGGGACTTTTCCGAAGGCTTGAGGATGAACGAGTTGCCCATCGCCAGGGCCGGGGCGAATTTCCAGCTGGCCATGATCAACGGGAAGTTCCACGGCACGATGGCCGCGACCACGCCGGCCGCTTCGCGGGTCACCAGGCCCAGTTGATCCTGGGGCGTGGCGGCGACTTCGTCGTAGATCTTGTCGATGGCTTCGGCGGTCCAGCGGATCGCGTTGGCGGTCGCCGGAATGTCGATGCTCATGGAGTCGCTGATCGGCTTGCCCATGTCGAGGGTTTCGAGCAGGGCCAGTTCTTCCTGGTTCGCCAGGATCAGGTCGGCGAAACGGATCAGGATGCGCTTGCGCTCAGCCGGGGCCAGGTTGGCCCACACGCCGGATTCGAAGGTCCGGCGCGCCACGGCGACCGCTGCATTGGCATCGGCTTCGTCGGTGCTGGCGACGTTCGCCAGGAAACGACCATCCACGGGGCTGATGCATTCGAACGTCGCGCCGCTGGCGGCTGCGCAGTATTGGCCGTCAATGAATGCGCGACCTTCGATGGTTAGGGACTGGAAGCGCTGCTCCCAATCGCTGCGAGTGTTTGTCATGGTTGTGACTCGACGCAGGGGAATAGGTGGTCGCCGGATTGAACGCCAACCAATTACGACCTTGGAAATACGATCCCCTGTGGGAGCGGGCTTGCTCGCGAAGGCGATGTGTCAGTCGACATCAGTGTTGACTGTGCCGCCCTCTTCGCGAGCAAGCCCGCTCCCACAGTTGATCGGTGTGATCCGTCTTAAACGGTGTGCAAGTACCAGTTGTACTCAAGGTCGGAGATGGAGTTCTCGAACTCGGCCAGCTCGCTTTCCTTGCACGCCACGAACACGTCGATGTACATCGGGTCGATGTAGCGCGCCATGACTTCGCTGTCGTCCAGCTCGCGCAGTGCGTCGCGCAGGTTGTTCGGCAGGCTCTGCTCGTTCTGCTCGTAGCTGTTGCCTTCCACCGGTGCACCCGGTTCGATCTGGTTGGTCAGACCGTGGTGAACACCGGCCAATACCGATGCCATCAGCAGGTACGGGTTGGCGTCGGCACCGGCTACACGATGCTCGATGCGCACGGCGTCCTTGGAGCCGGTCGGTACACGCACGGCCACGGTGCGGTTATCGATGCCCCAGCTCGGCGAGTTCGGTACATAGAACTGTGCGCCGAAACGACGGTACGAGTTGACGTTCGGGCAAAGGAACGCCATCTGCGCCGGCAGGGTCTCGAGCACACCGCCGATCGCGTGTCGCAGCGCGGCGTTCTGCTCGGGATCCTCGCTGGCAAAGATGTTGTTGCCTTCTTTGTCGAGAATCGAAATGTGCACGTGCAGACCGTTACCTGCCTGGCCCGGATACGGCTTGGCCATGAAGGTGGTGTCCATCTCGTGGTCGTAGGCGATGTTCTTCACCAGACGCTTGAGCAGGACCGCGTAGTCGCAGGCCTTGATCGGGTCAGCCACGTGATGCAGGTTGACTTCGAATTGCGCCGGGGCGCTTTCCTTGACGATGGCGTCAGCCGGGATGCCCTGCTCTTTCGCGCCTTCGAGGATGTCTTGCAGGCAATCGACGTATTCGTCGAGGTCGTCGATCAGGTACACCTGGGTCGACATCGGACGCTTGCCGGACACCGGCGAACGTGGCGATTGCGGACGACCGTTCACGTTGTCCTGGTCGATCAGGTAGAACTCCAGTTCGAACGCGGCGCAGATGGTCAGGCCCATGTCGTCGAACTTGCGCACGATATTGGCCAGCACTTCACGCGGGTCGGCGAAGAATGGCTCGCCTTCGATTTCGTGCATGGTCATCAACAGTTGCGCGGTCGGGCGCTTCTGCCATGGCTCGATGCTGAGGGTGCCGGGGATCGGGTAGCAGATCCGGTCGGCATCGCCGATGTCCAGACCCAGGCCGGTGCTTTCCACCGTGGAACCATTGATGTCCAGAGCAAACAGAGAGGCCGGCAGGTTGATGCCTTTCTCGTAAACCTTATGAAGACTGGTGCGCTCGATGCGCTTGCCGCGCACCACACCGTTCATATCCGCAATCAGAAGGTCGACGTACAAAACCTCAGGATGTTTCTTAAGGAATGCGTTTGCTTCGTTGAGTTGAACGGCACGCAGAGGGACCGACATGATGCACCTATTTTTTTACTGTTAATTATTATGTTCACCGCCCTTTCACGAGCCCAGTCAATCCGAAAGGCAAAGTGAAGTCAATAGCGAACACCTGGCCTTTCAACGTTTATTTTCGGGCCTCTCAGGGGGACGAGAGTGCCAGATACGCCCTCAAACACGCGTAAACCCTGAAGATCGGACGTGCGGCGTTTAGAATTTTTTACATGAGAGTTGTTAATTAAAATCAACAAGGCTAAGCTCCGGAAAAGCTCGTTCAAGTGTGAAACTTCGAGGTGATAAAAATGGCACTCAAGCCATTGATCGGCGTTACTGCGTGCGTCAAACAGATTGGCCTGCACCCCTACCACATCAGCGGTGACAAGTACTTGCGTGCTGTCAGCGCTGCGGCGCTGGGGCTGCCTGTCGTTATTCCTTCCTTAGGCGACCTGACCGAAATCGATGACCTGCTGCCGCAGCTCGACGGTCTGTTGCTGACCGGCTCGCCGTCGAACGTGGAACCCTTCCACTATCAAGGCCCCGACAGCGCCCCCGGCACGGATCATGATCCGGCGCGGGATGCCACCACCCTTCCCCTGATCCGCGCCGCTATTGCAGCGGGCGTGCCGGTGCTCGGCATCTGCCGTGGTTTCCAGGAAATGAATGTGGCGTTCGGTGGCAGCCTGCATCAGAAGGTCCATGAACTGCCTGGCTTGCTCGACCATCGCGAGGCCGACCATCCGGACCTGGCCGTGCAATACGCACCCGCCCATGAGGTGAATGTGCAGCCCGGCGGTGTGTTCGAAACGCTGGAGCTGCCTGCGGTGTTCCACGTGAACTCGATTCACAGCCAGGGCATCGACCGCCTCGCGCCCGGCCTGCGCGCCGAAGCCGTCGCGCCCGATGGCCTGATCGAGGCGATCTCCGTCGAGCACAGCAAGGCCTTTGCCCTCGGCGTGCAATGGCACCCGGAATGGCAAGTGCTGAACAACCCTCCTTATTTGAGTATTTTCCAGGCGTTCGGCGAAGCCTGCCGGCAACGGGCGGCGCTGCGTCACTCGAGCTGACGACCTGATACCCACATTCAACGATTGACTGCCCAACGCGAGCGGGCAGGCGCTTGTGCGTGCCCCGCTCGCGAAAACAACACACTGCAATAACAACAAGTACGACCAGGCAGCCAGGATGGCGGCGCCGAATAAACCCGGCCGCAGTGCAATGCCGGTCAACCTGATGCAACCCCATGTGGGAGCGGGCTTGCTCGCGAAGGCAGCGACACAATCAACACAGATGTCGCCTGACACACCGCTTTCGCGAGCAAGCCCGCTCCCACAGGGTACTGCGTTGGACTGACGGACATCATCTGATAAGGGTTTGCAATCCACTATTAAGCCGGGCCGTGTTGGCCGGGCGACTGAAACCTGTTGGGAGTTTCACATGGCAAACGCCTCCAGCATCTACAGGAAGGCTCTTGAGGGTCACCAGGCACCGAAAAAGGTGTTGGTGAAAATCGATCGCGTCACCAAGAAGTTCGACGAAACCATCGCTGTGGACGATGTGTCCCTGGAAATCCACCAGGGTGAAATCTTCGCCCTGCTCGGTGGTTCCGGTTCTGGCAAATCGACCCTGCTGCGCATGCTCGCCGGTTTCGAGCGCCCGACCGAAGGCCGGATTCTGCTCGACGGTGTCGACATCACCGACATGCCGCCGTACGAACGACCGATCAACATGATGTTCCAGTCCTACGCGCTGTTCCCGCACATGACGGTAGCGCAGAACATCGCCTTCGGCCTCAAGCAGGACCGTTTGCCAGCGGCCGAAATCGACGCCCGGGTGCAGGAGATGCTGCGCCTGGTGCACATGACCCAGTACGCCAAGCGCAAGCCGCACCAACTGTCCGGCGGCCAGCGTCAGCGCGTGGCCCTGGCCCGTTCCCTGGCCAAGCGTCCGAAGCTGCTGCTGCTCGACGAACCGATGGGCGCACTGGATAAAAAGCTGCGTTCGCAGATGCAATTGGAGCTGGTAGAGATCATCGAGCGCGTGGGCGTGACCTGCGTGATGGTGACCCACGACCAGGAAGAGGCCATGACCATGGCCCAGCGTATCGCGATCATGCACCTGGGCTGGATCGCCCAGATCGGCAGCCCGGTGGACATTTATGAAGCACCGGTCAGCCGCATGGTCTGCGAATTCATCGGCAACGTGAACGCCTTCGACGGCACCGTGGTCGAGGACCTGGAAGGTCACGCGATCATCCACAGCCCGGACCTGGAGCAGAAGATCTACGTCGGTCACGGCGTCAGCACTTCGGTGCAGGACAAGTCGATCACCTACGCGATCCGCCCGGAAAAACTGCTGGTCAGCACCGTCAAGCCGGATAACCGCTACAACTGGTCCGCGGGCAAAGTGCATGACATCGCCTACCTGGGCGGGCACTCGGTGTTCTACGTCGAACTGCCTGGGGGCAAGATCGTCCAGTCGTTCATGGCCAACGCCGAACGCCGTGGTGCGCGTCCGACCTGGGACGATCAGGTCTACGTGTGGTGGGAAGACGACAGCGGCGTGGTACTGCGCGCATGAAAACCTTCAATCAGCAATTCCTGAGGTGGGTCCCCAGCGGGCGCAAGTTCGTCATCGGGATTCCGTTCATCTGGCTGTTCCTGTTCTTCATGTTGCCGTTCTTCCTGGTGATGAAGATCAGCTTCTCGGAAGCGGCCCTGGCCATTCCGCCCTACTCGGAGATCTACACCTTCGCCGAGCAGAAATTCCAGCTGTTGCTCAACATCGGCAACTACACCCTGCTGGGCGAGGATGAGCTGTACCTGTCCGCCTATCTGGGCTCGTTGAAGGTGGCGTTTTTCAGCACCGTGATGTGCCTGGTGATCGGTTTCCCGATGGCCTACGCCATCACCAAGGCCAGCAAGGAAGCGCAGAACGTGCTGATGCTGCTGATCATGATGCCGACCTGGACCGCGATCCTGATCCGCGTTTATGCGTGGATGGGCATCCTCAGCAACAACGGCCTGCTCAACGGGTTCCTGATGTGGACCGGGCTGACCTCGCACCCGATCGAGATCCTCAACACCAACATCGCCGTCTACATAGGCGTCGTCTATGCATACCTGCCGTTCATGGTGCTGCCGCTGTACGCCAACCTGGTCAAACATGACCAGAGCCTGCTGGAGGCCGCATCGGACCTGGGTTCGAGCACCTTCAACAGCTTCTGGAAAATCACTGTGCCTTTGGCCAAGAACGGCATCATCGCCGGTTGCATGCTGGTGTTCATTCCGGTGGTCGGTGAGTTCGTGATTCCGGAACTGCTGGGCGGCCCGGAAACCCTGATGATCGGCCGTGTGTTGTGGCAAGAGTTCTTCAACAACCGCGACTGGCCAGTGGCGTCCGCCCTGGCGGTGGTAATGCTGTTGATCCTGATTGTGCCGATTCTGCTGTTCAACCGCAGCCAGGCCAAAGAGATGGAGGCACGGGGATGAAACGCTTCGGATTTTCAAAGTTCATGCTGATTTTCGGCCTGTCGTTTATCTACCTGCCGATGCTGATTCTGGTGATCTACTCGTTCAACGCCTCCAAGCTGGTGACGGTGTGGGGTGGCTGGTCGATCAAGTGGTACGCCGGTTTGCTCGACAACAGCCAGTTGATGGGTTCGGTGCTGCGCTCGCTGGAAATCGCCTGCTACACCGCGATTGCGGCAGTCGCACTAGGGACGCTGGCCGCGTTCGTCCTGACCCGCGTCACACGCTTCAAGGGCCGCACGCTGTTCGGTGGCCTGGTCACCGCGCCGCTGGTGATGCCTGAAGTGATCACCGGCCTGTCGCTGTTGCTGCTGTTCGTGGCCATGGCGCAGTTGATCGGCTGGCCGATGGAGCGTGGCATCGTCACGATCTGGATCGCCCACACCACGTTTTGTGCCGCCTATGTGGCGGTGGTAGTCTCCGCCCGCCTTCGCGAACTGGACCTGTCCATCGAAGAAGCGGCCATGGACTTGGGTGCGAAGCCGTTCAAGGTGTTTTTCCTGATCACCATTCCGATGATCGCGCCGTCACTGGCGGCCGGCGGCATGATGTCGTTCGCCCTGTCGCTGGATGACCTGGTGCTGGCGAGCTTCGTGTCCGGCCCGGGTTCCACGACCCTGCCGATGGAAGTGTTCTCGGCGGTGCGTCTGGGCGTCAAGCCCGAGATCAACGCCGTGGCCAGCCTGATCCTGTTGGCAGTGTCGATCGTGACCTTCATGGTCTGGTACTTCAGCCGCCGTGCCGAAGAAAGCCGCAAGCGCGCGATCCAGGAAGCCATGGACCAGACCGCCAGCGAATCCTGCCAGCAACCGAAAAAGCAAATGGCGCAAGCAACGGCCTGAGGCCGCCCCTGTAGGAGCGAGCTCGCTCGCGATGGACGTCAACGATGACGCGGGCTACCTGAATTAACGCGGCGTCCTTGAGTTTTTCGCGAGCAGGCTCGCTCCTACAAGGGAGCGCGCAAGCGTTCCAGCCACAAATGTTTGCCGTGTGATCTTGAAAAAAAATGGAGTTGTACCGATGAAAATGTTTGGCAGGACTCTGCTGACACTGTCCTTATTGGGCGCAATCGCCACCGGCGCCCAGGCCAATGACAAGGTTCTGCGCGTCTATAACTGGTCGGATTACATTGGCCCGGACACCGTCAAGAAATTCGAGGACGAGACTGGCATCCAGGTGACCTACGATGTCTTCGACAGCAACGAAACCCTTGAGGCACGCCTGCTGGCGGGCAAATCCGGCTACGACATCGTCGTGCCGTCCAACAGTTTCCTGGCCAAGCAGATCAAGGCCGGTGTCTATCAGGAACTGGACAAGTCGAAGCTGTCGAACTGGAAAAACCTCAACCCGGTGCTGCTGAAAAACGCCTCCGCGAGCGATCCCGACAATGCCCACGCCATCCCGTACATGTGGGGTTCGATCGGCATCGGCTTCAACCCGCAGAAGGTCAAGGAGGTGCTCGGCGCCAACGCCCCGACCAACTCCTGGGACCTGCTGTTCAAACCGGAAAACGCCGAGAAGCTAAAAGCCTGCGGCATCAGTTTCCTCGACTCGCCGACTGAAATGATCCCGACCGCCCTGCACTACCTGGGCTACCCGGTGAACGATCAGGACAAACAGCACATCGCCGAAGCCGAGGCGCTGTTCATGAAGATTCGCCCGAACGTGGCGTACTTCCATTCGTCGAAATACATCTCGGACCTGGCCAACGGCAACATCTGCGTGGCCGTCGGTTACTCCGGCGACGTGCTGCAGGCCAAGGCCCGCGCCCAGGAGGCCGGGGACAAGGTGAAGATCGACTACAGCATCCCGAAAGAAGGCGCCGCCAGTTTCTACGACATGCTCGCCATCCCGCGCGATGCCGCCAACGTCGAGAACGCGTACCTGTTCATGAACTTCCTGATGCGCCCCGACGTGATTGCCGACATCACCAACAACATCGGCTACAGCAACGCGAACGCTGCGGCCACGCCACTGGTCGATGAAGCGATCCGCAACGATCCGGGCTCCTACCCGCCGGAAGCGGTGATGGCCACGCTCTATGCCGTGCCGGACCAGCCGATTGCCGTCCAGCGGATCATGACCCGTGGCTGGACCAAGGTGAAGCTGGGCCAGTAATCCAGAACACCACCTACCTAATGTGGGAGCGGTGGGGTTCAACATTTTCCGTTCACGCAGCGCCTTACCACCGCTGCCTCTCCTGCAAGTAGAACGGCCTCACCTGGCTCCCTCGGTTCAGGTGAATTTTGGCGCCCTCGGGCGCCTTTTTTATTGGGGATCGATCAAAGGCCATTCAGCCAGCGCCCGATAGCGGCCCTTGTGGGATTCGAACAGGGTGAACCGGTCGGCACGCAGGAAGAATTCCGGCGCCGTTGCGGACTCCGGCACCGGTGCCCGATACTGCCGTGCCAGGGTCAGATGCGGACGGTATTCCCTTGGCGCTTCCTCCAGCCCGAACGGCAACATCGCCTGTTCCAGGGCATACACCAGGCGCAACAATGCCGGGGGGCGCCTGCTCCGGCGCGAGCACCAGCGCCCCTGCCCTGCGCCACACGTCCAGCCGATCCAGCACCACCGTCAAGCGCTCGCCCGGTGTACGGATCGCCGCCGCAGCGGTACAGATATCAGCAATCTGCGCCGCGCCCACCGCCCCCAAAAACTTCAGCGTCAGGTGAAAGTTTTCCGCCGGCACCGGCCGTCCGTTGCGCAGTTGCAGCGCACTGCGCCACTGCGCTATCTCCCGGCGCTGGGCCGGGGCGCAGTTCAGCGCAAAGAACAGACGCTTGAACGGCTCGCGGGATTCGTCGTTCATGCCGGGCACCTCGTGGGAAGACTGCCTGAGTGTACTCAACACCCGCCTGCCGGCCAGCGCATTTCTGGCATCGTGGGGCAGGCGCGTTATAGTTCTAGCATCCCGAAAAACCGGAGGGGGCCATGCGACAGATCATCAGCAAGGAACCATGGTGGGCCAGACCGCCCGAGCCCGGCCAGGATGAACTCAAGCTGGAATGGGGCTGGCTGGTGCACTACAGCGAAGGCGAGCCGCGCTTCGAGTTCATCCGCGAGCGGCCGACGGACGACGAGATCCGCCAGCGCAAGAGTTGCAGGATCACCCCGACGCCGGAGTGATCCCGCGTGCGGCGTCAGGCCTGGAGGAGCAATTCGAACCCGCCGTACACCATGCGCTGGCCATCGAAGGGCATCGGATTGACGTCCGGCTTCATGCGCGGGTCCTGCATCATCTTGTCCATTCCGGCATTGCGCCTGGCCTTGTCCGGCCAGACGATCCAGCCAAAGGCAACGGTTTCGCCTTCCTTGAGTTTCACCGACATTGGAAACGAGGTGACCTTGCCTTCCGGGACATCCTCGCCCCAGCATTCGACCACGCTCAAGGCACCGTTTTCCTTGAAAATCGAGGCGGCGATTTCGGCGTGTTTGATGTATTGCTCACGGTTGGCGGTGGGTACGGCAGCGATAAAACCATCGACATAAGACATGAGTATTTCTCCTTGGGTCATGGGGTGTTCTGCTGGGTAGTCGATTGCGCTGGCGTCCAATCGACAGTGCCGGTACTCAAACCGACCGGCGGTTCGGTACGCACCGCCAGGCTGCCTTCGATCTGCCCCGCCATGTAAAGCGTGCCAGCCATGACGCCAGTGGTCGGGTTCTGCACCAGTTTGAGCCAGGCCTTGTCGAAGGTATTGCCCAGGCTGCTGCGGATCAGCGCCTCGCTGTCGGGCCGGTCATTGGCCTGAATCAGTGCGCGAATGCCCGCCACCCCTATCGTGATCAAGCCACCGGCGAGTCTCCCGGCTGCCGCGGCCACGGCGCTGGCGGCCCCGCGCGGGGCCATCTCGGCTTCCATCCGCCGGCTGGCGCGCCTGGCCACCGGCGCCATCGCGGTGTCGGTCGAGCCCACCCCCTTGTCGCCACCGGCCTTGTGGATTTTGTCGACCAGCGCGGCGAAGGCCGGCAAGGTGTTCAGCGATTCGGTGTGCACGATCTGGTACAACGAAGCGTCCCGCGCCGGCGGCGGCCCGAGGGCGATGGCCGGGATTTTCTGGATGCGCCCGTTGAGCTGGGCCATCGGCACGCCGTGGCGGGTGGAGATTTTCTGCAGCTCTTCCTTGAGGATGTCGACGTAGAACGCCGCTGCCAGACCGAGAATCGCATCGGGATCGACTTCCAATGCCGCCGGGGCCAGGACCTTCTCCTGATAGGCTTCGAGCAGGTACGCCGCCAGGCGTTTTTCCGATGCGTCCTGCTCACCCTTGGCGCTGAGGGTGTACCAGCTGACCTTCACCGACAGCCATTCCTGGGTCCAGTAGCTGCTGAACCACGGAATGAAATTTTGTTCGGTCAACTCATAGACCCGTGTGCGCCAGTACTCCATGGCGCCGCGGGCGTAGATTCTGGTCTGCTCGGTGGCTGACTGCGACGCAGCGACGATCTCCCGGTCCACTTGCTGCCAGGTGCTCGTTGAGACGATGACCGGCGCCACTTCCACTGGCGCACGCGGCGGTGTGGCGCACCCCGCCAACACCACCAGCACGGCGACGATCAGCGAACGCAGGCTCAAGATTGCGACTTCCCGCAGTGTGCACCGGACGAAATGCCCGACACTCGAAACCATCGGTTTAAGTATAGGTGGCTGTGCCCTTGAGGCCGCCTTCGCGAGCAAGCCCGCTCCCACCCTGGTTGGCGGTGAACCTGTGGGAGCGGGCTTGCTCGCGAAGGGGTCCGCATCAACAACACAAAAACCACCATCACTGGCGTCGATATTCACCATCGCCGCGATTGCCTTCCGCTTGAACGCCGTCAGCGTAGGATCAATTCCAAGCCAACACGAAAC
This sequence comes from Pseudomonas sp. BF-R-24, assembly GCF_019947335.1. NCBI lineage: Bacteria > Pseudomonadati > Pseudomonadota > Gammaproteobacteria > Pseudomonadales > Pseudomonadaceae > Pseudomonas > Pseudomonas sp. BF-R-24. The sequence goes on from NZ_JAGYGG010000022.1 coordinate 18,727, forward strand.
CCCGAATCGGAGGGGAACCTCATGCTGATCCATCTGCTGACCTGCCTGGCCCTGACGGCGTTCACATTGAGTGTGTTTGCCTGGTACGTCCTGAGCGAGGAACAAACATCATGATTCACACTGTCACCCTCGCCGTACGTTTTCCGGTGTTCGGCAACAATTTCTACGCGCAGGAATTCGAGTCACGTAAAGAGTTGACTCTTCTGTTCGACGAGAAGTTCGAGGCGTTGCTGATCCCGGCAGCCGATCATCACTTCAGCAACGAAGTGGTCGGGCTCAATGATCAGTTCCGTTTTTTGAATGACGTGCTGGTCGAGCATCTGCTGGACGTCGAACTGGCAAAAGGCTCGGCCCGTTCGTTCGGGTTCTGACAGCGACCGCCGGTCGCCCGGGCACGGACGGCAACCGCTCACAACGTTCGCTGGCTATTGCCGATCCCCTTGGCAATATCAATCCCCCAATCCATCGCCGCTTCCATGTCCAGCATGTGCGGCCGCGGGTCGTGGTTCTCATCGATGGCCGAGCCGTCCGGCCGATAGACACCGATGAACATACCCAACGAACCGTCCTTCAATATCTCTGCCTTGACTTTGATGTTGCATCCGTTCGATAGCGTTTCCTTGTGCTCCAAATGGCGCTCGGTCATGACTGCATTGCTCCCCTGACTGAATTCAAACCCTACTGGCCATGCTAGCTCAGCCCTCCGGAATGCGCCGATTGGCAGGACCGGAGGCCCGCCCTGACAGCGGCGCAATGCCACCTATACTCAAGGCCACCTCCCCCCTGGGGATCTGCACGTCCAACAATAAAAAGCAGAGGTGGAACATGGTCTGGCAGCAAGTCTACGATCCGTTCGGTAACCCGGTGCTTTCAACGCTCATGGCGGCTGTGCCGGTGGTGGTGATGCTGGCGTCCCTTGCGTTTTTTCATATCAAGGCGCACCTGGCGGCGTTGCTCGCCCTGGCCTCGGCCTTGCTGATCTCGATCTTCGCCTTCGGCATGCCGGCGAACATGGCCGGTTCCGCGGCGCTGTTCGGTGCGGCCAACGGCCTGCTACCGATTGGCTGGATCGTGTTGAACATCATCTTCCTGCATCGCCTGACCACCGAGAACGGTTCGTTCAAGGTGTTGCAAGACTCCCTGGCGCGCATCACCGATGACCGGCGCCTGCAATTGCTGCTGATCGCCTTCTGCTTCGGGGCGTTTTTCGAGGGCGCCGCCGGTTTCGGTACGCCGGTGGCGGTGACCGGGGCGATTCTGATCGGGCTGGGGTTTTCGCCGCTCGCCGCTTCAGGGCTGGCACTGATCGCCAACACCGCCCCCGTGGCGTTCGGCGCCCTCGGCACACCGATCATCACCCTGGCCAAGGTCACCGGACTGGATGAAATGGAGCTGTCGATGATGGTCGGCCGGCAGTTGCCGTTCTTCTCGGTGCTGGTGCCGTTCTGGTTGATCTGGGCCTTTGCCGGCTGGCGCAAGATGGTGGAAATCTGGCCGGCGATCCTGGTGGCCGGGGTCAGTTTTGCCGTGCCGCAGTTCCTGGTGTCCAACTATCACGGGCCGATGCTGGTGGACGTGATCGCCGCACTGATTTCCATGGCCTGCCTGACCGGTTTCCTCAAGGTGTGGAAACCGGCCACCGTGCATACCTCCGCCGCCCTGTCCGGCCGGGTCGACAACTCGAAGATCGACGCCGAGCACGACGAAAAGCCTGTACCCACTGCAACCTTTGCCAATGAAGCAAAACCGGCAGTGATGCGGGCGTGGATGCCGTGGCTCATCCTCACGGTCTTCGTGTTCATCTGGGGCACCCAGGGCTTCAAGAACACCTTCGACACCCGCCCCGCCATCGACCCGCAAACCAGTGCCGCCAAGCTCGATCCTCAGGGCAAGCCGATGCGCGAGGCGAACCCGCTGTTTGCGCCGGTCGTGACCTTCACCACCCTGCACTTGCAGGTCGAGAAAGTCCCGCCCGTGGTGGCCGCGCCGAAAACCGAAGAAGCGGTGTACAAGTTCACCTGGTTCACCGCCACCGGCAGCGGCATTCTGCTGGCGGCGATTGTCGGCGGTTTGCTGATGGGGTACTCGATCCCGCAACTGATTCACCAGTACCTGCGCACTTTGTGGGTGGTGCGTTATTCGCTGATCACCATTGCGGCGATGCTCGCGCTGGGCTTCCTCACGCGCTACTCGGGCCTGGATGCGACCATGGGCCTGGCTTTCGCCGCGACGGGCATTTTCTACCCGATGTTCGGCACCCTGCTCGGCTGGCTCGGCGTGGCGTTGACAGGTTCAGACACCGCGTCAAACGTGCTGTTCGGTGGCCTGCAACGGGTGACATCCGAGCAGTTGGGCATCAGCCCGGTGTTGATGGCTGCCGCCAACAGTTCCGGCGGGGTCATGGGCAAGATGGTCGACGCCCAGTCGATCGTGGTCGCCTCCACCGCCACCCGCTGGTACGGCCATGAAGGGGAAATCCTGCGCTACGTATTCTTCCACTCGATTGTGCTGGCGATCCTGGTCGGTGGCCTGGTGACGCTGCAGGCCTACGTCGCACCGTTCAGCCATATGGTGGTGGGCGGACATTGATCCCTGTGGGAGCGAGCTTGCTCGCGATGGCGGAGTGTCATTCAACATAGATGTCGACTGGTCTGCCGCTATCGCGAGCAAGCTCGCTCCCACAGTGAGTGGTGGTACGTCGAGCAGACAACGATCCCATGGACAGCTGAGCCTGACGGGCCAATGATTAAGACAGTGGACCGCGAAAACAGACCTCACGCATCAACAAAACGAGTGTCGAGCGCCGATGAACATTCTCTACGATGAACGCGTTGACGGTGCCTTGCCCGACGTCGACAAACAGGCGCTGTTGCACGCCCTGCAAACCCGCTTGCCAGCTCTTGAGATCCTGCATCAGCGCGAGGAAACCAAGCCCTACGAATGCGACGGGCTGTCGGCCTACCGCACCACGCCGATGCTGGTAGTGCTGCCCCGATCCATCGACGAAGTCCAGGGGGTGCTGCGGGTCTGCCATGAACTGCGCGTCCCCGTCGTGGCCCGGGGCGCGGGCACCGGGTTGTCCGGCGGCGCGTTGCCCCTGGAGAAAGGCGTGCTGCTGGTGATGGCGCGCTTCAACAACATCCTGCACATCGATCCAGCCGCCCGTACCGCACGGGTTCAGCCCGGCGTACGCAATCTGGCGATTTCCCAGGCAGTGGCACCCTTCGGTCTGTATTACGCGCCGGATCCGTCGTCGCAAATCGCCTGTTCCATCGGCGGCAACGTCGCGGAAAATGCCGGTGGCGTGCACTGCCTGAAGTACGGCCTGACCGTGCACAACGTGCTCAAGGTCGACATCCTCACCGTTGATGGCGAGCACCTGAGCCTGGGCTCCAACGCCCTCGACGCCCCCGGTTTCGACCTGCTGGCGCTGTTCACCGGCTCCGAAGGCCTGCTCGGGGTGATCACCGAAGTCACGGTCAAGCTGCTGCCCAAGCCGCAGACCGCCAAAGTGCTGCTGGCGGCGTTCGATTCCGTGGAAAAAGCCGGGCGCGCCGTCGGCGACATCATTGCCGCCGGCATCATCCCCGGTGGCCTGGAAATGATGGACAACCTGGCCATCCGCGCCGCCGAGGACTTCATCCACGCCGGTTATCCGGTGGATGCCCAGGCCATTCTGCTGTGCGAGCTCGATGGTGTTGAAGCCGATGTCTCAGATGACTGCGACCGGGTGCGCCAGGTACTGCAACAGGCCGGCGCCACCGAGTTACGCCAGGCCAAGGACGAAGCCGAGCGCGTGCTGTTCTGGGCCGGGCGCAAGAATGCCTTCCCGGCGGTGGGTCGCCTCTCGCCGGACTACTACTGCATGGACGGCACCATTCCCCGTCGCGAACTGCCCGGCGTACTGCACGCCATCGCCGAGCTTTCGAACGAATACGGCCTGCGGGTGGCCAACGTGTTCCATGCCGGCGACGGCAACATGCACCCGCTGATCCTGTTCGATGCCAATCAACCCGGTGAACTTGATCGAGCCGAAGCCCTGGGCGGCAAGATTCTGGAGTTGTGCGTGAAAGTCGGCGGCAGCATCACCGGTGAACACGGCGTGGGCCGCGAGAAGATCAACCAGATGTGCGCGCAGTTCAACAGCGATGAGCTGACCCTGTTCCATGCCATCAAGGCCGCCTTCGACCCCAGCGGCCTGCTCAACCCCGGCAAGAACATTCCGACCCTGCACCGCTGCGCCGAATTCGGTGCCATGCACATACATGGCGGTCAATTGCCCTTCCCCGAGCTGGAGCGCTTCTGATGCACGGCCCTGAAGATTTCGATGACAGCCAGTCACTGCTGGAACAGGTCAATCAGGCGCTGGAAAACGCCACGCCCTTGCGCATCCAGGGTTCCAACAGCAAAGCCTTTCTCGGCCGCACCACGGCCGGGGAAATTCTCGACACCCGCTCGCACCGGGGTATCGTCAGTTACGACCCGACTGAACTGGTGATCACCGCCCGTTGCGGCACACCGTTGTCGCAACTGACGCAGGTGCTGGACGCCGCGCAACAGATGCTGCCCTGCGAGCCACCGTCCTTCGGCGACGGCGCCACCGTCGGCGGCATGATCGCCTGCGGGCTGTCCGGGCCACGACGCCCGTGGTCCGGTTCGGTGCGCGATTTCGTCCTCGGCACGCGGGTCATCACAGGGCAAGGCAAGCTGTTGCGCTTCGGTGGCGAGGTGATGAAAAACGTCGCCGGCTACGACCTGTCGCGCCTGATGGCCGGCAGTTACGGCAGCCTCGGGCTGATTACCGAAGTTTCCCTCAAAGTGCTGCCCAAACCCCGGCAGTGCCTCAGTATCGGCCTGGAAATGGACGCCGAACGGGCCTTGTTGCGCCTGGCGGAATGGGGCCAGCAGCCGTTGCCGATCAGCGCGGCATGTCACGACGGTTCACGCCTGCACCTGCGGCTTGAGGGCGGTGAAGGTTCGGTATCGGCGGCCCATGAGCGCCTCGGGGGCGAACGGCTGGAATCTTGCTGGTGGGACGATCTCAACGAACAGCGCTTGAGTTTCTTCGATGAAGACCAACCGCTTTGGCGCCTGTCACTGCCGCACAACACGCCGCTTCTGTCGTTGCCGGGGCGCCAGTTGATCGACTGGGGGGGCGCCCAGCGCTGGCTGAAATCCGATGCCGAAGCGGCGTACATCCGCCAGGTCGTCGACGAGGTCGGTGGCCATGCCACCTGCTTCAGCCATGGCCTGACCGACACTCCATTCCAGCCTCTGCCCCCGGCCCTGATGCGCTATCACCGCAACCTGAAACAACAGCTCGATCCACGGGGTATCTTCAACCCCGGACGCCTGTACGCGGAGCTTTGAACCATGCAGACGACCTTGAGTGAACGCGCCAGCCAATTGCCCCGCGCCGCAGAAGCCGAAAGCATCCTGCGCACCTGCGTGCACTGCGGGTTCTGCAATGCCACGTGCCCGACCTATCAATTGCTCGGCGATGAACTGGACGGACCACGGGGTCGCATTTACCTGATCAAGCAGGTGCTGGAAGGCAACGACGTCACGCAAAAGACCCAGCAGCACCTGGACCGCTGCCTGTCGTGCCGCAACTGCGAAACCACCTGTCCGTCGGGCGTCGACTACCACAACCTGCTGGACATCGGGCGGGCGGTGGTCGATGCGGCGGTGCCACGCCCGCTCGGTCAGCGCCTGTTGCGCGAAGGGTTGCGGCAGACCGTGCCGCATCCGGATTTGTTTAAAAGCCTGATCAATGGCGGCCAAGTGTTCCGCGCACTGCTGCCCGACTCCCTGCAAAGCAAATTGCCGCGCAGTGCATACCCGGCCAAACCGCGACCCATGACCCTGCGCGAGCGTCAGGTGCTGATGCTCGAAGGTTGCGTGCAGCCCAGCCTGTCACCCAACACCAATGCCGCGGCGGCGCGGGTACTGGACCGGTTGGGGATCAGCGTCATCGCGAGCCGCGAAGCCGGTTGCTGCGGCGCCGTGGACTACCACCTGGACGCCCAGGCCGCCGGCCTCGATCGTGCCCGGCGCAACATCGACGCGTGGTGGCCGAGCCTGGAAAAAGGCGCCGAGGCGATTGTGCAGACCGCCAGCGGTTGCGGCGCCTTCATCAAGGATTACGGCCACCTGCTCGCCAGCGACCCGGCCTATGCCGACAAGGCGAAAAAGGTCAGTGCGCTGGCCAGGGATCTGGTGGAAGTGTTGCGCGACGAACCGCTGGAGCAACTCGGCATCCACGCCTCGCAACGCTTGGCCTTCCATTGCCCCTGCACCCTGCAGCACGGGCAGAAACTCGGCGGTGCCGTGGAAGCGCTGCTGACCGGACTCGGTTTCAACCTGACGTCTGTCCCCGACGGGCACCTGTGCTGCGGCTCGGCGGGCACCTATTCGCTCACCCAGCCCGAACTGTCGCGACAACTGCGCGACAACAAGCTCGACGCCCTGGAAAGCGGCCATCCCGAGGTCATTGTCACGGCCAACATCGGCTGCCAGTCGCACCTCGACGGCGCAGGGCGAACCCCGGTGCGGCACTGGATCGAACTGGTCGAAGCCAACTTGCCGTAACCGAACCCTGGAGATGCCCATGAACCGCAAAGCTGTCCTGAGCCAGGCCGAAGTCGGCCAGATCCTCACCGCCGCCCGCGCCGAAGCACAGGCCAATCAATGGGCCGTGACCATAGTGGTAGTCGATGACGGCGGCCACCCGCTGGCCCTCGAACGCCTCGATGGCTGCGCGCCAGGCAGTGCCTACATCGCCACCGAAAAGGCGCGCACCTCAGCCCTCGGGCGGCGCGAGTCGAAAAGCTATGAGGACATGGTCAACGCCGGGCGCTACGCTTTCCTCTCGGCACCCTTGCTGACTTCGCTTGAGGGTGGCGTGCCGATTGTTTTTGATGGGCAGGTGATAGGCGCTGTCGGGGTGTCGGGCGTCAAGCCTGAACAGGATGCGCAGGTAGCGAAGGCTGGGGCGCAGAGCCTGAAATGAAATGTTGGCTTCACCCTTTTCCCTGTGGGAGCGGGCTTGCTCGCGAAGAGAGAGTGTCAGTCGAAGACATTGCTGTCTGACAGACCGCTTTCGCGAGCAAGCCCGCTCCCACAGGGGCCGCGTTAAACCAGACGAGAGGAGCTGAATCCATGACCCGTCTAACCGCAAAAGACTTCGCCCCCGAACTGCTGGAACTGTACGACTACTACGCCCACGGCAAGATCAACCGCCGGGAGTTTCTCAACCGTGCGGCGCTGTTTACCTTCGGCGGTTTGACCGCTGGAGCCCTGCTCGCCGCGCTAAGCCCCAACTATGCGCTGGCCGAGCAGGTCTCCTTCACCGATCCGGAGATTATTGCCGAGTACATCACCTACCCGTCGCCCAAGGGCCACGGCCAGGTTCGCGGTTATCTGGTGCGTCCGGCCAAAGCCACCGGCAAAGTACCAGCAGTGGTGGTCGTGCACGAAAACCGCGGGCTCAACCCCTACATCGAAGATGTGGCCCGGCGGCTGGCCAAGTCCGGTTTCATCGCCCTCGCCCCGGACGGCCTGAGTTCGGTCGGCGGTTATCCGGGCAATGACGACAAGGGCCGCGAGCTTCAGGCCAAGGTCGACCCGGAAAAGCTGATGAACGACTTTTTCGCAGCCGTCGAATGGATGATGAAACACCCTGCCGCTACGGGAAAAGTCGGTATCACCGGGTTCTGCTATGGCGGTGGCGTGACCAACGCCGCCGCGGTGGCCTACCCGGAACTGGAGGCCGCCGTGTCGTTTTATGGCCGTCAGCCAACGGCCGAGGAAGTGCCCCGGATCAAGGCCCCGGTGATGCTGCACTACGGCGAACTGGACACGCGGATCAACGAAGGCTGGCCCGCCTATGAGCAAGCGTTGAAGGCCGGGGGCAAGACCTATGAGGCCTACATTTATCCGGGCTGCAATCATGGTTTCCACAACGACTCCACGCCGCGCTTCGACGAGGCGGCGGCGAAACTGGCGTGGGAGCGGACGTTGGGGTGGTTTCGCAAGTATCTGGTTTGACTGGAAGTCCGGGGCTGGCCCCTTCGCGAGCAAGCCCGCTCCCACATGGATCTCTGTCGCACACAGATCTTGTGTTCACTGGAGATCCAGTGTGGGAGCGAGCTTGCTCGCGATGGCGGTATGACTGTTGGTGACTACTTCGGCTGAGCCACGGTCCGCAGATACGGCTTCAGGGTCTTGAAGCCATCCGGGTATTTCTTCTTCGCGTCTTCATCGGACACCGAGGTCGGGATGATTACATCTTCACCCGGCCGCCAGTTCACTGGCGTGGCAACGGTGTGTTTGGCATTGAGTTGCAGGGAATCAAGCAGACGCAGCACTTCGTCGAAATTGCGCCCTGCGCTCATTGGGTAGATCAGCATGGCCTTGACCTTCTTGTCCGGGCCGACGATGAACACCGAACGCACCGTGGCGTTGTCCACTGCCGTGCGCGCGCCGCCGCTGGCATTGGGGTGGATCATGTCGTACAGCTTGGCCACCACCAGGTTTTCGTCGCCGATCAGCGGGTAGTTCACCGCCGTGCCCTGGGTCTCGGCGATGTCACCGACCCAACGGTTGTGGTCACTGACCGGGTCGACGCTGAGGCCCAGGACCTTGGTGTTGCGCTTGTCGAATTCCGGTTTGAGTTTGGCCAGGTAACCCAGTTCGGTGGTGCACACCGGGGTGAAATCCTTGGGATGGGAAAACAGGATGGCCCAGCCATCGCCGATCCATTGGTGAAAGTTGAGGGTGCCTTCGGTGGTGTCGGCGGTGAAATCCGGTGCTTCGTCGCCAATGCGGATAGCCATGTTCGATCTCCTTGCAGTGATGGACAGGGACGCCGTCAGGGCAGCGAATGCGCTTTCAACGGCATGGACGCGACTCAGTATAGGAGAGGTTCGGCGACTCGCCGCAACGGGTTGAACACGTCGCTAGCCCACCAGCGCAATCAGTTGCTGACGCTGGGCATCGGTGAGCATCGGGCCGAAACCGGCCCGGACATTTTCCGCCATGTAGCGCGGGTTGCCGGTGCCGGGAATCACGCAGGTCACCGCCGAATGTGACAGCAGGTACTTCAGTGCCAGTTGCGGCCAACTCTTGACTCCGACTTGCGCCGCCCAGCCTGGCAGCGGCTTATCTTTCAGTTTGGCCAGCAAGCCGCCACCGCCAAACGGCCGGTTGCAGATCACCGCCACTCCCCGCTCGCGGCACAACGGCAGCAGGCGTTTCTCTACGCCGCGATCATCCAGGGCGTAGTTGATCTGCAAGAAATCCACGGGCTCGGCCTTGAGTACCGCTTCCACTTCTTCATAGGCCGACGCCGTGTAATGGGTGATGCCGATGTAGCGGATGCGCCCAGCTTCCTTCCAGTGGCGCAGGGTCGGCAGGTGCGTCCGCCAGTCCAACAGGTTGTGGATCTGCATCAGGTCGATCCGGTCGGTCTGCAACAGGGCGAAGGATTGTTCCATCTGCGCGATGCCTTCTTCGCGGCCCCGGGTCCACACCTTGGTGGCCAGGAAGGCCGGCGAGCGCGGCTCATGGATCGACAGCAGGTCGCCGGTGGTCTGTTCGGCGCGACCGTACATCGGCGAGCTGTCGATCAGCTTGCCACCCTTCTCGAACAACGCGTCCAGCACTGCGGGCAAGTCCTTGTAGGCCGAAGGCTCGACATCGAAACCTCGGTAAGTGCCCAACCCTACGATCGGCAAGGACTCGTTGCTGGAAGGAATGGCGCGGGTCTGCATGGTCTTGCCTCCTGTTCCCGTCGACGGCACGGGTTGTGCCCCCGCCTGACCGAACGTGAAGACCGCCGAAGCACCGGCAGCCAGCGCGAGTATTGCTCTACGGGTGTACCCCACAGGATGGCTCATAAAACGCTTCTCACCAGTCGCCAGGGTCCGGCCTGTTGCGCCGACAATACGGATAACCCGCGCCAAGGGTCGATTGACTACACTCAGAAAGCCTTGTGGCGCCAGCCATTTTCAAACCCCGAGCAGTCAATGCCGCCCACTAACGTTAGTCGAATGTCGCGCACCCTGTTGTTACTCGTCGTCATCGTCGCTGCGTTGTACCTGGCGCTGTGCGTGGCGCTGTTCGTTTTCCAGCGAGCGCTGATTTACTACCCGCAACCGCGCGCCGTCGGGACTGCCGCGACGCTGCTCACCCTGCCGACTGCCGACGCACAGGTGCTGGTGTCCATCCGACCGCACGAGGGGCCCAACGCGCTGATTTATTTTGGCGGCAATGCCGAAGACGTCTCGCGCAACCTGCCCGGGTTCTCCCAAGCGTTCCCTGACTACGCCCTGTATCTGCTGCATTACCGGGGTTATGGCGGGAGTTCCGGCTCGCCTTCCGAAGAGGCCATTGCCCGCGATGCCATCACCTTGTTCGACCAGGTACATGCCAGCCATCCGCATGTGGCAGTGGTCGGACGCAGCCTGGGTTCCGGGGTGGCCGTGCGCCTGGCCAGCGAGCGCCCGGCGGCGCGACTGGTGCTGATCACGCCCTACAACAGCCTCGAAGGGCTCGCCGCCCGTCAGTTCCGCTGGTTTCCGGTGCGCTGGTTGTTGAAGGACAAGTTTCAGTCCTGGCGGTACGCCGCCCGCATCACCGTGCCGACATTGTTGATCGCGGCCGAGCATGACGAGGTGATTGCGCGCTCAAGCACCGAGCGCCTGTTGAGTCACTTCACCCGTGGTGTGGCGTCATTGCAGGTCATTGCGGGGACGGGCCATAACTCGATCAGTGACAGCCCCGACTACCTCAAACGTCTGCGTGAAGGGTTGTAAAACCTGAGTGCAACGTGCCTTTCCCATGACGAAATACGACCGTTAATCCGAGAGTTCATCCACGCCCAATAAAAACATATTTTTATGCCTATATTGATATTGTCGAACATTCCCACTCTCAGAGGGTGCCGTCATGAATATCAAGATCCTGGCTTTGCTCCTGCTGGCTTTCTGTGCGCAACCGGTCTGGAGCCAGACGCCTGCCGCCTCACCTGCCGCTGCCGACAGCCCCGCGCTGACCACGCGCCTGGCCCTTCGCGACCTTTGGGTAGAACACATTTTCTGGATCAGAAACTACGCGCTGGCCAATCAATCCGCCGACCAGAAGCAAGCCAAAGTGGCGGCGGACCAGGTGGTCGACAACGCCACCAAAATCGCCAACAGCATCGCCCCGCTCTACGGCCAACCGGCAGCCGATCAGTTGCTCAAGCTGCTTGCCGGTCATTGGGGCGCGGTGAAACACTACAGCGATGCCACCGTCGCGAAAGACGCGAAAGGCAAGCAGGCTGCCATCACCGAGTTGACCGGCAATGCCAAGGCGATTGCGACTTTCCTGGCCACCGCCAACCCCAATCTGCCTGAAGCCACGCTGGTCAACATGTTGTCGGCCCATGGCGGTCACCACGTCGCCCAGATCGATGAATTCTCGGCACACGATTACACCGGCGAAGCCCGCACCTGGGCGATGATGCGCACGCACATCCTGGCCCTGGCCGACGCCTTGACCGGCGCGCTGGTCAAGCAATTCCCGGACAAGTTCTGATATCGCGCGAGGGCACACCATGCTGGAAGGACTGGGCCGAACACAGCAGGACCTGCTCAACGCACTGCTGCACCATGGGGGCGGCATGAGCATTGACGAGTTGGCTGAGCACCTGGCAGTCACGCGCACGGCGATCCGCCAACACCTGGCGGCGCTGGAGCGTGACGCTCTGGTGCTGCGCGGCGAAACCCGGCCGACGGGCCGTCGCCCCGAGCAGTTGTATCAGCTCACCGACCACGCGCGGGAGCAGTTCCCTCGCCATTATCAGCTACTGGCCAGCGTATTGATTGATGAAGTCGCTGCCATCATCGGCCCTGAAGCCCTGGCCTCGCTGATGCGCAGCATGGGCCGCAAACTGGCTTCGGACCGTGAACAGCAGGTCGTGGATGAAGCCAGGATCGTGCAGCACATGAACCAGGCGGGCTACGAAGCCGAGGTGTTTTTTCGCTCAGGCGGCACCCCGGAAATCGTCGCGCATAACTGCGTGTTCCATCGCCTGGCCGCTGCCCACCCGGTGGTCTGCGAACTGGACCTGGCCTTGATTGGCGCGTTGGGCGGCGGTGAAGTCGAGCACAGCGAGTGCATGGTGCGCGGCGGGCATGTCTGTCGCTTCAGGCTGCGTCCGAGCGAAACCCCGGACGTCGCGACAGAGCCTGCTTCAGGCAATACCGATCAGCCAGCCTAGCGCTGGCGTGACAACCGTTGCTGCCGGTTTCCGACGACCTGACACCCTTCGTCGGACTCATGGCTTCGCCCGCAAATAGACAGCTGCCCGCCGTGAACCTTGTTTCAAGGCACCAGTCATAGCCCAGCGTTTTTCCCCACTTTCTTCGTTGTCATCTCATCAGAGTTGTCCGTCCATGCGCCAAACCGCCGTTGCCTTGCGCTTATCTTCGCTGTGCCTGTTTTCCCTGCTCCCCGTTTTTGCAAGCCCCGCCCACGCCGATGGGCAACGGCAACTGGTAGACGCCATCAACGACTATCGCGCCCATCCGCAACGCTGCGACCGGCGGCCCACGCAACGCTTATCACCCCTGACGCTCAAGTCGAACCTGGCCCTGCCCGTTGGCTATGGCGGTGGGTTGCGGGACCGGTTAAAGGCTTCCGGCTATCAGGCCACCATGGTGCGGTCCATCCGCGTGGTGGGTGCACGGGATGCCGAAGAAGCCTTCGATATGTTCCAGGACGAGCACTGCGCGGCACTGCTCGACAATCAATACGCCGACATCGGCGTCAGCCGCGCCGGAAGTGAGTGGCAAGTGGTGCTGGCACGGCCGGTGCTCGACGGGAAAACAGGCGATCCACGCAGCGCCGCTCAGGCGTTGCTGGCTCAGGTCAACGCAGCCCGGGCCAAACCGCGCCTGTGTGGTCGCCAGCGTTTCGCCGCCGCACGACCGCTGTCCTGGAGTGCAGCCTTGGGCTCCGCGGCACAAAGCCACAGCAAGGATATGGCCTACGGTAACTATTTCGCCCACCAGGACGCCGACGGTGACATGCCCTCCGACCGCGCCAGGGCCGCTGGCTACCGTGGCCGGCAGATCGGTGAAAACATCGCCGCCGGGCAAGGTTCACCCAGCAAGGCCATGGCCGGCTGGCTCGCCAGCCCCGGGCACTGCGCCAACCTGATGAACCCGATGTTCACCCAGGTCGGTGCCGCTTACGCCGCCAACGCGCGCAGCGACAACGGTGTTTACTGGACGATGCTGTTTGGCGCGCCTTGAGCCGCTGACCGGACCCACCTTGCGGGCATTGAAAAGCCCGCATTGAGCGGGCTTTGTGGGTGAATGTAACAAGTAGGTGGCCGGTGCTGGTCTCCGGCTTACAAGGTTTATCAGGCCTCCCACAAAAGAGTCGTGAAACTGTAATGGAACTCTTCTGCTTCACACGGCATAAGGGCTGGATCCCAGCGCGGGGATCTTTCTAACCGTGTACCCTTCGGAACGCGCCCCACGTCTCCTTGCTATCCTTTTGCGCATCAGTCTGCGTCTTCACCTACAGTTTTGAGGATAGCAAAACAGACACATTTGCCAACCGGGCTTTTAGACCGATTTCGACCAGCAGAAAACATGGCTGGACGGAAAAATACTATCGATCCACGGATGACTTTACATGGATGAGTTTCACCACGGCAGTTGCCTCTGCGGCGCCGTCAAATATCGCTTGTCGACCAAGCTGAAAGCCGTCACCCATTGCCATTGCAGCCAATGCCGAAAGGGCCATGGGGCTGCATTTGCAACCTATGCCAGCGCACCCGCCTCGGCGCTTGGCATCATGACCGGCGCAGATTCGCTGAAGGCGTATGAATCGTCCAGGGGTGTCACACGGCAGTTCTGTTCTCACTGCGGATCTTCATTGTTCTGGACTGACTCGACCGGAGCGTTTTCCGAGTGGATTTCGATTGCCCTCGGTACGCTGGATACGCCGTTACGACCAAACAAGCAAAAACATGTTTTTGTCAGCTCGAAAGCGGATTGGTACGACATCAACGATCAGCATCCACGAACGGACTGAGTGGCTGGAGCGAGCTTGCTCGCGATGAGGTCAGCACATTCAACATTGATATCGACTGACCCACCGCTATCGCGAGCAAGCTCGCTCCCACAGTGATTTCGGTTGCTCGCAGATTTTGCGTACATCCACTAACCCTGTGGGAGCGAGCTTGCTCGCGATGGCGTCAAATCAGTCAACATTGATGTTGCCTGACACTCTGCATTCGCGAGCAGGCTCGCTCCCACACAGGTTGTACTTGGTGACTTGGCAGCAGCGCCTCAGGCAGGCCGGCGCACCACCCTCACCTTGCCGCTATCGCCGCCACCGCAGAACAACCGCTCGCCACCATCGGACTCCAGCCCCGACACGCCCACGCCTTCGGGCATTTTCAGGCTCTGCAGCACTTCGCCCGTTTGCGGATCGATCCGGCGCAGTTCGCTTTCATCGCCTTCCCACGTACCGTGCCACAGCGCGCCGTCCACCCAGGTCACGCCGGTGACGAAACGGTTGGATTCGATGGTGCGCAGGATCTTGCCGTTCTCGGGGTCGATCTGGTGAATCTTGCGTTCGCGGTACTGGCCCACCCACAACGTCCCTTCGGCCCAGGTCAGCCCCGAATCGGCGCCTGCACCGGGAGCAGGAATCGTCGAGAGGATGCGACCGGTGCGGGGGTCGATCTTGTGGATGCGGTCTTCGGCGATCTGGAACAGGTGCTCCCCGTCAAACGCGGTGCCGGCATGGGCAGCGACATCAATCGAGCTCAGCAACTTGCCGCTTTCCGGGTCCAGGGCGTTGATTTTGCTGTTGCATGCGAACCAGACCTTTTCGCCGTCCCAGGTGACGCCGCACACGTGGTCGACATCGGCAAACGGGCCATATTCACGAATGATTTCAGCAGTTGCGTGTTTCATCTGGCATTCCTCGATGGGGTTGGTGCCGTTCATCCTAGCCACCGGGCAGCGGCGCCGGGAGTAACAAGGTCGTCGCGAATCCCGGCACGGGCGGCGTCATCCAGCGCCGCGCGCGACCACGGCCAAACCACTGCACCTTGCCCTGCTCCGCCAGTGCATCGAGCGCCCGTTGCACCGTGCGCTGGCTGGTACCCAGCGCCAGTGCCAGGGCGGAACTGGACCACGACTCGCCATCGGCGAGGCAGGCAAACACCGCGGCAAATTTTTCCTCGACCGGTTGCGCCAGCGTCACCACCTGCGTACACACCGGCGATTGCAGGGCATAACCGCGCGCTGTCGCGATAACGCCGGCCAATGGCTTGAGTGCTTTACGCAGCCTGCCGATTTCCACGCGAAGCCGGGCGCGATGGGATTCATCCGAAAGCTTCAGACGGAACGCCCGGGCGATCAACACTTCCCGCTCAACGTCGGCAGGCCACGCCTCGGCCAACACACGGGCGAGCACGAACAGGATCGGCCGCGTTGCGAGCGACACCGACATGCCACAACCGCGCACAACGTACCGGCAGGCGTCCACCACCAGTGACGTTGAACAGAACAACGCTTCAACATCATCGAGCAACAGCGGCCGTACTTCACCCTGGGCAATCAGGCGTGCCGCGGGGGCATCGAGCAGATACACAGCGTGTTGGACCTCAGCCATCAGGGCGGCAATCCCGGCTTGACCGGCAGCCTGCCCGGCCCTGTTCAACGCCTCCCGCGCCGCGTGCGATTGCAGGCGCCGAATGGCAATCCCCGCCAGCACCAGTTCATGGGTTGCCCGCAAGGCCGGTGGCAATGGGCCGGGGTCGAGTCCGGCCAGCAACTGCTGTGCCTCATCGAGCTGGCCGATCAGCAGCAGACGGCGGATTTGCAGATAACGCGCATGGGCGGCATTGACCCGGTCACCGTGGTGTTCAAGGGTGACCCGCGCGGCTTCGAGCGCCTTGACCGGCCACCCGAGCTCCCGCGAAGCCAGGGCGATTTCGGCCTCGGCCACCACACATCGCGCCCGGGCCAGCACTTCCTTGGGCGCAAAGGCCCGTTGCGCCCTTTTGACCAGCGCCCTGGCCCGCACCAGATCGCCCAGTTGCGCCATGGCGATACCGCGCAGGGCCAGGGCCGGCGCATCGTCGCGCAAGGCCACGCGGTCCAGTGCGCCCAGCGGATTGCCCGCCGCCAGCGCCTGTGCAGCTGCCGTGATCATCGAGTCCATCGTAATCCCGCCACGCTTGTCACTCCCATCATTCGATACCCGGGTTTAGTCTAAATCACGACCTTTCACCAGGAGCGTACAACGATGAACACCCACAAAACCGCGACCCGGGAACAATGGCTGGCGGCACGTTTGCAACTGCTTGAAGCGGAAAAGGCGCTAACCCGACGCAGCGATGATGTGGCCAGGCAACGCCAGGCATTGCCATGGTTTCGCCTCGACAAGACGTACCGCTTCGATACCGACAACGGCAGCGCCACCCTGGCCGAACTCTTTCAAGGGCGCTCGCAACTGCTGGTCTACCACTTCATGTTCGGCCCCGACTACACGGCCGGCTGCCCGTCCTGCTCAGCCATCGCCGATGGCTTCGACCCCATCGTCGTCCACCTGGCGAACCACGACGTGACCCTGATGGCGATATCCCGCGCACCCTTGGCGAAACTGCAGGCCTACAAGCGCCGAATGGGCTGGACCTTCCCCTGGGCCTCGGCCGCCGAGAGCGACTTCACCGCCGACTTCAATGTCTACTTCACCGAAGCGCAGCAGCGCGAAGGCTTGATCGAATACAACTACCAGCGCGGCGGCCATGCCATGGACGCCAGCCAGATCCCGGAACCGGTGAAACAATTCGCCGCGACCTGTGGCACCGATGCGCCGACCTATACCCGCGACAGGCCGGGGTTGAGTACGTTTGTGCTGGAGGACGGCGAGATTTATCACACCTACTCCACCTACGCGCGGGGCCTTGACGGGTTGTGGAGCATGTACCAATGGCTCGACCGCGCGCCCAAGGGACGTAATGAAACGGGGCCCTGGTGGCGTCGGCATGATGAGTACCGGTGAGCGCCCGCGGTGTCGCTGACCGCCGATGAAAACGTCCGCCAGTTTGTCCATTAGCACGAGCTTGGTCTGTGAGATCCAGCGCCGGGTCGCCCATTCCTGCCATTCCTCGGCACGGTCCAGGGTGTAGCGCGGCACAAAGTCGCCGGGGAAGCGGCCGAGGTTGTGCAGCGTCACTTCATGGTCGGTGTTGGCCATTTGCTCGAACAAATCCCTCATGGCCACTTCGAATTCGGGCGGCCACTGTTCGCCGCCCAACACCTGCTCGACCGAAGGATTGGGCTTGCTGGCTCTGGGACTGGAGCCCGTGGACCAAGCCTCTGGTATGGCAGGGGAACGTTGCAACCGCTGACGGATGCCTTGCGGCGCTCTATCTGGCGGGATGGCTGGTTGAGTCCTGGTTCGATGTCGACAAGCGCCGCGCGACGCTGCTCCCCGCTCTGCCGGCTGGGCAGCAAGAGCTCTATGATGCCTTGATCGGGCTCAGCATCCGACAAGGAGAAGTCGGCTCATCAGTAGAATTCGTCTAGCAAACAGTAAAACGCTATACGTTGCTGATCTGGCTCCACACCATAGGCGCGAAAAAATGGCGCTACCCATGCCTGTCCAAGGTTGCGCTCTATGCTTCGGACAGCCAGTGCAAGATAGTCGGTTGCATGACAAGCAAGACTCAAACCCTGCTCACCTCGAAGTCAAGGCAATCACCACCGCGGACAGGTAGAGGCCAACGCCAAAGACGGCATGATTTATTAAACTGCGCATGCAGTTCTTGGCCGGCGTCGGCGTCTTGGAGGATGTAAATCCTGCCCCCATGGCGGGCTGTATAACAAAAAGCGGGACTGCCACTGTTGCCACGCCCAAAGCGATTGCTGGCAGGAAAGTTGGTTCCTGCAGCCAGGCGACTCCTTGAATGCACGCCAGTAACACCGCGAAAGCAACACCCGTGGCGTAGTGCGCCACCCAGCCCAGGACCACTTCACCTCGCACCGGCATCGCTTGTCCAATGCTGGCATGAGCGAATTTGCCTTGGCATACATGACCTACCCAGCGCCCGACGAAAGCGAAATTCAGCGTTGGAACGCCAAAGGCCTTCATGAGGAACATCCACAAATCCATGACGACGGTAGCGCCACCCCCCAACAGAAAAACGTGTGCAACCACTTCCAGCGATGCCATACCTGCCTCTTGTTCATGGACCAATTAATCTTGCCGATGCATGATAGAAGTTGAAGTCAACTTCAAGTCAATGGGCTGAAAATGGATATCGCTGAGGTCGTCAAACGCACGGGAATTCCTGCCCACACATTGCGTTTCTACGAGAAGAAAGGCTTGATTGCGTCAGTCAGCCCGCGCGGGGCTCGTCGCCAGTTTGCGTCTGCCGTGGTTGAGCAGTTGGCTGTTATCGCACTCGGACAGGCAGGCGGTCTCTCGCTGGACGAGATACATGCCATGCTTTCCCCGAATGGTAAGGCAGTTGTTGATAGAGTCGTGCTTTTGGCCAAGGCGGATGAGATTGATGCGACTGTCAAGCAACTACAGGCGATGAGCCGGGGATTGCGGCATGCGGCGGCATGTCCAGCCCCTAGCCACGCAGAATGCCCGAGATTTCATCGGTTACTCAAGGTCGCAGCGGCTGGCGTCTTTAAACGGGGCAGGCATTCGGCGCCACATCCTGCGCCCGTTCGGCCTTGAGCACACCGCACGAGCGCAATGGAGCTCCTGGCATCCTTGGAATATGGCAGTCCCTATCTCGAGCTGGAATGTGAGTTCAACCTGGATCTGACAGCCCCCTCAGCGTCAATACTCCGACATCACCACCATCACTTCAGCGTCGGCGCCATCCTCGCCTTCCGCCAGATAAATATGACCTATTGAACTGTTGAAATAGGCTGTTTCGCGACAGCCGATGCTGATGGATTCACCCGTTTCGAATTGAATGCGCACACGACCTGAAAGGACGACGGCGAACTCTTGTCCGGGGTGACGGATGTAGTCTTCGAACTGGTTCAGTTCGCGCGCACAGATCCGCGCGTACATGGGCGTCATGCTGCGCCCGGGGAAATCCCCTGCCATCGGGTGATATTCGTAGTTGCCGGTACTGTAGCCCGCCGCACTGTCGATGGCGGTGCTGACCACCGTGGGCTGTACAGCGCTGACGCCCGCCTTGACCGGGCTGAACAGCTGGGAAATGTCCACACTCAGGGCCCGAGCGGCGGCCGCGAGTTTTTCGTAACTCACCGACACTTGTGCCAGCTCCATCTTCGACAAGGTCGACAGTGCCACCCCTGAACGCTCGGACAGTTGTTTAAGCGTCAACTTCTGGTTTTTGCGGATGACACGCAGGCGCGCGCCGACCTGGGCGCGATCTATCAAGGGATGGTCCGTGGAACACGAGACTCGATCGGAACTCATGCAGACTTCTCTGTCGTACGAAAAACGGTGCCTGGGGCTGAGCCAAGGCAAGGGCTGGAAATAATACCTCAAGGTAATGGGTTGACTGGGGAATTCTCATATCTTACATTTCTCGTATCTGAGAATTATAAAAATAAGGGGAAAACTATTTTTCCCCATCCCCAGAGACAGGAGTGACTTCGGTATGCAGGACAGCGAGTGTTTCGATTTCGCCATCATCGGCGGCGGTATTGCGGGGGCCTCCCTGGCCTATCGCTTGGCCGGGCAAGCCAGCGTTGTGGTGCTTGAGCGTGAGAGCCAGCCGGGTTATCACGCCACCGGACGCTCCGCCGCGATGTTCATGGAAAGCTATGGCACACCGCAGATCCAGGCATTGACCCGCGCCAGCCGGGACTTCTATGAGCAACCGCCAACCGGCTTCACCGAACATGCGTTGCTGGAGCCTCGCGGCTGTCTGTACGTCGCCGGTGAGGGGCAACAATCCCTGCTGCAACAAACCTTCGATGCCGGGCAGGCACAGGCTGGCAATGTTTCATTGATTGATACCGAGCAAGCTCTCGCGCTGGTGCCGTGCCTGCGCCCGGAGGCGATTGTCGGGGCGATGCTCGAAACCGACGCCCGCGACCTGGACGTCCACGCGTTGCACCAGGGTTTTTTACGGGCCATGCGCCATGCCGGTGGCGTGCTGCAGTGCGATGCACAACTGAGCGTCGCCACCCGCGAAGGTCTTCACTGGCACCTGACACTGGCCGACGGCCGCCAGTTGCGCGCACGCAACCTGGTGAATGCCGCAGGCGCCTGGGCCGATCAGGTTGCGCAGCAGTGCGGCGTGCAGCCCATTGGGTTGCAACCCTGCCGACGCAGTGCCTTTACCTTCGACGGCCCTGAGGGCATGGACTTCTCACGCTGGCCTGCGGTGATCGGCATCGACGAAAGCTTTTACTTCAAACCGGACGCTGGCCAACTGCTTGGCTCGCCGGCCAACGCCGATCCCGTCCCGCCACAGGACGTGATGCCCGAAGAGCTGGACATCGCCACCGGGATCTACCACATCGAAGCCGCCACCTCCTTGACCATCCGCCGCCCACGGCACAGCTGGGCCGGCCTGCGCTCGTTCGTCGCCGACGGCGATCTGGTGGTCGGCTGGGACGATCACTGCGAAGGCTTCTTCTGGCTGGCGGCCCAGGGCGGTTATGGCATCCAGTCCGCGGCCGGCGTGTCGCAACTGGCCTGCGCGCAATTGCTCGATCAACCCCTGCCCGAAACATTGCGCCGCCAGGGCGTCGAGCCACAACGCCTGGCACCTGGCCGCTTGCGCTGATCATCCCCCCAATGAGGTTGCATACCATGTCTGACAATTTCCAGCGTTACCCCAGCCACCTGCCCTATCCGTTCTCCAAGGCCATTCGGGTCGGAGACTTTCTATTCCTTTCAGGGCAAGTACCAATGAACCCTCTGGGTGAAGTGGTGCTCGGTGATATCCGCGAGCAAACCGAGGCCGCCATGGCCCGCATCGGCGAGACCCTGGCCGAATGCGGCGTGGGTTTTGATCAGGTGGTGAAGGCCACGGTGTGGCTATCGGACATGCAACATTTCGCCGGTTTCAACGAGGTGTACAAGCGCCACTTCGAGAATGGTTTCCCGGTGCGCTCCACCGTTGGCGGCGCCCAGTTGGCGCTGGGGGTCGATGTGGAGATCGAAGTGCAGGCCTGGGTCGGCGCCCGCTGATCCACCCCTGCTGTTTGCCAGTGCGATGCCCCGGGAGGGCCATGAACAGTGGTTCCCCATCAGCCATAACAAAAACAATTCGAGGCAAATCGTCATGAAAGAAAGTCTGAAAATAGCCGGTGCATTTGTCGGTGTGATTGTCGGTGCAGGATTCGCCTCCGGCCGGGAGCTGCAGATGATGTTCGTGGACTTCGGCGTGTGGGGACTGCTCGGGGCGGTGGTCAGCGCCGCGCTCTTCACCTTTCTCGGGATGGCATTGGCGGGCATGGGTAGCCGACTGCAGGCAAGGTCCCATAAGGACGTGGTGTATGCACTGTGCGGACGCTACCTGGGCACCTTTGTCGACCTGATGATCACCTTCTTCATGTTTGCGGTGACCGTGGTCATGTTGGCCGGCGGCGGCGCCTTGCTGGAACAACAGTTCGGCATTCCCGCCATGTTCGGCAGCGTGGCGGTGACCCTGATCGTGGTCGCCATCGTGTGCCTGGATGTGCAGAAGGTCATTGGCATGATCGGTGCCGTCACTCCGCTGCTGATCCTGACGGCGGTGGCGGTGGCCCTGTATGGCGTCGCCACCCGAGGTTTGAGTTTCGGTGAACTCAATCAACTGGCCAGCCAGCAAGACGCTGGCGCAAGCCATTGGCTGTTGGGAGCGTTGTTGTACGTGTCTTACAACATCGTGGCCGGGGTGCCGTTTCTGGCGATCATGGGCGGCGCCGCAAAATCCGAGAAGCAAGCCATCTGGGGTGGCATCTTCGGTGGCGCGTTGCTGGGGCTGCTGATGCTGGTGATGAGCCTGGGATTGCTGTCACGCCTGGACAGCGTGGCGGATTTGCCAATGCCCATGCTGTCCATCGCCACGGAGGTTTCGCCAGTCCTCGGTCTGCTTATGGCGGTGATCATTTTCCTGATGATCGTCAACACGGCCGTCGGTACCTTGTATTCCTTTTCGGCCCGGCTACTGCCGGCAGGCACTCGCAAATTCCGCGTCGGCTCAGCGGCCGCTGGCGCACTGGCTTTCGTCGGCAGTCTGGTCGGGTTTGTCAACCTGGTGGGCCAGGTCTATCCACTCTTTGGCTACCTGGGCTTTTTGCTGATTGGCGCAGTGGTCGTTGGCTGGTTACGCGTAGGACGCCTGGCCCAGGCTTAATCAGTCGATAGTGGCGTGCTGAGCAAAAAAACGATCAGTGCGACCATGACCATCAACGGAATCGGCAGGCCGTACGGGGCGATACTCATGCCAGCGGCCCAAATAGACTGTCAGCGTCCAGAGCAAACCGGTGCTGGCGTTGGCGGTCACAGATCCCGCCCCAAATATTGTTGTTCGATCAGAATCAGTGCCAGGCAGATCTGCAAATGGAGCACCGTTGCGCGGAGAACGTATATGGCACAAAGTTTCCTTCCTAACTCAATCGCTGAGGCCTCATGATCCGCGACTTTCGAAACGTTGACCTGGAGCCCGTATTGGACATTTGGCTACGAGCGTCAATCCAGGCGCATCACTTCATAGCCCCCGAATTCTGGCGTAGCCAGCTTGATGCTATGCGTGAGATCTACCTACCCGGCGCCATTCCCCGAGTGTTTGAGGCAGACGGGACGGTAGTAGGATTCTGCTCTGTAAATGGAGACACACTTGCGGCGCTATTCGTATCGCCTGAGCGTCAGGGGGACGGTATAGGTACACAGCTTCTCGCGGACGCCATGGCATCCAGGTCAACTCTACAGCTGACTGTGTATTCGGCGAATGCGCCTAGTATCCATTTCTATGAGAACCAGGGCTTTGTAGTTCTCAATGAACAACTGGACGCGCACACTGGCCACCTTGAGAAGGTGATGTGCTGGGTCGCCTAATCTGACTAATGTAGCTACAGGCGAAAGGAAAACGACAGGTCGCGCTAGCTTCAGCGTAAACGTCTGCCCAACTGACCTTGCGTTGTTAAGGGCCCGTAATTTTCGATGGGAAGACAGACAAGGAGCAATCAACAGCTGGCGCAAACCCGGCGGGTACTCCGTACCAGTCTCCGGATGTTTTCTTCGAGGACAAACAAACCCCCTACTTGCGTACGCAGATAGGCGACGCGATCCCCGGCTTGCACATTGCAGACACCGGCATCCACAACGGCGACACGCCCAGCGCCTTCCAGCCCAAGCCCGGATGGTAACGCAATGGGCACCGCTCCCTTACGTTGGGTAACGTCGAGGAAGTTGACACCAATAGCTTTTTGCTCGAGCCAAACCTCGCCTTGCGCCGATGAAGATCAGCAGCTCCAAAAGCGATTCGGTCCATTGCCTGCGTCGTAACTCGACATAAGCTTAGTGGGTAGCCATCCAGGTAACACTCATTCCTGATGCCATCGCTTAGCGCCAAGGTGAGCGCGAACAAATTCCTTACATGTTTTTACATTTTCGAACGCGGCGTACAACGTCAACTTACATCGCCTTCCAATAATCGGCATCGGAATAATAAAAAGACCGATTACATGGAGAGTTTCAAATGCCCTTTACTCGTACTGTTCTAGCGTTGTCCCTCGGCCTGTTTTTTTTGCAGAGCCAAGCCCAGGCGGCGCCGCCGCTTTCGCTTACTAACGGCAACTCCGAGCTGACTGCGCAAATCAGTAATGCCTGGATTGAAATCAACAAGACCGCGTTAGAGCACAATATCCGAGCCCTGCAAGTGGAGCTGGCCGGCAAGTCGAAACTCTGTGCGGTACTAAAAGCCGACGCTTATGGTCATGGTATCGGGTTGGTGATGCCTTCGGTGATCGCGCTCGGTGTACCGTGTGTGGCGGTCGCCAGTAACGAAGAGGCGCGAGTGGTTCGCGAAAGCGGCTTTAAAGGTCAGTTAATCCGTGTTCGCACCGCTTCCTTAGGGGAGCTGGAAAATGCTCTGCAGTACAACATCGAGGAACTGGTTGGCAACCTCGATTTCGCCCGCCAGGCGGCCGATCTTGCACATAAACACGGTCGCAAACTGCAGGTGCACATCGGCCTCAACTCAAGCGGCATGAGCCGTAACGGCGTGGAAATGGCCACCGAACAGGGCAAGAAAGACGCCGTGGCAATCACAAAGGTACCGAATCTGGAAGTGGTCGCAATCATGACCCACTTCGCGGTGGAGGATAAGGACGACGTACGCAAGGGCCTGGCAACCTTCAACGAACAAGCGGCTTGGCTGATGGACGTGGCCCAGCTCGATCGCAAGAAAATCACCCTGCACGCGGCCAACTCCTTCGCCACCCTGGAAGTACCCGAATCGCGCCTGGACATGGTGCGCACGGGCGGCGCGTTGTTTGGCGATACCGTCATTTCGCGCACTGAATATCGGCGCGTGATGCAATTCAAGTCGCATGTGGCCTCGGTCAATAACTATCCCGCTGGAAACACAGTGGGTTACGACCGCACCTTCACCCTGACACGTGATTCGAAACTCGCCAACATCACGGTCGGTTACTCCGATGGGTATCGCCGCGTGTTCACCAATAAAGGTGTGGTATTGATCAATGGACATCGCGTGCCGGTGGTGGGCAAGGTTTCGATGAACACCGTGATGGTCGATGTCTCGGATGCACCCGACGTCAAGGCAGGTGATGAAGTAGTGCTATTCGGCAAGCAAGGCGCAAACGAAGTCAGCCAGGCTGAAGTCGAAGAGATCAACGGTGCGCTTCTGGCCGACCTCTACACCGTCTGGGGCAGTGCCAACCCGAAAATACTGGTCGAGAAGTAATCCCACCACCATCGTAAATTACCGGGCACGCTCATTCGTGCACCGTTTTGCCAAGCGCGGAAAAGCTCAAATGTATGGCAGGGACCGACAGGAGAGAGGTCGCATTCTCTTGTCGGAAGGTGACCATTATGTTTTTTTCCGCGCTGACTCAACGTATCGCCGATGTCGGCGCAGTCGCCTGAGATATTCACTACTGCGCCATGGCGTTTGATCTCGCCTGCCCTCGGCGTTCAGAAGCGAAAGCGCAACTTATCTGTCGTGCAGATGCTTTTTCAAGAATGACCGGGTTCGTTCGTGGACGGGGTTTTGCAGGATCTCTTGCGGCGCCCCCTCCTCTACTACAACCCCGCCGTCCATAAAGACAATCCGGTCCGCCACTTCGCCGGCAAAGCGCATTTCATGAGTGACGATCAACATCGTCATGTGCTCCGCAGCGAGTTGCTTCATGACCAGGTTGACCTCTTCGACAAGCTCAGGGTCCAGTGCCGATGTAGCCTCATCGAACAACATGACTTTTGGTTGCATCGCCAGTGCCCTTGCTATGGCAACGCGCTGTTTCTGTCCGCCTGACAGGCGAGAAGGATACTCATCGAACTTGTTGGCCAAGCCAACTTTTGACAAGTATTCCATTGCCAACTCACGAGATGCCTTTTTTGTAAGGCCCTTGAGTTTTATCGGACCAAGAGCGATGTTTTCATACACGGTCAAATGCGGAAATAGATTGAAGTGTTGAAATACCATACCCATCTGCTGACGCACAGCATTTATATGCTGTTCAAACGCACGACCTTTCAATGGCCGATTGACTTGCTCACCCTCTAACCATATCTCGCCATCGTCAAGCACCTCCAGGTGGTTGATTGACCGCAGAAGCGTGCTTTTGCCAGATCCACTTGGGCCGATGATGGCGACAATTTGTCCGCGAGATATGGAAAGATCGATTCCCTTGAGTACTTCAAGTGCTCCGTAAGCCTTGCGAGCGCCCTTCACCTCAACCATGAATGCCTTGCTGATCATCGTGACATCTCTACCTTGTTTTCGAGAAGATGCAGACCGGCTTCGAGAACTAGATTGGCTGCATAATAAATAACCGCGACAGTCAGATAAAACTCAAACGGGCTATAGGTCTCGCTCACGGCT
This sequence comes from Pseudomonas sp. BF-R-24, assembly GCF_019947335.1. Taxonomy (NCBI): domain Bacteria; kingdom Pseudomonadati; phylum Pseudomonadota; class Gammaproteobacteria; order Pseudomonadales; family Pseudomonadaceae; genus Pseudomonas; species Pseudomonas sp. BF-R-24. The sequence goes on from NZ_JAGYGG010000022.1 coordinate 44,807, forward strand.
AGTTGCGCGCTGTACACCAACTCGGCAATACCGATTATGGAAACCAGAGAGGTGTCCTTCAGCAGGACAATCAGATTGTTTCCCAGCGGCGCAATAGTCCTGCGAAGCGCCTGCGGTACGATGATGTAACGCTGAGTCTGTCCACGGCTGAGACCAATGGAGCGGGCACCTTCAATCTGACCAGGGTCCACCGATACCACACCGGCACGAATAACGTCGGCATTGTAGACGGCAAAGTGCAAACTGAGGCCTATGATGCCTGCCACCAGGGCAGGAATATCAATCCCCACTTGTACAAGACCATAATAAATCAAGTACAACTGAAGAAGCAGTGGAGTGCCCATGAGCAACCACGTCATAAAACGCACGGGCAGCGCCAGGATCCTGGGCGCATAAAGAACGATGAGTGCAAAGGCTACCCCTGCCATCAAACTCAATATGCTGGAACTTACAAACATCACAACCGTCCACCAAAGACCGGTCGCAAGTAGCTCGGAATAGGGTGTAACTATACTAAGATCCAGGCTTTGCATCTGAATGCTCTCACCTTGCCGCGAAGCGATTATCGAGATAGTCAACAACAAATCTGACCGAGTAGACCATCACGATGTAAAGCAGTGCCGACACCATGAAAATCTCAAAAGGTTTGTACGTTGAACTGATAAAGCGTTGCGCTGTATATGAAAGCTCAACGACAGAGATCGTCGACACCAGTGCAGAACCTTTGATAAGAGCGACAGCGTTCACTCCCAGCGGCCTGATCATCAACTTTGCAGCTTGTGGCAGCGTGATAAACCATAAGGTCTGGCCACGCCCGAAACCAATCGAACGTGCAGCTTCTTCCTGGCCTGGGTCAACGTTGGTGATAGCGCCACGAATGGATTCCGCCATGTAGGCAGCGATGTTCAGGCCCAAGCCGATTACCCCTGCGGCAAACGGCTCCAGTTCAATTCCGATCTGCGGCCCACCAAAGTAAATGATGAACAGCTGAACCAGGCAGGGAGTGCCGCGAAAAACGCTTATGTAGAGTCTTGCAAGGTATCGAAATGCGAGAACAGTGGACAACCGGGCAGCAACCAGCACGATTGCGACCAGAAAACCAAGCAGAAGAGCAAGTACAGAGATTTGCACCGTAATCCAGGCCGCCTCCAGGAAAAACGGGAATGTGCGTTGTATGAGAGTCAGATCCATGGGAACGCTCGGAAAAGTCGGATTGGCTGGCCCGACGACAGGTCGGGCCATGCTGAACATGAATCAGCGGATATCGTTGCCAATCCACTTCATCGAGATCTTTTCGTAGGTGCCATCGGCGAGCATGTCTTCAAGCGCCTTTTGCATGGTCGCCTTGAGCTCAGGGTTATTCTTGCGCAGGGCAATGCCCATGCCTTCAATGCCACCATCGCTATCCGGTGGAGTAATGATGCGAACCTTCTGCCCTGTTTCTTTGACGGCGACCAACACCGGAACACTGTCCATCACTATCGCATCGATGCGCCCGGCCTCCAGGTCGACAAGCATTTCGGGAAGACCTTTGTACGTTCTCACCTTCAGGTTGCCGCGGGCCCTGGCCCATTTATCGTGTGCATCCCCAAGGGTAACGCCGACAACAACATCTTTAAGATCATCAAGACTTTTGATCGAAGAGTTGTCCTTCACTACGATCGTTCGGCCAGCGTGGTAATAAGGCCCAACAAAATCCACTGCTTTCTGGCGTTCCGGGGTAATGGTCATCGAAGCGATGATGGCGTCATATTTCTTCGCGAGAAGTCCTGCAATTATCCCGTCGAATGGCGTCGTGATGATCGTCACCTTTACCCCCATCCGCTCAGCCAGCGCCTCACTGATGGAGGCGTCGAATCCGACAATCTGGTTCTGTTCGTTTGCAAAGCTGAAGGGAGAGTATTGACCGCTCATCGCGATACGGATCTCTTTGGAATCCTGGATCGACTTCAAATCATCAGCATGAACAGCTGAGGTGGAAAGTAGCGCCGCTGCCGCCACGGTAGAAGCGACAATCAAACCCTTGAGCTTTTTAGTTAGCATGGATGGCACCTTGGAAGAATTGTTTATTATTTTCTTGGGGTTATTCACCCGGCCTTCATGAAAAGTCTTGCATAGGCACTTCTGGAAAGCACCCGGCAAGGTGTCAGCCAACCTGACACATTGCCGGAGTTGGCCGACACTATGTCGGGTAGTCACATCCTCCAATCAGGTTTCTTGTCGCACGCCCCGCCCCCTGCGATCTACCGGAGTGCGGCCTTAAAGCTTTCGTCCAGGACCTCAAGCAGAAAATCAGCGTTTGTCTGACTGAAAATCATCGATGGGCGCATTTTCAGAACATTGTCATGGGGGCCTTCAGTACCGATCAAAATACCTCGCTCCCTGGCACCATCAGCTACTTTCCTGGCCAGCTCCGTGGCTGGAACTTTCGTTTTGCGGTCCGTGACAAGTTCTATCCCGAGAAAAAGACCCAACCCGCGCACATCGCCTATTGCATCGTATCGCTGCTGCAACTTACGGAAGCCGTCAAGCAGATAGTTGCCAACGGTAAGTGCGTTGAGTTTCAGGTTATCGCGCTCAATTACATCGAGCACCGAGAGCCCTACAGCACATGAAACCGGACTGCCGGCGAAGGTATTGAAGTACTCCATGCCATTGTTGAAGCTGTCTGCAATTTCTCGCGTGGTCACAACCGCCGACATGGGATGTCCATTGCCAATGGGTTTGCCCATGGACACTGCATCGGGAACGACACCCTGGGTTTCAAAAGCCCACCAATGGCTACCTACGCGACCAAAGCCGACCTGGACTTCGTCCGCCAGGCAAAGACCGCCCTCTGCACGAACCATTGCATAGACTTCTTTCAAGTAGTTTTCCGGGAAGAAAAGTTGCCCGGCCACACTTGGAATGGACTCCGCCAAAAAGAACGCCGGGGATCTGCCCTGCTTGCGCATGAGTTCAATCTGATCCGCCACGCTTTCAGCGAAACGCTTGCCAAGTTCCTCGAACGACCAGTGATCCACACCACGGTAGGCATCCGGGACGGCCGCCTCAAACACATGATCTGCACGCCCTTTACCGGCTTTACGCTTGTACTTGTAAGGGCTGAGGTCGATCAGTTCCTGCGTGGTGCCGTGGTAAGCCCAATCCAGCACAATTGCATCGTTACGCCCCGTGTGATTGCGCGCCATACGCAGCATGAGGCTGTTTGCTTCACTTCCCGAACACCCGAAGGAAGCGACCGCCAGACCTTCAGGCAAGGTAGCCGTGAGCCGCTCTGCATACTCAACGATATTATCGTGCAGATAACGCGTGTTCGTGTTCAGGCGTGATGCCTGCCGCGAAAGCGCTTGCACCACATCTGGATGGGAGTGGCCGAGATGGCACACGTTATTGAAGCAGTCCAGATACGCCCGACCAAAGTTATCGATCAACCAGACCCCATCACCGCGAACGAACTTGATCGGATCTGAATAGGAAATCGACAGGTTTGGAAGCAACAACTCCTTACGCTTCGCAACAATCTCTGCCTTGGTGCGTCCGTCCTGGCTGTAGGTTTCCGGAGGAATCCCCGCGAGACTCGATGCATCGGGAAAAATGTCGGCCCATACCTCAATATAAGCCCGTTCACCTACGCCGATGAATTCGCTCGCTTTCAACGCGGTGTCCGTGGACATTTGAAAATGCACATGGGGAATCCATCCGCCATTTTCCGTATCCGCTCCCATGTATCCCACAAGCGCGCCAGTCTCCAGGCGGTCACCGGGCTTGAGCCGCGCCAAGGCTTCATGAGCCATATGCCCCCACAGCGTCAGGAATGGCGGGCAACCTTCAGGCGAGTGCTCGAGCATGATCAAACCACCATAACCAAGCGGCTCATGCTCGACCTCGACGCTCTGCACCACACCGGCAACAGGCGTATAGAGAGGTGTTCCAGCGGGCATGATCAAGTCGACACCGACGTGAAGGATCCGACGCTGCCCTTCAATGAATCGTGATTCAAACGCCGTGTCGGTGTAGATGGTCCTTTCCTCGCCCCATGGTCCGATACCGAGCGGCACCTTGTGTTCGGCAGAAAAATCGTTCCACCACTTCGTTGCCTGCGCTGGACGTTGCTCGGCTGAAGCGACAGTCATCACATGCGAAGCGTCTCCGAACGGAGCAATAACCTTGTTCATCGTCGCAGCGGATGGACGCACGATATCCGCAAAGGACTTGCTGTTTTCGGCCACCCAGCGGCGAACCGCACCAGCGCCTTCGATCGCGTCAAAACCACAGGCTTTACGCAGGATCGCAGTCGCCAGACGAGGGTTCATGCGATCCATCCTTTCCAGAAGGCGCCAGGCCGGAGCTTCGCTGATGCCAAGGTAGGGATTGTCTTGCGTTCGGTCGGATCGCGATGCCGACAAGGTGACGCTCGTGACCAGGCGCATCGCAATGAGATTGAAGAGGACGTCAAGCTCCTCCGGCTGCAGAGGGTACTTCTCATGGAAACCGGCCGTGAGGGCGGCAGCCGCGCCGATTGGATCTTCCGTGTCGAGAATGGAATAGGCGCAGGTGATGGCGACTTCGGCAATCAAAATCGTATGGACCGCATCGCCAAAATCGATGATGCCCGAGACTTTCTGATGATTGCGGGAATCGACGAGGATGTTCCAGTCGTTGCCGTCATTGTGAATGACTTGTGCACGCAGTCGCGAAAGCTTCGGTTGAACGGTTTTTTCGAAACGTTCTATGAAGCGTTCCAGAATGGCCCTTCTGCCAGGATCTTTCACGAAATGCAGGCGTGAACTCGAACGTGCGGCGTGACGCAAATCCCAGTCGAGATCACGTACCGCGCCTGGATGCATGAAGCCCTGAAGTGCACGATCTATCTCACCGAACGATTGGCCAAGGCTGCGCATCAATTCGAACGTGCGCTCGACCTCGGCAAGCGGCGTTCCGTGCAACCAGCTGACCAGGCGGACCGCATGGGTTTCGCCGGAGGGCGCTACCGCAGAGGCCAGGTATTCACCGGCAAGGCTTTTCTTGAGAAAAGGCACGGTAAGCTCGGGACTGTGCGTGGCGAGGTGACTGAGAATGGCTGTCTGAAACTCGCTTTCAACTCGAGGTTCAGTCGAGTTGACGACTTTCAGAATCCATCCGGCATCGGTTCCTGTATTCAACCGGTAGTTGCGGTCGCGCTCGCCATCCAGAGGCGTGGCCGTACCGATAACGTTGAAAAGCTGCTCACTCAGTTTTTCGGCATCCCCTGTCGAGAACTGGGGGGCAGGATGGGAGAGATTTGTCATGGTAATTGTTTTCCAAGCCATTTTTTTCAGATAGCTTGGCACGCAACGCCTTGGACGGCAGTAGGTATACGGTCGGCTTCAGCCTGCATATTGTCGGAATCGACCGGCACAATTTCGGTAGCAAAATTAGGGAGTTCTGATGCGCGACCTGGACACGAAAGATCGCGAAATACTCGAAATTCTTTCCAAAGAGGCTCGAATTGCCCTGAAGGCCTTGGCAGCAAGAATCGGGCTTTCAAGAAGCGCTACCAGCGAGCGAGTCATCAACCTTGAACGCAATGGTGTGATCAGAGGCTACCGAGCTGATATCGGCGAAATCGATGCCAACGTGATTCGCGCAATCCTTCTTGTATGCCTGAAACGCACACCCGCAATCAGCTTGCTGGACCTGCTTGCCCAAAACTCGCAGGTACGACGAGTCTCCTCGGTCAGTGGCCAACTCGATCTGGTCATTGAGGTCGAATCGCGAACTATTGATGATCTGAATCGAGTCAGAGATGCAGTAGCCAGTCACGAAATCGTTGAAGACATCACCACCGCTGTCGTTCTGCGGCGCGATATTGATCGGCAGAGTTCCTGATTGGCAACGGGTGTAATCAAGTCGGCGGAATCGTCGCCAGCATACCGATCAGGATGGTCAACAGCAGAAAACCACCGAGAAAAATCGTCATCTTGGCCATGGGGCCTCCCACACTATGAATTGGCGGTACAGGGGCGGCGTGTGCTGCCCGAGCGGCGTACCGAAGACTTATTGTGGGCTGGCGGCTGTATCCGTTACAGAGGCAGATTGCGCTGAAAAATACGGATCAGATCCGTTTTCAGGCTGTGCTTTCGGGGGTTTTCCCGGAAGGAGTTTGCGGGCGATGTCCACGAAAGGCGTGACGATCAACCCCTGCAGCGTCAGGTAACGCTCGTGATCCTGTTCACCGGTGCCGAAGTGAATGGCCTCGGGTGTGGACCGGGTGACGTAGAGCGTGCCGAACATCCAGTCCCACAGTGACAGATTGATGCCGAAGTTCTTGTTGAAGTGTCGCGGCGCATCGCTGTGATGAATCTGGTGTTGCGCCGGGCTGCTCAGCACCCGTTCCAGCACCGGCCCGAAGGAAAACCAGACATGGCTGTGACGCAGGTTGGCCGCCAGGCCATTGAAGATGAACACCATGTAGGTCACGCCAAACAAGGTATAGCGGCTGATCTCCCCGCCGCAGGCGTACCAGAAGACCCCGGCAAATGCGCCGACGCAGATGATATCCGTGAGCTTTTCGACCACCTCTTCCAGAAAGTGCACGCGGCTGGCCGTCGCCGGCACCAGCACGGGCGCCGAATGATGGACTTTGTGGAAGGCCCACAGATACCGCGAATGGAAAGCGCGATGGCCCCAGTAATGGCTGAAATCCTTGACCAGAAATACGCCCAGCCCATAGAGCAGGGTCAGCGCCAGGTTCTCTTCCACTTGCGTACGCGCGCCCCACAGCTGGGTGAAGAACGCGATGTAGTCCGCTGAACGCAAGACGTACGGATCGACCAGACCGACGATGGGCAGCACCAGGGCAACCTTGAGGATGGCGAGTACGAAGTAGTAGCGGTAGTCGAGCAGCGCCGAGCGATGCAGGTACACCCGGCAGCCGCCGATGAACTGCCCGAATGAGCGCGCGTCGGTCAAGCCCCGGGATTTGCGGTAGCGGAACAGGCAATAGGCGACGCTGTAAGACATGCAGAGAAAGGCTAGACCGAGTCTGCCGTTGAAGTCGAAAATGCCCAGGAACTGCCGGGTGACCGGCTCGATCACCCACTGGGATAAATGAAGATGGATTGCGGCGAAAACATCCATGCCAGGCTGCCCGACGTAAATGGAAGGGCAATTGTAAATGAGAACGAGTCTTTAGTGTGTTGAATGATGCCCGGTTTTTATCCACCCAGCGCAATGATTGCAAGGATCAACACGCCCCCCGTGGCGGCCATGATCACCCCACCCTGCCATTGCGTGGCGCCAGCGTATCTGGCGAGCAGCCAGCCTGCGATGAACAGCACCACGAGTCCGATCAGGTTGGACAGGCGGATGGCGAGCGCCGTCTGATCGAGCAGTATGAACGGCACCACCAACGGAAATGTCGAGCACACGACCAACAGGAAAACACCGAGGGCGCCCCTGAAGTCGCTCCAGCCGAGGCCGGCCCTGATCGGCAAGGGGGGCTGCTCGAGCAGCCGACGGCGCAACAACTCCAGGCCCTCACTGCCGGCCGCCGTCGCGAACTGCAACGGCAACACTTGCGCAACGAGCGCCTGACCGACCGCGGCGTCCGTGCCATTACGCAAGGCCATGTACAGCTTGATCCTGCGCGTGCGCTCGACCAGTGCGCGCAACAGGTACATGACCGCATCGGCCAGTCCCCAGGCGAGATTGCAGCCGAGCGCGGCAATCATCATCGTGCGTTCGGCGGCCTGGTCTGCCGTGGCCACGCTGATGGTGCCGGTGAACGTCATGGCCATCAGCAGGCCGAAGATCACCTCGGTAATGCGCTCGACAGGGTCAAGTACAGGCGCCCTCTCGAATTGAGCATTGGTTGGCATGAACTCACCTCGTCGGAGTGTGCTTGCACGATATCGGTCGACGCTTCGGCCAGGCACCGGTTGTTCCGGCTGGATATCCGCATCCCCGTCAAGTGTAGATTGAACGGCTACACTCAGGCGCACACGCTATCTGCTTCAAGAGGACTGGTTCATGCTTGAATACTTCGCCCTGGGCGTACTGATATTTGTAGGACTCTTCTTGTTCTACGGGATCATCCTGCTCCACGACATCCCCTATGAAATTGCCGTCCACCGCAACCACCCTCACCAGGATGCGATCCACGCCACCGGCTGGGTCAGCCTCTTCACCTTGCACGCACTCTGGCCGTTCCTGTGGATCTGGGCGATGGCCTATCGGGAGGACCGGGGCTGGGGTTTCAGTGACGGACATTCACCCAAAAGTCATGTGGTTCACCTCGAACAACAGGTCGCCGAGCTGCAAGGCCGGATCGAGCGCCTGGAGTCAGCGATGGGTACGGCACAGAACCGTGTGCCAACGGACAATCTCGGCGAGGGCATTTGAGCCATGGATCTCTTACTCATTCTGACGTATGCCGCTCTCTGCGTAGCCATCTTCAAGATCTTCCGCATCCCCCTGAACAAATGGACGGTGCCCACGGCGGTGCTGGGCGGGATCGTGATTATCGGCACGCTGATTTTCACGATGAACTACAACCACCCCTACTCCGAGGTGGCGCGTTCCTATTTCGTATCGGTTCCGGTGATACCCGTGGTCAGCGGCCAGGTGATCGATGTATCGGTGAAGACCAACCAGCCCCTGGAAAAAGGCGATGTGCTGTTTCGCATCGACCCTGCACCTTTCGAATACCGGGTGAAATCCCTCAAGGCACAGCTGATTGCCGCCCAGGCCGATCGCGCCCGGATCACCGAGTTGATCAAGCGTAACTTCAGTACCCAACGGGAACTGGATATGGTGGTCGCTCGCAGTGACGACCTGAAGGCACAACTGGACAACGCGCAGTACGAACTCGACAACACCACCGTCCGTGCGCCGAGCAAAGGCTTCGTCACCCATGTTTCACTGCGTCCGGGCATGATGGCGACCAAGTTGCCGCTGCGCCCTTCGATGGTCTTCATTCCCGCCGAAGGGCATTACTTCTCCGCGTGGATGCGCCAGAACAGCCTGTTGCGCCTGACCGAGGGCGACGAGGCCGAGGTCGCTTTCGACGGCATTCCAGGCAAGGTTTTCGAAGGCAAGGTCAAGACCGTCGTTTCGGTCATCGCCGAAGGCCAGATCCAACCGTCAGGCACACTGATCAGCTTCACCGGTTCACCACCGGCCGGCCGGGTTCCGGTGATCATTGAGATCACCGATCCCGACTATGCCCAGTACGCCGACCAGATGCCCGGCGGCGCCTACGGCCAGGCGGCGTTGTACAGCCAGCATTTCCACCACATCGCGATGATGCGCAAAATCCTTCTGCGCATGGCGGCATGGATGAATTACATCTTTCCGTTCCACTAACCTGGCAGCACCGGCAACTGGCTCAATCCTTGAATGGGGCCAGTTGCCGGTTCAGCGAACCGGCCTGATCGCGTGATTGCAGCGGCTGATCGAGCAGGCTGAGGGTCAGAGGGAGAAGGCCAGACAGTGGATCGCACCATTGTGGTACTGGAAGAATCGACAAGGAGGAGCGGAGCAGCGAGGGTCGGCGCTAAATAATCCAATACAGCAGCAGGCGAGAAGCAATCCAGTGCGACGCCTGAATTACCCCCCATGCCAGCAGGGCACACATCAACAGGTAGCCCGCAAGGAACCTGAACATCGCGTCCCTTTCCACGCAACCCTCCCGGCTTTACAGCCCTACAGGGCGTTCAATGCGAATGCGTAACCCATACTACGCCCGCCTCGCCCTTTAAGGTTTCGATTGCCAGAATGGTTTGCAGTTCCACCGGCTGGGTGATTGCACAGACTTGCCCACCGTTTTTCCAGTCATCCCATTTCCCTGTATCAAGCGGCCAGAGGCAAGTTAGTGGTTGTCCTCTATGGTATCTGTTGGAGGTAGCTCCATTCATTTCACTTTCAGGACGAGGGTCAATCATGCGGATGTGGATGGAGGGCACGGCGCGGCCCATCAGCCAATTGATGATGGCAGCGGGTATTAGCCTTATCGCAATCGTCACTAATGGGCAGGTTCAAGCCACACCTCAAGCCACTCAAGAGATAAAGGGCTTGCTGGACTTTGTCGAACACAGTGAGTGTCAGTTTGTGCGCAACGGGAGCGAATACCCAGGTCCCCGCGCTCGGGCGCATCTGGAGAAGAAACTGAATTATCTCGAAGGCAAGAACATGGTGAACAGCGCAGAAGACTTCATCGATCTTGCTGCCACTAAAAGCAGTATGAGTGACCGCGTCTATGAGGTGCGATGCTCAGAAGGCGTAGAACCGGCAAGCACCTGGTTGAAGAGGGAACTACAGAGGCAACGGCAACTTCATTGATTTTTTCTCACGTCCAGTAACAGTCAGGATGGCGTTGGGATTTTTTTCAACACAATAGACCTGAGCGGACGTTGAGATCTGTTTGTTGTCGCTTTATGTTGTTCGTTTTCATGGAGGACTCTGACTGATGGCACGCTTGGGCTTGATACTGACACCCGGTTTTGCGGACTGGGAATACGCTTTCATTGCAGGAACCGCATCCCCGTTTTACGGGATCGACGTCAGGTTTTTCACCTCTACTACGGGGCAGTTCCGCTCGCAGGGCGGATTGGCTGTAACTGTGGATAGCAGCTTGCAACAATGCCTGGACTGGAAGCCGGACGTTGTTGTCGTCATCGGCGGAATGATCTGGGAGCGTGCGGATGCACCGGATATTCGGGACTTTCTTCATGCTAGTCGTTCAAGTGGAGCGACAATTGCCGGTATCTGTGGGGGGACGCTGGCACTTGCGAGGGCCGGGCTTCTAGACACGGTTCCTCATACTTCGAACAGCGCTGACTTTTTACAACAGAATGCCGCAGGTTATGACGGGGCCACGCTTTATCGAAGCAGTCAAGTAGCCGTGGTTGCCGACCGCATCATAACTGCTCCAGGTCCTGCACCCGTTAGCTTTACCTGCGCAGTGTTCGAAGCTGCCGGGTTATCTTCAGAGATCATTTCGCAGTTCAGGTCATTGTTGGCAGCGGAACACGGGTGACCGCTTCGTCCTAAAAAACAGCCGATCAGGTGATGTGTTCGAGGTCCGCTCCTGGCCGGTTTCTGCCCCTCACGGACGGCCGCTATGGTTGCGATAGCGTTCGGTCAAGGACTGCACGAGGGTGACGTAGGATTGCGTCTCGGCGTAGGGAGGCACCCCGTTGTACTGGACCACGGACGCTTCGCCGGCGTTGTAACCTGCCAACGCCAGCATCTGGTTGCCGTTGAAGCGCTTGAGCAGCCAGGCCAGGTAGCGCACGCCGCCACGAATGTTCTGTCGTGCATCGAACGGATCGTCCACGGCGAAGCGTTCGGCGGTGGCGGGCATCAACTGCATCAGCCCCTGGGCGCCGGCTTCGGAAATGACGTTGGGGCGAAACGCCGATTCGGCATGTATCACTGCGCGGACCAGCGCCCTGTCGACACCATAATGACCCGAAGCGGCTTCGATCTCCCGTCGATAGGAATGGGTGTCCAGGCGCAGTGAGGCGACCTTGAAATCCTTCGGCGCCATGCACAGATAGCAGCCCTTGATGTAATAGAGCTCAAGGACATCGACCCGTGCGGAGATCCCGACGGGGCGCCGGCTCACATATTGACGATTACCCTTGTGGATGAAAGTCCACACCCGGATCCGCACCGCGCCTGGGGTGTCGTCCCGCACAACCCGTGGCAGCGCCATTGCCTTGGCGCCGACACCGGCGCCCGCCATGCCAGTGAAGTGAGTGCAGCGGGCGCTGGCGATGGCTTGGCTGGTGTAGCTGATCGCTCCGTCCCTGGCTTGGCACTTGAACATGGCGCTGGCGCACAGTGGAGTGACCAGCACGGCCAGCTCGATGCAGCCAAGAAAGCTCTTGCGAGCCCATCGCCATGCTCTGGAACTCATCACATCGCTCCGCACCGCAGGCGCCGATCAGGCCTGGGGCGCCCGGATCGGGCGCTGCCTTTGGAGGACCTATTCTGGGTGACCCGCCTTTTGTTCTGATAGTTATACCCCTTGTAACCGGCCTTGGAACTTGCGTTGACGTACGGGCTGCCGACGTTCCCAGGCCAGGCGCAGGTCTGATTGCTCGCACGACGCGTCGGGCCGGGGCGGGACAGGCCCAAGCCACTGGATCTGATGTTTCGAATATCTGCCGTAAATTTTTTACGCTTTCTTTACGACTGCTGTTTGCGCCCTCAAAGATACTGGCCGCGACTTTTTAGATCGTCCATGCGCCTTGAGGCTTCAGTGGCCCAGGCACATCGTTTTGCCCAAGGATGGCATGCATTTCCTCCCCGTAATTCGAGAGAAGCGACCCTTGAGTGAAACAGCAATCGGAGCACATGAAAACTCGCAATCCAAAGCGTCAGGAGTGGGCTTGCTCGTCGCCGCGGTCGGAGTGGTTTACGGGGACATTGGCACCAGCCCCCTCTACACGCTGAAAGAAGTATTTTCTGGCCACTACGGAGTTCAGGCCAACCACGACGGCGTGCTGGGTATTCTGTCGTTGGTCTTCTGGTCACTGATTTGGGTCGTCTCGATCAAATATGTGCTGTTCATCCTGCGTGCCGACAACCAGGGTGAAGGCGGCATCATGGCGTTGACGGCTTTGGCTCGCCGCGCAGCCGCCCCTTATCCGCGCATGAGTAAAATACTCGTTCTGCTTGGCCTGTTTGGTGCGGCACTTTTTTACGGGGACAGCATGATCACCCCGGCTATTTCGGTGCTCTCTGCGGTTGAAGGGCTACAGCTGGCGTTTGACGGAATTGAACACTGGGTCGTGCCTTTGTCAGTGATCGTGCTGGTGGCGCTGTTCTTGATACAGAAACACGGCACGGCTCGCATCGGCATTCTGTTCGGACCTGTGATGGTGCTGTGGTTTGTCGTGCTGGGTGCGCTGGGGGTCTATGGCATTTTACAGCGGCCGGAAGTGCTGCAAGCGCTCAATCCATACTGGGGAGCGCATTTTTTCATCGCTCATCCGGGAATCGGTGTGGCCATTCTTGGTGCAGTGGTACTCGCGCTGACGGGCGCCGAAGCACTGTATGCAGACATGGGGCACTTCGGTCGCAAACCCATTGCCCGCGCCTGGTTCATTTTGGTATTGCCAGGACTGGTACTCAATTATTTTGGCCAAGGTGCCTTGATCCTGGAAAACCCTGAGGCGGTGCGCAATCCATTTTATTTGCTCGCGCCGGGCTGGGCACTGCTGCCGATGGTCGCACTCTCTACACTGGCGACCATCATCGCTTCTCAAGCCGTGATCTCCGGCGCATTTTCCCTGACACACCAGGCCATCCAGCTTGGGTATGTCCCTCGCATGTTTATCCAGCATACCTCCAGCCAGGAGCAGGGACAGATTTACATCGGTACCGTTAACTGGGCGTTGATGGTCGGTGTTGTGCTGCTGGTACTTGGTTTCGAGTCGTCCAGTGCTTTGGCCGCCGCTTATGGGGTCGCTGTAACGGGCACCATGCTGATCACCACCATCCTGTCCTCGGCCGTCGTCCTGCTGCTATGGAAAACCCCGCGCTGGCTGGCCGTTCCGATGCTGCTCGGTTTTCTGCTGGTAGACAGCCTGTACTTCGCGGCCAATGCTCCGAAGATCTTCCAGGGCGGTGCGTTCCCGGTGATTGCTGGCATTGGCCTGTTCATTTTGATGACCACCTGGAAACGTGGCCGCAAGATCATAGTTGAACGGCTGGACGAAACCGCGCTGCCGCTACCACTGTTTATCGGTAGCATCCGCACGCAGCCCCCTCATCGGGTACAGGGTACGGCGGTATTTCTGACAGCCAGGTCCGATGCCGTTCCGCATGCGCTGCTGCACAACCTGCTGCATAACCAGGTTTTGCATGAGCAAGTGGTATTGCTTACGGTGGTGTCTGAAGACAGCCCTCGTGTGAGTGCTGATAGACGGTTTGAGGTTGAAGCGTATGGCGAAGGGTTCTTCCGGGTCAGTCTGCACTTTGGCTTTATCGAAGAGCCCGATGTCCCCTTGGCGTTGAGTCTCTGTCACTTGGCCGAGCTGGACTTCAGCCCGATGCGCACCACCTATTTCCTGAGCCGGGAAACGGTGATCCCGACCAAGCGCATCGGTATGGCCCGTTGGCGAGAAAGCCTTTTCGCCTTTTTACTCAAGAACGCCAACAGCAACCTTAAGTACTTCAAGTTGCCGTTGAATCGGGTGATAGAACTGGGCACACAGGTGGAGATGTAAGGAACTGGCAAGATCGCACTGGCGGTCTTGTTTGCTCGCAGGGTAAGAGGTGTGAATTCCACCTCGATCAACGTCTGATGCAGCAATTGATCCCGGCCATCATGAATGTCTGCTCCTGGCTGTGGATTCAACCGGTCGATGCAACAGATTGGCTAAATCGTTCAGCGGGCGTTTCATAGTTCAGTGTTTTCCGAGGGCGGCTGTTTAGCCGCCTTGCCAACTCATTGAACGCGGCATGGAGCAGGTACTGCTTCGACAATAAGCACCTGCGCTGAGTGGCACGCGCTGCTGAACAATAACTAAGCTTTGTTAGGGTGATTAGCCGCTGAAGCAAATGAGCTGGATGCAGCTTCAATCCGCTCCTGCAGCTGAGAGACATATGTTTGAGCATCTTCCAGGTTCTTAAACGATACAGAGGTGTCGTCAAGCCAGACCTTGCATCCGTTCCCTTGTTCATCTGTTTCAATTTTGACATTCATCTGCAGAGTCCTTTATGCGTTTAGTGCGGCGGAGAGTACCGCACTTTCAATGTGTGTCAAAATGAAACGAAGGCTCTAGAGCAATGCTTTCGTTGAGGGTCTTGGCTCCTTTTCAGCTTGGCGCCCTGTCAATCCACTGCGCTGAAAATAAAAATGAAATCGAAATGCCATTACTATGGAAGCGCGAAACCGTTAACTCCTACTTCGCCTGACCTCCTGTTTTCTTGGCGGTTTTAGTGATGGCTTTTTTGTCGGAGATTTTCGGAAGAAGCAATTTTAGGTCTTTCATTTCATCTTCAGCTTGGTGAAGCTCGTCGATGGAAGCCTCTACCCACAGATGCTTTAGCGGCTCAAGGTCAGGTTCAAGTTTTACCTTGAGACACCATTGGAAATGGTCATGCCAGGATCCCAAGGCGGATTGCACCGCCTTCAAGGATTTCGCCGCCTTCTTCGATAGAGGGGACAATTCTGGAAACGCGTCAGTGAGGTACCGAGCTCGCTTAACCAGGATTCGTAATTCGTGCCGATCAAACTGCGCGTCGTCCAAAGCGCGATGGAGCTTATCGATGTGCCTGGTCAGCGCCTTGACGATGACCTTTTGCATGATCTTCGAATCGCTGCCAACCCCGGATTTTCTGAATGCGGAGGGCCATTGATCCAAGGCTGCGAACAGTCCATTCAACGTAGGGTCGGTGAGTATCTTTCGACAATCTGTCTTTAAACGAGAGCGTCTGGTGGCGGCGGCTTCAGGCATGCCGCGATACTCAAGTTCGCTGACCATGACCTCCAGATCCCGCGCCGGTGTTGTCATCCGACCCACCTCGGCAGCGGCCTCGCGCAGGGCGGCTACTTCCTTCAATGAGCGCAATGGTGCAAGCAGACTTCGGATTCGTCTAACGGCGATCCTTAAATCGTGTAACGCCTCACTGTCTGTCTCTGCTTCCAGGCGACTACGTGCATGGAACAGAACGACCTCAAGGCCGAGAATTTCTTTTATGTAGGTGTTGATGAATGCCATCAGATTCGCCTGTGCCCACCTTCGTAATCAGTACAGAGCGTAGATCTTTATTGGTAGTCGGTGATGCAGATTGTTACTGCCATATTGCGGTAGTGAGTCAGAGTGTATCCATGACAATTTTTTGAATGTATTGATTATTCGATTTTACGATGGGCCACAAGATTTCTCTGGCACGAGGCTCACAATGCACATCGCCATCCTTACCTTCGAAGGTTTCAACGAACTCGATTCGCTTATCTCGTTCGGCATCCTCAACCGAGTTCAACAATCTGGTTGGCGAGTGTCTATCGCCGGTCCCACGGACAGGATGCAGTCGATGAACGGCCTGATGATCGAGGCGCAGATGTCGTTGGAGGACGCATGCGGTGCGGATGCGGTGCTGGTGGGTAGTGGGAGAATGACCCGGGACGTCGTCGCGAATGCCGCGCTGATGGCTCGTCTGAAGCTCGATCCTGCGCGCCAACTCCTGGGCGCCCAATGCTCGGGCACACTCATACTTGCAAAGCTGGGCCTGCTGGACGACGTTCCGGCCTGCACGGATCTGATCACCAAACCATGGGTTGAGGAGGCCGGCGTGGCGGTGCTCAATCAACCGTTCGTGGCCAAGGGCAATGTCGCAACCGCTGGCGGGTGCTTGTCGTCGCCGTATCTGGCCGCCTGGTTCATCTCGCGTCTTGCAGGTGAGGAGGCCGCACGCAGTGCGCTTCATTACGTTGCCCCAGTGGGGGAGAAGGACATTTACGTAACGCGTGCGATGGCGAATATTGCGCAGTTTCTATAAGGCGAGCAATGACCGCTAATGCCTATTGCTGCCTGTCGTGACGAGCAGCAATCGACCCAGTCCCGAAAAGCAACAATCGGCCAAAAGCACTCTCTGACGACGAACCCTGCCCTTGCGCAGTAGTCAAAGCAAGTGACGGCATCGCCACTCGCTATCACCGTCCTCACAAAGAGGGGGCCTGATGAATCTTTTTGCCACATGTAAGGGTGTGTGTGTTCCTCTGGCTCTGTGCATGGCTGTGCTCCTGGCATTTGTGGTTTCCTGCAGTACATTGCCCAGGATAGTGCCCGATATGGCTCGCGCGCCCTCTGCGCCAGTGCAGCTCGACGGGGTACACGGGCCTCTGTCAGCCGAGCGCAGCAAGGCCATTCTCGATCGACTCGAGTCCACCGGCGCAGAGACCGACATCTTCGACGTGCACCTCGCAATCGAAGAGTCCATCGTCGGCAGCCCGCTGACGGAAGGAAACAAGGTCGACTTGCTGCAGGACGGCCCCACCACCTACCAGTCGATGATCAAAGCCGTGGAAGCAGCGCGCGACCACATCAACATGGAGACCTACATCCTCGACGATGATGAAGTCGGCCAGCGCTTCGCCACCGCGCTGATCGCTCGGCAACGGCAAGGCGTACAGGTCAATCTGATCCGTGACAGCGTCGGAACCCTTAAAACATCATCAGCGTTTTTCTCTCAATTGACCGACGCGGGCGTCAAGGTGCTGGAGTACAACCCAGTCAATCCGGTGACGGCCAAAGCGGGCTGGGACGTGAACCAGCGCGACCACCGAAAGCTGCTGATAGTGGACGGCCGTATTGCCTTTCTCGGCGGGATCAACATCAGCAGCGTCTATTCGGGGAGCTCGTTCAATTCTTACTCGAAGACTCGCCCAAATGGTGATTTGCCCTGGCGCGATACCGACTTGCGCATCGAGGGGCCTGTGGTTGCGGAACTCCAGAAGCTGTTCATCGGAACCTGGGCTACCCAGAAAGGCGAACCACTCGCGGCTCGCCACTACTTTCCGCCGCCCGAGCGCAAAGGCACCGAGGTGGTGCGGGCCATCGGAAGCTCGCCAAATGAGCCGTTCAGCCTGATCTATGCCACGCTGATTTCGGCACTGCGTAGCGCGCAATCCGAGATATGGCTGACTAACGCCTACTTTATTCCCGACCCGCAGTTGCTGGCGGCACTCAAGGAGGCTGCAGCACGTGGCGTCGACGTCAAGCTGGTGCTGCCCAGCAGCACCGATTCGTGGCTGGTGTTCCATGCTGGACGCGCCTACTACAGCGAGCTGCTGAAAGCCAACGTCAAGCTTTACGAACGCAAAGACGCGCTACTCCACGTCAAGACAGCAGTAATCGATGGCGTGTGGTCGACTGTCGGCTCCACCAACCTCGACTGGCGTAGCTTCCTGCATAACGATGAAGTCAACGTTGTTGTGCTGGGCGCCGGGTTTGGCAAAAAAATGCAGGCGGCATTCCTGGCCGATCTGGCCAAGTCGAACGAAATCAAGATGGAAAAGTGGCAGAGCCGCTCGCTCGGTGTGAAAGCCAAGGAGCAGATGGCGCGCCTTTGGGAGTACTGGCTCTGAGTTGAGTGGCGTGTCACCGGGATGTGCTGTTCTGCACCCTGATGGGTATGTCGCTAACCCATGCCCAAGAAGCAGCGTAAACTTTCGCCAGCGACCTTGCCCCCCGTGAAACTGAAATCTACGACCCGACCGCTACGGCAGGCTGCTGACAGACCTGATTGCGCCCGTTGCGCTTGGCCTGGTACAGCGCGTCGTCTGCGCGGGTCACCAGGCTTTCCGGTGTATCGCCGGGTTGTGCATGGGCCACGCCGAACGAGGCGGTGATGGTGTCCAGCACCGTGTCGGTGCCCCGGGCCTTGACCCGCAGCGACTGGATTTTCAAACGCAGGCGCTCGGCAAAAGCGCCCGCGGCGGCCAGGTCCGGACAATCCTTGAGCACCACGCAAAACTCCTCGCCGCCATAACGTGCCGCGAACGCTTCGCCAGGGAGCGAATCACGCAGCACCCGGGCGACATGCTGAAGTACGCGGTCGCCCAAGGGGTGGCCGTACTGGTCGTTGAATTGCTTGAAGTGGTCGATATCCAGCATGACCAGCGCCACGCCCGTCGCCACGTTGCTCAAGGCCTGTTCAAGCTGGCGGTTGAAGGTGGTGCGGTTGAGCAATTCGGTCAGGCCATCGAGGGTCGCGGCCAGTTGGGCGCGCTCCAGCTTGTCACGCAGGCTTTTGATTTCATGCTGTGCCGATTGCAACTGGGCGAGGAAGTGTTCCTGCTGCCCCTGCATCAGCCGGGTGCTCTGTTGCAGTTGGGTCAGGATGCTCGGCAAGCGCTCGCTGGCTGGCTCTTCGAGCATCTGCAGGTATTGGCCGAGGCTGGCCTGGAAATCCTGGTTACCCTTCACGCTGCGCGATACATCGCGCTCCATGTCGTCGACCAGATTGATCGCGTCCTGCTGCCCGGAGCGAGCGTCTGCCAGTTCATCGCGGATGATGTACTCGCGAAACAGCTTGGCGGCCGACTCCGGCGGGAAGTAGTCGAAGTCGTTGACCACCCGGTCCAGGTGCCGATTGAGCTCCGGCTCCTGGCCCTTGCTGTAGGTGTACCAGAGCGCGTAGTGCACCGGGTTGGGCGGAATGTTGTGACGAACCATCAGCGGCACTGCCTGCTTGAGCAATGCCGCCGCCTCGCGGGAGTCTTCTGGATACAGCGCTAGAACAGTCGCACGCGTGTCTGATTGGCTCATGGTTTCACTGTGATTGTTATCATTGGCGTTTGGCAAACTTGCTGAGCATAGCCATACGCCCGGCAAACGACCATCCCGAATTACACAATCATTTCAACCCGGTACGCCTGTGCCACAGGCCCGATCAACTGTTGGTCGGCATCAACCCGGCCATGTTCTGGCGCCGACGGTAAGCCGTATCACGGTTCGCCAGCCAGTAGTACAGCGGTGTGGTGACCACCAGCCCGACCAACCACGATAAATCCGCACCATCAATGTGCACGGCCACGGGGCCGGTGTAGATCGGCGTGTTCATGAACGGGATCTGCACCACGATGCCGATGGCGTAGGCCAACAACGCCTGCGGGTTGAAGCGGCCATAGATGCCGCCGTCGATGCGGAAGATCGAGGCGATGTCGTACTCGCCCTTGTGGATCGCGTAGAAGTCGATGAGGTTGATCGCGGTCCACGGCACCAGCACCACCAGCAACGCCAGTACCAGGTCGACGAAATGCCCGATGAAATCCGCCGAGGCGCCGATGGCCGCCACGCAGCAACCGGCCAGGATGATCAGCGACAGTACCGCCCGGCTCGAAGCAGTCGGAATCCAGCGGTGGGCGAAGGTTTGCAGCAAGGTGATCACCGACAGCACGGCGCCATACAGATTCAGGGCGTTGTGGCTGATCACGCTGAGCAGGAACAGCACCAGCATCAGCGGGCCGATGGCGCCGGTGGCGAGTTTCACCGCGTCCATGGTGTCCATGCCCACCGGCGTTGCCAGCACGGCGACGGCGCCGAACACGAAGGACAGGATTGAACCCAGCGAGGAGCCGAGGTAGGTCGCCCAGAACGTCGAACTGACCTTCACGTCTTTGGGCAGGTAGCGCGAGTAGTCGGACACGTAGGGCGCGAATGCGATCTGCCACAGCGCCGCCAGCGATACCGTGGCCAGCCAGCCGGAGATGTTGAAACTGCCACGGGTCAGGAAGTCATCGGTCTGCACGTGGGTCAGGATGTAGCCGAAGCCGAGCACGATGCCGAGGCCCAGCACCCAGGTGCCGATGCGATTGAGTACGTGGATGAAGCGGTAGCCAATGATGCCGATGATCCCCGATCCAAGGCCGCCGAGGACGATGCCCACCGACACCGGCACGCTCTCGACCACGCCATGCAGCGACTTGCCGGCCAGGACGATGTTGGAAGCGAAGAAACCGATGTACATCACGCCGGCAATCACCACCACCAGCAACGCGCCCAGCGAACCGAACTGAGCGCGACTCTGGATCATCTGCGGAATGCCCATCTGCGGGCCTTGCGCCGAGTGCAGCGCCATCAGCACACCGCCGACCAGGTGGCCGACGATGATCGCGACGATGCCCCAGACCAGGTTCAGGTGAAACAACTGCACGCCAAGCGCGCCGGTAACGATGGGCAACGGCGCGATATTGCCGCCGAACCACAGGGTGAACAGATCTTTGACCTTTCCGTGGCGATCCTCAGGGGGGACGTACCCGATCGTGTGTTTCTCGATGAGCGGGGCGGATGAAGCGGTGGTGGACATGACGAACTCCAAGGCAAGGATGAGTACGTGTTCGTACTTCGGTGTGCGCGGGCATACCTGCGCATTTCTTGTTGGAGGCGATCATGGACAAAGAGCGTGGGGAGGAAAATTAGTTAATTTGTGCCTTTAAACCTTAAAAAAGATTGCGCGCTTTTCCGGAATAGTCGGCAGAAAAAACCAATAAAAATAAAATATTGATCAGAACACCATGACAACTGAACGACGAAATCCCTGTGGGAGCGAGCTTGCTCGCGATGGCGGTGAATCAGTCAACGACGATGTTGAAGCTGATGGCCTCATCGCGAGCAAGCTCGCTCCCACAGGGTCCCGTGTGCGCCACGCTTTTGTGGGAGTGAGCCTGCTCGCGATGGCGGTGTATCAGTCAACGAAGATGTTGGATCTGATGGCCTCATCGCGAGCAGGCTCGCTCCTACAGGGCTCTGTGTGCGTCAAGCTTTTGTGGGAGCGGGCTTGCTCGCGAAGACGGTGGCACATCCAACATCGATGTGACTGACATACCGCTTTCGCGAGCAAGCCCGCTCCCACAGGGGTTATGTGGTGCCTGTGTTAGCGCGCAGCCCAGGCATTGAAGCGCTGCTCAAGCTCCTCGCCATGGTCAACCCAGAACTCCGCGTCCACGGCCCGCGCGCCGGCCAGGTTGGCCTCGGCGGTCGGCAGTTGGTCCTGCACATCCTTGGGCAGCAATGGCAGGGTCTGGCGATGCACCGGCCCGTAGGGGATGGTTTCCGAGAAGACTTTTTGCGTCTGCGGCTGGCTGGCAAAGGCGATGAAGTTTTCCGCCAATGCCTTGTTCGGCGTGCCTTTGACCACCGCCCAGTATTCCGGGTCGTACAGGCTCTGCGGCCAGACGATGCTCAGTTTCATCCCTTCCTTCTGCGCCGAAGCGATCCGGCCGTTGTAGGCCGCGCTCATCACCACGTCGCCGGCCACCAGCCATTGCGCCGGCTGCGCGCCCGCCTCCCACCACTGGATGTTCGGCTTGATCTGGTCGAGCTTGGCAAAAGCCTGCGTCACGCCTTGCGGGGTTTTCAAGACCTTGTACACGTCGTCCGCCTTGACGCCGTCGGCGAGCAACGCGATTTCCAGGGTGTACTTGGCGCTCTTGCGCAGGCCGCGCTTGCCCGGGAAGTCGGCGACGTTCCAGAAGTCGGCCCAGGACTGCGGCGCCTTGGCCTGCTTGCTCTGGTCGTAGGCCATGACCATCGACCAGACATAGGTTGCGACACCGCACTCGGTCAGCGCACCCGGCACGAAGTTCGCCGAATCACCGAAGCGTCCCGCATCGAGCTTCTCGAACAGGCCCTCTTCGCAGCCACGCAACAGTTCGGGGCTTTCGACTTCCACCACGTCCCAGCTGGTGTGACCGGCGGAAACCATGGCCTTGATCTTCGACAGCTCGCCGTTGTACTCCCCGGCGATGATATTGCCCGCGCCGCTGGCGTTGAAGGGCTGGAAGTAGGCCTTATCCTGGGCCTGTTTGGTAGCACCACCGAAGGAAATCACGGTGAGGTCCTGGGGGGCCGCCCACACACTGGCACTCAACAACGCCAGGGCAAACGGAACACTGCAACGCAAGGATCTGGACATGGATCGCTTCCTCGGGGCTTATCGGCCCGTTGTTGTTATGGGTGTTCGGATTCACTCAAGTAAGCCGCCAGGCGATCCATCAGGCGGTCACAGGCCGCCATCTGATCAACGCTGACAAATTCATCGGGCTTGTGCCCCTGGTCCATGCTGCCGGGACCACAGACCACCGACGCAATGCCGGCCTGATCGAACAGCCCGCCTTCGGTGCCAAAGGCCACGGTGCTGAACTCGTCGCTGCCGCAAAGCTGGGCAATCAGCCGGGCCGCTGCGCTGTCGGCGGGTGTCGCCAGGCCGGGATAGGCCGAGATTTTTTCAAAGCGGATACCGGTATCGGTGTCCACGGCCTGCATGGCCGGCAGCAACGTCTGCTCGGCGTAGTCCTGCAGCTCATCGACGACCACTTGTGGGGCGAAGTCCGGCAAGGCGCGGATCTCGAAATCGAAACGGCAGTCCGCTGGAACGATGTTCAGCGCCGTACCGCCCTGGATCACCCCGACCTGCACGGTCGAGAACGCAGGATCGAAGCGCTTGTCGTGCAATGGCGGCCGGGCCAGGGTGGCGCCGATGTCTCCCAGCCGACCGATCAGGCGCGCGGCCTGCTCGATGGCATTGACCCCATATGGCGCGTAAGCCGAATGACAGGCGGCGCCGCGCACGTGACACCGCATCGCCAGTTTGCCCTTGTGGCCGAGCACCGGCTTGAGTTCGGTCGGCTCGCCGATCAAACACAGCGCCGGTGCCGGGATGCGTTGGGGCAACACCTCCAGCAAACCGCGCACGCCGAGGCAACCGACCTCTTCGTCATAGGAAAACGCCAAATGCACCGGGCGCTTTAAAGGGCTGGAGAGAAACATCGGCACAGCGGCCAGCACCGAGGCCAGATAGCCTTTCATGTCCGCGCTGCCGCGACCGTAAAGCTTGCCGTGCGCCTCGCTCAGGCAGAACGGTTCGACCGTCCAGGCCTGGCCGTCCACCGGCACCACATCGGTATGTCCGGACAGCACGATGCCGCCGGCCACGCTCGGGCCGACCGTGGCCAACAGATTGGCCTTGGTCCGCTCGGCGTTGTAGATCAGTTCGCAATCCACGCCGAGGCCGTGCAGGTAGTCACGTACGAACTCGATCAGCTCCAGGTTCGAATCGCGGCTGACCGTGGCGAACCCGATCAATCGCGCGAGCATGGGGCGGCTGCGCAACTCACTCATCGCCGGGCACTCCATACGCGGGGGCCAGGGTCGGATTGAGGGCGCGGGTCAGGTAGTCCTGCAATTGCGGCTCGTAGGCCGTCCACAGTTTGCCCAGCTCGCCAATCGGGTTTTCCTCGGCCCAGTCCACCCGCAGGTCGACAATCGGCCAGGTCAGGTCACCGACCACCGACAGCGCTGCCGAGTGCACCGCGCCGGCTTCGCCGCCAGCGTCCTGCCCGGCCTGCAAGGCGCTCATCAGCCGGGTGGCGAGGCAGCCTTCGCTGTTTTCGAACGCCGCGACCATTGCCTCGATCACCCCACTGTTGGCCAGCAGGTTACCGGCCGCCACACATTGGTCACCGGCCACAGCGTTATTGATGCCCAAGGCATGGTTGCCACTGAACACCGCCGTGCGCCCGTGGGCATCGACCACCGCCACCTGGCGATATTGGCTGTAGCCGTTGCGGGTCAATGAGTGGTCCAGCGCCTGGGGCGGCGCCGAGCCGTTGGCCAGTTCATCGAGGATCTGCGGGCCGAGGGCCGGCAGCGTGATGTTCTGGCTCGACACCGCGCCGACACCGGCCCGCAGCCACGGGCAGCGCGCGCCGACGGCAATGCTCGAAGAGCTGATGGCAATGCCCAACTGGCCGGTCTCGGCGCAGCGACCCACGATGGAAAAAGTCATGGCGAATTCCTTATTCAGGGATGACAGCGATCACATCAATTTCCATCAGCCACTGCGGCTGGCCGAGGGCGCTGACCACAAGGCCGGTGGAAATCGGGAACACGCCCTTGAGCCACTTGCCAACCTCCTGGTACACCGGCTCGCGATAGCGCGGGTCGATCAGGTAGGTGGTGGTCTTGACGATGTGGCTCAGGTCGCTGCCCGCCTCTTCCAGCAGTTGCTTGACGTTGCGCATGGCCTGCTCGGCCTGGGCGCGCGGATCACCGAGGCCCACCAGTTGGCCGTTGAAATCGGTGCCGACCTGACCACGCACATACACGGTGTTGCCGGCGCGCACGGCCTGGCACAAATCGTTGTCCAGCGTCTGGTTCGGGTAGGTGTCTTTGGTGTTGAACATGCGGATGCGGGTATGAGTAGGCATTAACGAACTCCCATGAGGCTGGCTTTGTGAATAGGTGCACGGGCGGCTTCGGCTTGACGCTGGGTCGCATCCCGGTAGTTGAGATAGGTGTGCTGTTTAACGATGTGATCGGCGATGTGCTTGGCGTCGTGCCAAACGCCCCAGATAAACGCGGAGCCACGACGGGACTGCCAAGGCAACCCCACGAAATACACCCCCGGCTCGGCCGACACACCGCGCTGGTGCTGCGGCTTGCCGTTTTCCTTGAAGGCATCGACCTTCAGCCAGCTGTAATCGGTGGAGTAACCAGTGGCCCAGATAATCGTGGTGACACCGGCATTGAGCAGATCCAGCTCCAGGATTGGATTGGTCACGCAATCAGGGTCCGCCAGCATGGCCCGGGCTTCGGGTTCCAGCGGCAAGTCCAGGCCATTGCGTTCGATGTAGGCGTCGGCCTTGTCGAGCAGTGCCAGATAGTTTTCATCGCCGCGCTGGATGTTGTCAGCGAGGTTGTTTTCGAAACTCACCACGGCGCCGTTGAACGCTTGGGTCAGGCCAACCAGGGTCATGCCCTGGTGAGCCAGCCGGCGGAAGTCCACGGTGTGGCCGCCACGGGCACCGCTCACGGCGATGGTCACGTGTTCCTTGCCCGGTTGCATGGCTTCGGCATCCCATTCGCCAAGCACCCCCAGCCACCAGCAGAAATCACGGTTGCGATAGGCACGCGGCGGACGATCGTGGGCGCCCACCGACAGGTAGACCTGCTTGCCGGAACGTTGCAGTTCATCGGCGATCTGCACGCCCGAGGAACCTGCGCCCACCACCAGCACCGCGCCTTCGGCCAGTTGCTGCGGGTTGTAGTATTGGGCGGAGTGAATCTGCGCGATGCCGGCGATTTGTGGGGCAATCGGCGGAATGGCCGGACGCTGGAACGGACCGGTGGCGACCACCACATGCCGGGCCTCGATCACGCCATCAGAGGTTTCAACGGTGAAACCGGGACGGTCGGTATTGCGTTCGACTTTCTTCACGTCCACGCCGGTACGGATCGGCGCGTTGAACTTGCGGGCGTAGGCTTCGAAGTACTCAGCCACCTGCTCTTTCCCGGCGAAGGCATCCGGGTCCAGACCGTCGAATTCCAGCCCCGGGAAGCGGTCGTGCCAGGCCGGGCCGTTGGCGACCAGCGAATCCCAGCGACCGGTGCGCCAGGCTTCGGCGATACGATTGCGCTCCACAACGAGGTGAGGCACACCGAGCTTGCTCAGGTGTTCACTCATGGCCACGCCGGCCTGGCCGGCGCCAACAACAAGCGTATCAATTTCGGTTTTATCAACTGTCATGGCTGTGCACTTCTGAAAGGTGGTTTGATTCAGGTCGGTCATGGCTGCCGCCTCGATTCTGATCACTGTTGTTCTTCTGCTGCGGCTATCGGTGTCAGGGTGTTGGCCGCATTCTGTTCGGAGCCGGGAAATAGCGAAATTATGTTTTTTGTGGTTGCTGGCGAGGAAAAAGCGTCGAGCCGACCGGTCGGCTGTGCAAGGTTGCGGGAGGCCTGATCCCGGCCTATGGTCCTAGCGATGCAATGCCGGCGATTGACGCCTGATGGCACAGCGCCGGTCGATGTCCACCCAGTGCGAATAGCGCAAGGAAGTGACGACATGACTGACAACTCCCGCCCTGCCGTGCTCGAACTGATCGGCAATACACCTCTGGTACGCGTCAGCCGATTCGATACCGGCCCGTGTACGCTGTTTCTCAAACTCGAATCCCAGAATCCCGGCGGCTCGATCAAGGACCGCATCGGTCTGGCGATGATCGACACCGCCGAACGCGATGGCCGCCTGCGCCCCGGCGGCACCATCGTCGAAGCCACCGCCGGCAACACCGGCCTCGGCCTGGCCCTGGTCGGCCGCGCCAAGGGTTACCGGGTGGTGCTGGTGGTGCCGGACAAGATGTCCACCGAGAAGGTCTTGCACCTCAAGGCCATGGGCGCCGAGGTGCACATCACCCGCTCCGACGTCGGCAAGGGCCATCCCGAGTATTACCAGGACGTCGCCGCACGGCTGGCGGCGGAAATTCCCGATGCGTTCTTCGCCGACCAGTTCAACAACCCGGCCAACCCGCTAGCCCACGAATGCAGCACCGCGCCGGAGATCTGGGCGCAAACCCAGCATGATGTGGACGCCATCGTCGTCGGAGTCGGTTCGGCCGGCACCCTCACCGGGCTGACCCGTTTCTTCAAACGGGTACAGCCGGACCTGGAAATGGTCCTGGCCGACCCGGTCGGTTCGGTGATGGCCGAATACAGCCGCGGTGGCACCCTCCCCACCCCCGGTTCCTGGGCGGTGGAAGGCATTGGCGAAGACTTCATCCCGTCGATTGCCGACCTGTCCAGCGTGCGCCACGCCTATTCGATCAGCGACGAAGAAAGCTTTGATCACGCCCGCCAACTGCTGCGCGCCGAAGGGATTCTCGGCGGTTCGTCGACCGGCACCTTGCTGGCGGCGGCGTTGCGTTACTGCCGCGAACAGACCCAGCCGAAACGGGTGGTCAGCTTCGTCTGCGACACCGGTACGCGTTACCTGTCGAAGGTCTACAACGACCAGTGGATGAACGATCAGGGCCTGCTGCAACGCAAGCACTACGGCGACCTGCGCGACCTGATCGCGCGGCGCTTCGAGGATGGCCGAGTGATCAGCGTCGGCCCGGATGACACGCTACTGACGGCTTTCCAGCGCATGCGCCTGGCGGATGTCTCGCAGCTGCCGGTGCTGGTGAAGGGGCAGCAACTGGTCGGCGTGATCGACGAGTCCGACATCCTGCTGGGCGTGCATGAAGACGTTGCGCACTTTCGCAGGGCCGTCTCCAGCGCCATGACCGACAAACTGCAAACCCTGTCCCCCGATGCCACCCTGGCTGAACTGGAAGCCGAGCTGGGCCGTGGACTGGTGGCGATCATCCAGGATGCCTCGGGCTTTCACGGCCTGATTACCCGAACCGACATGCTCAACCATTTGCGGAGATCCCTGCCATGAGTCAACAGGATAAAAACGCCCCGCCACAGGGCTTCGCCACCCGGGTGATCCACGCCGGGCAAGCGCCGGACCCTTCGACCGGGGCGTTGATGCCGCCGATCTACGCCAACTCCACCTACCTGCAACAGAGCCCCGGGGTGCACAAAGGCCTGGACTACGGGCGCTCGCACAACCCGACGCGCTGGGCGCTGGAACGCTGCGTGGCCGACCTCGAAGGCGGCACCCGGGGCTTTGCCTTCGCCTCGGGGCTGGCGACCATTTCCACGGTGCTCGAACTGCTCGACGCCGGCTCGCACATCGTTTCGGGCAACGACCTGTACGGCGGCACCTTCCGCCTGTTCGACAAGGTGCGCCAGCGCAGCGCCGGACACCGCTTCAGCTTCGTCGACCTGACCGACCTGGCGGCATTCGAGGCGTCCCTGCAAGACGACACACGCATGGTCATGGTCGAGACCCCGAGCAATCCGCTGCTGCGCCTCACCGACCTCTCCGCCATCGCCCGCACCTGCCGCGCCCGCGGCATCATCTGCGTGGCCGACAACACCTTCGCCAGCCCGTGGATCCAGCGCCCGCTGGAGCTTGGCTTCGACATCGTGCTGCACTCGACCACCAAATACCTCAACGGTCACTCCGACGTGATCGGCGGTATCGCCGTGGTCGGGCAGAACGCCGAACTGGCCGAGCGCCTGGGCTTCCTGCAAAACGCCGTCGGCGCCATCGCCGGCCCGTTCGATGCCTTCCTCACCCTGCGCGGCGTGAAGACCCTGGCGCTGCGCATGGAGCGACATTGCAGCAACGCACTGGAGCTGGCGCAGTGGCTGGAGCGCCAGCCACAAGTCTCACGGGTCTACTACCCTGGCCTGCCGTCGCACCCGCAACACGAACTGGCCCAGCGGCAAATGCGCGGTTTCGGCGGGATGATCGCCCTCGACCTCAACAGTGACCTGGCCGGTACCAAACGCTTCCTTGAAAGCGTGCAGATCTTCGCCCTGGCCGAAAGCCTGGGCGGCGTGGAAAGCCTGATCGAACACCCGGCAATCATGACCCACGCCACCATCCCGCCCGATACCCGCGCGGAACTGGGAATTGGCGATGGGTTGGTGCGGTTGTCGGTGGGCGTCGAGGATGTCGAGGACTTGCGGGCCGATCTGACGCAGGCGTTGGCAAGGATGTAAATCACCTGAATGGTGGGACACCGCAAAACCTGTGGGAGCGGGCTTGCTCGCGAAGACGGCGGCACATCCAACATCGATGTGACTGACACGCCGCTTTCGCGAGCAAGCCCGCTCCCACAGGTCTTCTTTTGGCCTTAGGTCTTGTTGCAACGCTGGTCAAGCACGCAAGAGCCCCTATAATCGCGCCATTTTCGTCTACCCTCACGAAGCGTCGTGCAGCAATCAGCTTGTGCGGGGCGCATCGACATTTTTCCGCTATTGAACCGGAGAACTTCCATGCTCAAACGTACCCTGGCATTGGCCGTCGGCCTGTCCCTATCCTTTTCCGCCCTGCTGGCACAGGCCGCCGATACCCTCAAGGTCAGCGCCATTCCTGATGAAGCCCCCACCGAATTGCTGCGCAAGTTCAAGCCCCTGGGCGAGTATCTGGAGAA
This sequence comes from Pseudomonas sp. BF-R-24, assembly GCF_019947335.1. Taxonomy (NCBI): domain Bacteria; kingdom Pseudomonadati; phylum Pseudomonadota; class Gammaproteobacteria; order Pseudomonadales; family Pseudomonadaceae; genus Pseudomonas; species Pseudomonas sp. BF-R-24. The sequence goes on from NZ_JAGYGG010000022.1 coordinate 74,142, forward strand.
GCAACTGGGCATGAAGGTCGAGTTCGTGCCGGTGTCCGACTACCCGGCGGTGGTCGAGGCGCTGGCCACAGACCGTATCGACATGGCCTGGCTGGGCGGCTTCACCTTCGTGCAGGCGCGACTGAAAACCGGCAATGCCATTCCACTGGTCCAGCGTGAGCAGGACGCCCAGTTCACCAGCAAATTCATCACCGCCGACCCGGCCGTCAAGTCGCTGGCCGACCTCAAGGGCAAGTCCTTTGCCTTCGGTTCGGTCTCATCGACGTCGGGCAGTCTGATGCCGCGTTACTTCATGCTGCAGGACGGCATCAAGCCGGAAACCTATTTCAGTCGCGTCGGTTACTCGGGCGCCCACGACGCCACGGTCGCCTGGGTTCAGGCTGGCAAAGTGGACGCCGGCGTACTCAATGCCAGCGTCTGGGAAAAACTGGTCAAGGCCGGCAAGGTCGACACCGACAAGGTCAAGGTGTTCGCCACCACACCGGCCTACTTCGACTACAACTGGACCGTGCGCGGCACCCTCGACCCGGCCCTGGCTGGCAAAATCAAGGCGGCCTTCCTCGCGCTCGACCCGGCCAACCCGGAGCAAAAAGCGATTCTGGATCTGCAAGCCGCCAGCCGCTTCATCGAGACCAAGCCTGAGAACTACAAGGGCATCGAGGAAGCCGCGCGCGCTGCCGACCTGCTGAAATGACCTTGCACCTGAACCGGGTCAGCGTCACCCACGGCAACGGCGTGCGTGCGCTGCATGAGGTCGACCTGCACATCGGCGCCGGTGAGCAAGTCGCAATCATCGGCCCGTCCGGTGCCGGCAAGTCGAGCCTGCTCAACGTGCTGGCCACCGCCCTGCGCCCGGATAACGGCGCGGTCGAGGTGCTCGGCGAACACGCCTGGCAGCTCGGCGCGCGTCGACGTCAGCAGTTGCGGGCGCGCATCGGCCTGGTGCATCAGGCACCACCCCTGCCACCCCGGCAACGGGTGGTCACGGCGGTGCTGGCCGGAAAGCTGGGGCAATGGGGTTTTGCCAAAAGCCTGTTGAGCCTGTTGCATCCGGTGGATGTTCCAGGCGCGCGGGCGGCGCTGCTCAAGCTGGACTTGGGTGACAAGCTGTTCGCCCAGTGCCAGCAATTGTCCGGCGGCCAACTGCAGCGCGTGGGCATTGCCCGGGTGCTGTACCAGGCGCCCGAAGTGCTGCTGGCCGATGAGCCGGTGTCGGCGATGGACCCTGTGCTGGCCGGGCACACCCTGTCAGTTCTCTGCCGACACGCCCGGGAACACCAGGTGACACTGGTCGCCAGCCTGCATGCGGTGGAACTGGCCCTGGCGCACTTCTCGCGCATCATCGGATTGCGTGAAGGGCAGATCCTGTTCGATCTTCCCGCCAGCGACGTCGACCACGATTTGCTCGATAGGCTCTACGCCAACGAGCAACTGCTGTCGCCGCCCGCGCCAGTGGCGCCCTTGAGCCTGCAGATTCCACGATGCTGACCCGCGATACACGAGACCCGGCCACCCTGCCCCGCCTGTTGCTCAGTTTGTTGGCGCTTGCCCTGTTGTGGCCCGGTATTCATTTCAGCGAACTGGACCTGGGTGTGCTGCTCCAGGCTGACAGCCAAAGTGAAATGGGTCGGTTTGTCTCGGCCTTCTGGCCACCGGCCCATGGCGAAGAGTTCCTCCAGTTGCTGTGGCAAGCCACGTTGCAAACCCTGGCCATCGCCACCGCCGGCATGGCCCTGGCCTTGCTATTGGCCGTCCCCGCCAGCCTGCTGGCCAGCCGGGCGCTCTCGTTGTCGGCGGCTTCGCGCAGCGGTCGCCCGAGCGCCTTGGGACGGTTGTTGCGCTGGCCGGTGCGCGGGTTGCTGATCTTCCTGCGCAGCGTGCCGGAAATCGTCTGGGCCTTGCTGTTCGTGCGCGCCGTCGGCCTTGGCCCGACGGCCGGGGTGCTGGCCATTGCCATCACCTACAGCGGCATGCTGGGCAAGGTCTACGCGGAGATTTTCGAATCGGTGGACCAGCGTCCCGCCCACTCGCTGCTGCAAGCCGGCAGTGGCCGGTTGGCGGCGTTCTGCTACGGCATCCTGCCCAATGTCGCGGCGGAGCTGCTGTCGTACACGGTGTATCGCTGGGAATGCGCGATCCGCGCGTCGGTGGTGATGGGCTTCGTCGGCGCCGGCGGGCTGGGCCAGCAGATCGACTTGTCGTTGCGCATGTTCGCCGGCGGTGAAGTGGCGAGCATGTTGCTGACCTTTTTCGTCCTGGTGCTGTTCGCCGATCAGATCAGCCGCCTGTTGCGCTGGAGGTTCGCATGAATCGCCTGATCAACCTGCTGCTGATCCTGTGCATTGGCGCAGCGGTCGTCGCTTCGTTCAGCTATCTGGGCATCGATCTCGGCGAACTGACGGGCAGCGGTAACCTGAAGCAGATGGGCGCCTACGTGCTGCGTTTTCTCAGCCCGGACCTGAGCGCCGGCCACCTGCAAGCCATCGGCCGTGGCGCCGTGGAAACCATGGCCATGTCGGCCCTCGGCACCCTGCTCGCGGCGGTATTCGGCCTGGTGCTGGCTTTGCCGGCGGCCGGTCGTTTCGGTTGGCCGTTGCAGAGTGTGTCGCGCCTCGTGCTTAACGCCCTGCGCGCCATTCCCGAACTGGTGTGGGCCGCGCTGATGGTGCTGGCGGCCGGACTCGGCCCCAACGCCGGGACCCTGGCATTGGCGATGCACACCACCGGGGTACTGGGTCGATTGTTCGCCGAAGCACTGGAAAACACCCCGCCGCAACCCGCCGAAGCCATCCGTCTGCAGGGCGGCAACGTCGTCTGGGCCTTCTGTTACGGCACCCTGCCCAACCTGTTTCCGCAGCTGTTGGCGTACATCCTGTACCGCTGGGAAAACAACATCCGCATGGCCAGCGTGCTGGGTTTTGTCGGTGCCGGCGGTTTGGGGCAGATGCTCTATGTCAGCCTCAGCCTGTTCCAGGAAGCCCAGGCCAGCACGGTGATACTGGCGATGTTGGTGCTGGTGTTTGCCGTCGACGGGCTGAGCAGCTGGAGTCGCCAGCGCTGGGTCAAGGCGTGATGGGGAATTGCATGGATTTGCTCACCTGATTGCATTCGGCCTGAGCAACCATTCGTATGGAGTTGACTGCCGCGTTTTATGGCTATGATCGGCAGAAAACGACTGTGGATGTTATGCGACGGTAAATTCGCCAGACTTTGGCGCGGCGTTGTCTTTGGGCTTACCCACCACGTAGTGCACCTGGATGCGCGCCGGGTCGGTCACACTCGATGCTGACATCACCGCCAACAGCTTCCAGCCGTCCTGTAACGCCATGTTCACCTCGCGGTAATTGGTCAATTCATTCACGACGTGGGCTTCATGTAACTGCATCGTTCTGCCTCCTTTGGATACTCTCAGCGTAGCAGGGTCTCGACTAGCGGCGCGGGGGTTCCTTTATGGTTGAGCGAAGTGGGATTTTCTCACTTCGGTTCGGATCGTTACGGTTGTACCAGGACAACATCTGGCCACAGCCAGTAAACTGCGGGCCGGGCTGGAGGAGAGAGAGGGCGGTGTATGTACATAGGTGAACTTGCCAAGTTGTCGGGGTGCACTCCCAAAGCCATTCGTTTGTATGAGCAACTGGGCTTGCTGACCCCACAGCGCCATGGCAGTTATCGACTGTACACGGCCCATCACTTGACACTGGTGCAGATGATCCGCAGCGCCCAGTCGGTGGGGTTCAAACTGGGGGAGATGAGTGAGTTGCTGGCAGCCAAGAAACATCAGGCACCGTTTCCCCTGGCACTGGCCAATCAGGGCATTGAGGTCAAGCGATTAGAGTTGCAAGCGCAGATCCTGGCCTTGCAGAATCGGGAGCAGCACCTGACGCAGTTGCAACAACAGATCAACCAGAAATTCGCCCCCACGTCAGTGCCTGGTGCTGCGCCCGGTATCAGCGCGCCAATAGGTGCGCAAACGCCTGCTTGAGGGCGTTCTGCGGCGAGCGCGGCTGGTAGCCCAACTCATTGATGGCCTTGTCGATGCAGTAAACCTGGCGCACCCCATAAAACATCCGCACCTGGCTGAGCAGCAATTCGGCTGGCTGGCCGGTGTACCGTGCCCGCTGCTCTTGCAGCCAGGCGATCAGTAACAGCAAGGCTTTTGGTGCGCGGCGCGGCAGACGATAGCCGGGGCAAAGCGTATTGAGCGCCTCGATTACCTCAGCCAGTGATGAAGCCCGCTGATTGGCCAGTATGTAGCGCTGGCCGGGGCGGCCTTTTTCAGCAGCGCGGATCAGGCCATCGGCCACGTCGCGCACATCGACAAAGTTAAAATGAAAGTTCGGGTCCAGCACCAGTTTGCGCGCCAGCACGGCCGCAAGAAATCCCATGGTGTCGGTCAGCCGCGTGGCATGAGGGCCAATGATTGCCGAGGGCAACACTGCAACCATCGGCAGGTCATAGGCCTGAGCAGTGTCCCAGGCGGCGCGTTCAGAGAGGATTTTTGAGAGGTAGTACGGGTTTTGCCGATCGGTGTTCCAGTTGTTTTCATTTAGACGCTGACCGTTGTGTCCAACCGCTGCCACGGAGCTGACATAGACCACGCGCCGGACCCCGGCCTCGGCGGCGGCGCGCAGTACATTACGCGTACTTTGCACGTTGACGTCGACGATCTCGGCGTGTGGATTCCTCGCCCAGTGTTTGAACACTGCCGCCACCTGGTACAGCACGTCCACCCCTTGCAGGGCCTGGCGCAGTGAGTCAGGGTCTTGCAGTTCGGCGCGTACCATCTGGCAGTCGAGCCCGTTCAGGGCTGTGCTTCGGTCCGGATCACGGACCCCCGCGCGCACTTGTTGCCCTCGGGCGAGCAGCGCCCGGACCAAGGTGTTGCCCAGATGCCCATTGGCACCAGTGACCATCGATAGCGTATTCATGGATTGCCTTATCCGCTGACTGCGGAACCTGAAACAGATAAGGCAGGGTGCGGGTTGCCCTAAGGGACAGAGTCAAGCGCTGGCGTGCATAACCTCTCTTAGTGCGTCCAATAAAGCGCAAGCGGCAGGTGACAATGTAGCGTCTGCCAGTCGGGAAACACCGATCTGCTCCAGAATTAGAGGTTCGAAAGCCGGGAGGCGAATCAACTCCTTACTGTGTGCGGGGTCAGAAATAACTGATTGCGGCAATATTCCAAGAAGATCAGTCTGTTTTAACAACCAAAGTATATTAAAGAATGATGCTGTTTCTATGGTTGCATGTGGTGGATTGATGTCCTTTCGATGAAAAATATTATCGAACTGCTTCCGTAAAGTAGTTTCTATTGGAGGCAGAATCCATGCTTCGCGCGCGAGTTCTTCCAGTTCAACCCCTGGTTGCTGAGCAAGAGGGTGGTCACGGCGCGCAACGATGATGGCGTTTTCGCTAAAAAGCGCCTCCTGAGCGACAACGACACTTGAGCTGACATCGGAAAGTCTCCCAATCAAAAAGTCCAATTCGCCCGAGATGAGCCGCGGTATCAGTTCGCCGCTTACACCATCGACTATTTTGATGCGGATGCTTGGTCGGCTTGCCCACAGTCGCGCGATGGCGGCAGGTACAAGATAACTTGACCCTGTTAACACGCTTCCTATGGCAACACGCCCGGCATGCCCCTTTCCAAGAGCGTCGATTGCTTGGGATACATGATCCAGCTGGGCAAGAATCATCCGGCTGCGCTGCACAAAGTCCCGACCAAGCTCTGTAGGCGTAACGCCTCTACGATTCCGAGTGTAGAGCTGAGCCCCTACAGCCTCCTCCAGATCCTGCAATAGCTTGCTCGCCGTGGGCTGTGAGAGGTTCAGCGAGCGTGCGGCGTGCAAGACACTGCCATATTCAAGCAATGCAATTGCCAAGCGGAAATGCCTGACTGTCGCCCATTTTTCCAACCGTTCCAGACTCATGTGGTATTCCGTCAACCGATAGCATGTCTAATATATTATAGATTTACGAATACCATAACCCCTCCTAGAATGTGCCTGACACGCGGGGTCGCTCCAATTAAACACTTTCGAAGTGTGCAAAAAGTCTTGTTCGTATCGATGTAACGTCGCTCGGATACGGCTCCTTTTGAGTGGGGCGGCCTTTATAAAAGCAGTTGAATTTATGGCTTGTTATCAATGTGAGAGAGGTAAGTGTCGCATGAACGTCAAAAATCTAGACACGGTGAAGAACTACTTTAAATATTGTGTGGATGGTAAGGATGTTGAGCGAGTTTCAGAGTATTTCGATGTCGACGTGGTCGTGCATCGACCGGACTGCGATGCTCCGATAGGTGGTTTGGAAAACTTCAAACGAGCCTTGAGCGCAAATGTTCTCGAGCGATACAAGACAATTAAAACTACTTTCAGCAAGGAAGTTGTTACAGATGACGTTGTTGTAGTCGCGTTGACACATTGTGCAACCGGTTCGAATACATGGCACGGCTTTAACGTAGAAGGCAAGAGCTTGACGTGGACGGCCCTGACGTACTTCCGGTTTAACAAAGAGGGTAAAGTGGTCGAGGAGATCGTTGAACGGAACGAACTGTTCATGGCAAAGCAACTCGGAATTATCAGTTACGAGTAACATTTAGTTAGATCCCAAGGGAAGCCAAGTCCACCGTGGTGAAAGTATGTTCTCCACGGTGGTCAGAGGCTGCTTTTGGCCGACTTCTGCCTTCCTCGACCGGCTGAAATCGACCCGACATTCGGAGTAATAAAATAAATCAGTCCCCTTTCCCCTTCTGGTTTCGCGACGCGGCATGCTCACGCCATCCCCCGGCGTGAGCATGCGCCGATCACTCAGGTAAAGGCGAAGTCCGCCTCGGTGATCGCGGCCTGTGGGACGCCGGTCAAGGTGATGCTTCCCACATCCGGCTGGCCAGTGACGGTAATGAATGCCTCACCGAACTGTTCTCCAATATCGAGACTCGCGAAGGTGAAACCGCTAGTGCTCAGGTCGATCAGGTCAGTGCCGTCCTCGAAGTCGAAGATCGTGTCCGTTCCCCACACCGCACCGAACTGGAACTTGTCCGCACCGAGGCTAGGCTCGAAGAAAACGTCACCGACCATGAAGTCGTCGACGCTGCTGCCCACCAATACGTCGGCGCCTACGCCGCCTTCCATGACGGCGCCGCTGGCGCCCGCGGTCAGGGTGTCGTTGCCGGCGTCACCGTCGAGGTTGGACTGGAAGCCGAAGGGGTCGTCGCCCCCGAACAGCTGGTCGTCGCCATCGCCGCCACTGGCATTGGCGAATTCCTGGACGATCAGGGTGTCGTTGCCGGAACCGCCGAGCAGCTCGTCGAAGCCCAGGCCGCTATCGATGACGTCGTCACCGCTGCCGCCGTCGAGGAAGTCGGCTCCTTCCAGACCGAAGATCTGGTCATTACCGCCCAGGCCGAAGATGCGATCGTCGCCATCGGTGCCGGTGAGCACGTCATTCCCCTCGGTGCCGGCGGTGATGAGGCTCGTGTTACGACCGAAGTCGCCCGCCGTCAGGTTGTGCGTGCCCTGCAGGCGCAGGGTGAAGTCGAGGCTGTCGAGCACACCGTCGTCGTTTTCGTCGGCGATCAGCCAGGTGTTGCCAGGGCGCAGGCTGTAGAACAGGTCGGTCACGCCGTTGCCACCGCCCACCAGTACGGCGCCCAGTTGCGGATTGACATTGACCTGGCCGCGGAAGAAGAACTCATTGTTGAGTTCCAGGGTGTCGCCGCCCACTACGCCTGCGCCCTGGAAGTCGACCAGGGTGTCGAAGGTGGCGAAGGGCGAGCTGGGGTTGAAGCCGGTGAAGAACTCGAATTCGTCGTCGCCGGCGCCACCGGTGAGACTGTCCTGGCCACCTTCACCCATGATCAGGTCGTTGCCGGCGCCGCCATTGAGCATGTCGTTGCCGGGGCCGGCGAACAGTTCGTCGTTGCCGTCTTCGCCGAAGATCTGGTCATTGCCGTCGCCGCCGAAGAAGTCGTCGTTGCCCACGCCGCCATTGAGGACGTCGTTGCCGTCGTCGCCGTCGAGGGTGTCGTTGCCTTCGCCGCCATTGACGACGTCGTTGCCTGCGCCGCCGGACAGGGTGGTGTCGTTGCCGGCGCCACCGTTGATGATGTCGTTGCCCTCATTGCCGGTCAGAAGGTCGCGGTCGGCGCCACCATTGATAATGTCATTTCCGGTGCCGCCGGAGATCCGGTCGATGCCCGCGTCACCGTTCAGGGTATCGTTACCGTCGCCGCCATTGATGATGTCGTTGCCGCCATTGCCGTTGATCACATCGCCGCCGCCCAGGCCGAAGATGGTGTCGGGATCGTTGGTGCCATTGATCACGTCGCCGCCTTCAGTACCGCGCAGGACGAAGGCGGTGGTGCCGAAGTCGCTCCGGGTCAGGTTGTGGATGCCGTCCAGCTGCACAGCGAAGTCAGTGGCGTCGAAGATGCCGTTGTCGTTGGAGTCGGCGAACAGCAGGGTGCTGGCGGCACCGAGGGCGAAGAAGACTTCGGTGAAGCCGTTATTGCCGAAACCGAGACTGGTTCCCACCGTGGGTACGTCGTTGCGGACGCCCTGGAAGACCAGGCGGTTGGGGAAGCTGGAGAGCCGCAGGATGTCGCCGCCGACCTGACCTGCACCTTCGAAGTCGGTGACGCGGTCCTGGCTCAGGGAGCTGGACTCGTTACCGGTTTCCACGGTCCAGAAGTAGCTGTCGATGCCGGCACCGCCGGTGAGGATATCGGCGCCTGATCCGCCGTCGAGAGTGTCGTTGTCGTTGCCTCCGAGAAGTGTGTCGTTGCCGAGGTCGCCGAAGAGGTCATCGTTGCCGTCACCGCCGTCGACATTGTCGTTGCCGCCAAGGGCAAACACGCTGTCGTTGCCGGCCAGGCCGGTTATTTGGTCGTCTTCCTCGGTGCCGAGCAGAAAGTCATCACCCAGGGTGCCAGGGATAGTAGCCATGGTTCTACCCTCCGTTGATGGAGATGGTAAGCGTGAACTGCGTTACAGCGGGTTGAGGCTAGTTAGACAACTCCAAGGGATCGCAAGTGCGCCACTTTGACCTGACCGTTTATCGCGAATGCAGCCGCGTGTTGATGAGCCCTGTAGCATTCGCCAACCCTCCACCCTGCCACATGGCTAGCTCCAGAGTTCCAGGGCAGGAGGGGTTGAAAAGCGGTCATTGCCCGGTGAAGTAATGAAATATTGAGAAACACATAAGTCTTCCTTGAGTGAACTTTCACAAACTTCTCCCATACAGTACTGCCCACGCAAAAAAACCCTTCCTGCGATTCAACACAGGAAGGGTTTTTTGTTTGCGGCCGATCAGTCTTTAGCCTGGCTCAACTTGGTGAACAACTCGGTCGGTACTTTCTTGCCATTGGAGATGTACTGGTTGGTGCGGAACTTGTACACCTCACCTTCGGACAGGAAACCATCACCGTTGGTGTCCATCGCCTTGAATTCCTCAGTGCCCTTGGGCGCCACCGCCAGCAGTTCCTTGAGCGACACGCGGCCGTCATCATCGGTGTCGGTGCGCGCGAAAGAAGCATCGCCGCACTTGCCTTCACCGCACTTGCCCTCGGCCTGGGTCTTTTGCGCGCCGGCTTCGCTGGCACCGCACTTGCCTTCGCCACACTTGCCTTCGCTGGTCTTTTCCGCAGAGGCCAATTGATAGCCCTGAGGCAAGGCTTCAGCGGAAAACGCAGTGGAAGCGAAGTTGATACCGCCGACCAGTGCAACAGCGAGCAGGCCAATACGGGTTTTGTTCGACTGGATACGAGACATGTTGATACTCCGGATCATTTGCGCGGCTGGACCACTATTGGTCGTGCCACAAGGGTTGATAAACCTGGTTGCGAGCTGCGTTGTGCCTCTCGCTTTGGCAGGTCTATTTGGCCCCGGTGGTGTATCCCGGCTGTATCCGTAAAGCGCTGGTTTTGTATGGCTGTACGAAGATGTGGCGCCCTGATACACGGCGATACAACAAAAGCCTCAAGCTTCTAGAGTTCATTGACGACCTAGACCTTACAACTCAAGGAGCGTTAAGCATGAACGGCAAACGTATAGCAGCGGGATTGAGTCTTTTGTTCGCACTCAGTGGTGCGTGCCTGGCGGCGCCGGGCACCATCAGGTTTCAAGGCAGCATTGTGGAGCCGGGCTGTCAGTCACGCGTGGGTACGCACGGCACATTCGGACTTTATCAATGCCCGGCCCAGAGTCCCGCGATGGGGATTGAGGCAAACAGCATCGCGCCAACCGCCAGTGTGAGCGCTGTCGGTCAATCCAGCGTCAAGGTCAAACTGCTCGCTGACAGTGGTCGGGAAGGTCGCTATTTCGATCAGCAGTATGCGTTGGTGGATGATGCAGGCTCCCCTGTCCGCTCGGGGAGCTACCTGATTACCCTCAGCATTCCCTGACAACTGAGCCGGGCCGATGTTGGCTGAGGCTTACACTGAACCTGTGGCGAGGGTGAGGCTTAGTTCGGGTCCAGCAACCCGCCACTCCAGTTACGCGACACCCGGCTGCCGGTGAATTTCGCCACGCCCATACCCTGCGAGATAAGTCGGTCGCGATAGCGCGTCACCAGGCGCCCCGCTTGTTCGGCGTGCAACACCACTTCGGAAGACGGATCGCCCGGACGCCCGAGAATCCGTGCAAAGCGCTGGCCTTCTTCGACGAAATCCCCCAGCTCTTTTTCGAAGATCAGCACGCCGGGTTGCGGGGCGAGGATGGTTTCCATGTGGCCCATTTCCACGGCTTCGACGGGCCATTCTGCAGGCGCCACTGACTCATCGATGACACCGCAACCGCACAGCCAGTTGTACAGTCCTGTGGCATCCTGTTCGGCAAAACGGTCGCTGACATCGCCCTGCCCGCGCAGCTCCAGGGTCGCAGCCATGCGCCCCGCTGTGACTCCGTCGCGTATCCACGGGGCAATGATGGTTTCCTCGAAGGAGCCATCGCCGCCGTCATCCCAGATGATCGCCACGTCCATCTTCATCGCCGCCGCCAGTTCGCGGCCACGGGGCCAGAAACTGCGGTGCACGTACAGGTACGGTAGCGCCTCGTCGTCGGTGTGCAGGTCAAGCATCACATCGGCCGGGACGGCCAGTTGCACCAGTTTCTTTTGCCATTGCTGAACGCAGGTCGAAGGTCGCGCCATGGCCGCCGACTGGTCGAACGAGCGATTGAAGTTATGCCCAGTGGCGTCGTGATAACGACCAAGGATCCGCCCCTGGCGAAACTGCCCGATGCCCAGCGGATTGGCCTGTGGCACCACGGTGATGTTGCCTTTGAGCCGGCCCTGGGCTTCGGCGGTGTGCAGTCGTTGCATCAGCAAGTGCAGGACCAGCATCCCGGCGATTTCATCGGCGTGTACGCCGGCTTGCAGGTGCACGTTTGGCCCGCTGTCGTCGCCTGCATAACGCCAGGCACCGACCCGCACGGCATCGCCATTGTTGTTGCGAACACTGAACGAAATATCCTGCGGCATTGGCTTCCCTCCCGTCATGAATGCTGAAAAACGTGGTATCGCTGCTGTAGCTGGTGATTGAACAGACGTTCAACTAAGCTCGGAATCGTGGTACCTCACCCAAGGACAACCCTGTGACAACCGATGCCCCGAAAAACCGCCGCGCCGAACCCGATGACCGTCGCGAAATGCTGGTGGCCGCCACTCTGCGTTGCCTGGGCCGCGACGGTCACGCCGGGATTTCCGTACGGCGCATTGCCACCGAAGCCGGCGTGTCCGTGGGGTTGCTCAACCACCATTTCGGCAGCATCGAGGCACTGATCGCCGACACCTATCAGCGGCTCGCGAACGAACTGACCACCGCCCTGCTCCAGGAAATCGAGCAGGCCCAGACACCCGCGCAAAAGATCGATGCCTTCCTGGAAGGCTCGTTCTCGCCCAGGGTCATGGACCCGAAACTGCTCGGCGTGTGGGTGGTGTTCTGGAGCCTGATCCGTCACTCCGAACACGTCAGCCAGTCCCACGAAAAAAGTTACCGCGCCTACCTCGACCTGATCCGCCAGTTGCTCGACGGGCTGGCCGCCAGCGAAGGCTTCGTGATTCACGACACGCGCCTGGCCGCCATCGGCTTATCGGCGATGCTCGACGGGCTCTGGCTCGAGTGGTGCCTGAACCCCGAGACCTTCAGCGCCGCCAACGGACTCCACATCTGCCGTTGCTGGATAAAGGGGCTGCGTCACGGAGCATTCAGCACCGACGACATCCTGTGAAGCATGCCGGCCGAAGATCATCGCCAGGGTGCCACTGACGGCGATCAGCCCGGCGCCGATCATCAGCGACATGTCCATCAGCGTGCCCCAGACCAGGCTCGACAGCGCAAACGCCCAGATCAGCCCGGTGTATTCGAACGGCGCGAGCAGGGTCGCGGTGGCGCGGCGGAAACTGGCGAACAACAGGAACTGACCGATGCCACCCACCAGGCCGGCGCCGAGCATGCCCAGCCAGGCGGGCGTCGGTGATGGCGTGTGGGTCCACGGCAGGGCAACCGCCATGCAAATCACGAACACCACGTTGGTGATCAGCATCTGCTCCAGCACTGAGGTCTGCTCATCCACCTGGCGCAGCTGGATATAGGTAAACGCCCAGCACATCGCCGCCAACAGGGTCAGGACGATCGGCAACGGATCGGTCATGTTGTCGGGGCGACAGGCAATGACCACCCCGACAAAACCGATGATCAGGCTGAACCACTGCCAACCGCTGGCGCGCTCCTTGAGGATCACCGCCGCCAGCACCGTGACCATGATCGGCGCGGAAAAATACAGGGTGGTCATCTCGGCCAGGGTCAGGTCCCTGGCCGCCGTGTAGTACAGCACCCAGGCGACGATCGACAGCAAACCACGCACCACCAGCAAGCGCCGGCTCGGTGAACGCCAGGCCCGCTGGATCAGGCGCAGGCGCCCCGCCAGCAACACCGCGGCGACCACCACCAGGCTGCGCCAGAACAGGATGGTCACCACCGAATAATCGGCCACCAGCCATTTGATGACCGCGTCCTGCAGGGCCAGGAACGCGTAGCCCAGGGTGCACAGGCCAATGCCCTGCAGCGAGCGGTCAACCATTGGCGAACTCATCAGGCTGACCTGCGCACGGGCGTCCCGCGCCGTTCGGCAAAGGCAAACAGCGCTTCGATCAGGAACGTCAGGCAGACGTAGACGGCGGCCACCAGCAACAAGGGTTCGTACACCTGCAGGGTCTGCGCGCGGACCACGTTGGCGGCGCCGAGCAGGTCAATCACGGCGATGGTCGAGGCCAGTGCCGTGGACTTGAGCAGCATCACGGTTTCCCCGGCCAGGGTCGGCAACAGCAGGCGCAGGGCTCGGGGCAAGCGCACTCGCAACAACGATTGGCGCGCCGTCATGCCAAAGGCCGACGCGGCTTCCATCTCACCCTTGGGCACCGCCAGCAGGCCACCGCGAATCACTTCGCCGACATAGGCCCCCATCGACACCACCAGGGCGAACACGATGTACCAGTAGCCATCACGCAGGTACGGCCAGAGAAAGCTGCCACGAATCAGCGGGAACTGGGCAAACAGGCTGCCCAGCCCGTAGTAGTAGATGTAGATCTGGATCAGCAACGGCGTGCCGCGCGTCACGCTGGTGTAGAACAGGCTGACCTTGGCGATCACCTTGTTTTTCGAAATCCGTGCCAGCGCCACCAGCACCGCCAGCAGGTAACCGAACACACTCGATACCAACAGAATGACGAGGGTGGTTTGCAGCCCCCGGCCCAACAGTGCCGCGTATTCAACTATCCACGCTGGAATCATTTCATTCACTCAGCCAAAGGCATCCAGCGACGAATACGTCGCTCAAGCCGACCCGACAGATAGTTCGACGCCAGCGTCACCGCGTAATACAACGCGGCAGCCGTGAGGTAGAACAACAGATAGTGGCGCGTCGACCCCGCGCCTTGCTTGGCGGTGTACAGCAACTCGTTGGTGCCGACCACGCTGATCAGCGCACTGTCCTTGATCAGGTTGATCCACAGGTTGGCCATCCCGGCCATCGCATACGGCGCCATGATCGGCAGCGTAACCCGGCGAAACAGCCCAAAACCGTTGAGGCCGAACGCCTTGGCCGCTTCGATCTGGCCGAAGGGAATCGCCTGGATCGCCGCGCGGAAAATCTCCGAGGCGTAGGCGCCCTGCACCAGCCCCAGCACCACGATGGCCGCCAGCGGGCCGCTGACATTGACCACGCCGTAGCCGAGCCGGGTCATCAGCGAATTGAGGAGCATGGAGCCGACGTAGTACAGCAGCAGAATCAGCAGCAATTCCGGAACCGCCCGGAACAACGTGGTGTAGCCGCGCATCAGCGCTGCAATCGGCTTCGGCGCACCGAGCTTGAGACACGCCACCACCAGTCCGATAGCCAGCCCGAGGACAAAGGCCCCGGCGGAAATCTGCAGGGTCATCCAGAGCCCCTTCAACAGCGCACTGCCCCATCCCTGCTCAGTGAAATTGATCAGATCGAACATTGCCGGCATTTCGTTCTCCAGTCAGTGACCTCGATAGCGCCACTTAACCCATGTGGGAGCGGGCTTGCTCGCGAAGGCGGTGTGTCAGTCGACATCATTGCTGAATGTCATACCGCTTTCGCGAGCAAGCCCGCTCCCACAGGGAATTTGTGTTACCCACAGGTTCTATTTTCAGGTCAGAACGCAGGCTTCACGCTGGTGCCGAAGTAGCTTTGGGAGAGGTCGTCGTAGTCCTTGCTCGCCAGCAGCTCCTGGATGGCCTTGTCCAGTTTGGCCTTGAGTTCGGTGTCGTCCTTGCGCAGGCCGGCACCCACGCCTTTGCCGAAGATCGGGTCATAAGGCACGGTGCCGAGATAGGCCAGGTCCTTGGCATCCGGGGTCTTGATGAATGCGGCCATGGCGGTGCCGTCGGCCATCATCAGGTCGATGCGTCCGGCAATCAGGTCGGCGTTGGCCGAGTCCTGGGTGTCGTAGTACTTAACGTCGGCGATTTTTTCGTAGTAGGTCTTCAGGTAGCTGGCGCTCACGGTCGAGTTCTGCACGCCGATGATCTTGCCCTTGAGGTCATCCGGGTACTTCTTCACCGATGCCTCTTTCGGACCGACGACGGCAATCGCCGAATCGTAGTAGGCCTTGCTGAAGGCGATCTGTTTCTCGCGTTCTTCGGTCACCGACATCGAGGAAAAGATCACGTCGATCTTCTTCGCCAGCAACGACGGAATGATGCCGTCCCACGCCACTTCCTTGATCTCGCAATCGGCTTTCATTTCGCTGCACAGTTTGTGGATCAGGTCGACTTCAAAGCCCTTCCACTCACCATTGGCCTGTTTTTCGGTGTATGGCGGATAGGGTTCGGCTGCCACTGCGAACCTGATCGGTTGTGCTTGGGCCGCGCTCATGCCGGCCAGCAATACGCAGGCCGCACCGGTCAACCAGTTTGCAAAACGTCGATTTCCCATGTTGTTTTCCCGTCTTTTTATGATGAGTTAGCGAGTCTGATGAGCGTTGACGAATTGTCGGCAACGCTCGCTGCGTGGGTGTACGAACACTTCGTCCGGCGAACCGGTTTCCTCGATCAGCCCTTGGTGCAAAAAGGCGACTTTGGAAGAGACATCGCGTGCGAAAGCCATTTCATGAGTCACCAGGATCATGGTCCGGCCTTCTTCGGCGAGGGAGCGGATCACCCGCAGCACTTCCCCGACCAGTTCCGGGTCGAGTGCCGAGGTGGGTTCATCGAACAGCATGACCTTGGGCCGCATGGCCAGGGCCCGGGCGATGGCCACCCGTTGTTGCTGTCCCCCGGAGAGAAACGCCGGGTACTCGTTGCGCTTGGCCGCCAGCCCGACGCGTTCGAGCAGGGCTTCGGCCCGTTCAGTGGCCTCCGCACGGCTTTCACGCAGGACCTGGGTCGGCGCTTCGATGAGGTTTTCCAGCACCGTGCGATGGGGCCAGAGGTTGAAGTTCTGGAACACCATGCCCAGGCTGGAACGGATGCGCACAAGCTGTTTGGCGTCCGACACCAGCGGTGCGCCGGGACGATTCTGGTTAAGGTGAATGCTTTCGCCATCGACCAGGATGCGTCCCTGGTCCGGCACTTCGAGCATGTTGATGCAGCGCAGCAAGGTACTCTTTCCCGAGCCGCTGGCACCGATCAGGGAGATCACTTCGCCCTCGCGGGCGGTCAGGGAAACACCCTTGAGCACTTCGATATTGCCGAAGCGTTTGTGCAGGCCATCGACTTCGATCATGGTCCTGGCCGCGGCCGGTTCGACGGTCGCGGTGCTGGTCACCGTGCCGATCACCGGCCTGGGCGCTTCACCATTGAGTACCTGGACAAAGCCGCGAATGCGCTGGCAGGCCTGGGCCAGTCGCTCATCACTCAGGGTGAACGACAGCCGTACAAACCCTTGGGCCGGCTCACCGAATGCCGCGGCATCGAGCACCGAGACACCGGCTTCGCGCAGCAGGCGCCAGGCGAACTCCAGCGAGGTCAGGCCGGTGCCGCGCACGTCCACCAGCACGAACATGCCGGCATCGGGATTGAGCACGCTGATGCCCGGGCAATCGGCCAGGCCGGACACCACCAGATCGCGACGCCGACGATAGATCTCGCGCATGCCGTGGGTGACTTCGTCATGGGACTGCACGGCCTTGAGCGCCGCTTCCATGACAAAACCGGGCAAGCCGTACAGCATGCTCAACACCAGGGTTTCGACATGGTTGACCAGGGCTTGATTGGCCACGACCCAGCCGATGCGCCAACCGGTCATGGCATGGGATTTGGACAGGCTGCCGATCACCACGCAGCGCTCGGCCATGCCCGGCAGCGCCGCCAGGCTTTGGTGTTCACGCTCATAGGCGAGGCTCTCGTAGACCTCGTCCACCACCACCCACAGGTCATGGGCAATGGCGAGGTCGGCGATGGCTTGCAGCTCTTCACGACCCAGCACCACGCCGGTGGGGTTGTTCGGGTTGGAGAAGAAAATCGCCCGGGTGCGCGGGGTAATGGCCTTGGCCAACACGGCGGCATCGAGGCGGAAACCCGAGTCCGCCGCACAAGGCACCCGCACCAGCGTGGCGCCGGACGCCTTGAGGGTCGCTTCGTAGGTGACGTACATCGGATCGAAGGCAATCACTTCGTCGCCGGCACCGAGCAGGCACATCGAGGTGGCGAACAAGGCGTTCTGCGCACCTGCCGTGAGAATGACGTTGGTCGCCTGCAGTTCGCGGTCGATCAATTGGCTGTAGCGGCCGGCAATGGCCTCGCGCAGGGCCTGGCGACCGGCGATTTCGGTGTAGTGGGTATCCCCTTCGCGCAGGGCGTGGATGGCGGCATCGGTAATGAAATCGGGAGTGGGGAAATCCGGGTCGCCGACGCTGAGGATGATCACGTCCTCGCCATTGCGCTGCGCAGCGCTGGCCGCGTAGTGGATATCCCAGGCGGCAACGCCTTGGCCACTGATCCGTTCAACAAAGGGTGAAAACCGCATGCCAGTGCCTCGTTCGAATTGAAGAAACGCAAGCCCGCAACCAGCCGGGGGAAGGTGGCCCTCAACATAGTCCAGACTGAACACTCGTTCAACAGAAAACTCGCGAGGCTTCGCGTTCAGCGCAAACAGGTCGTTTTCACGACAGTCGCGCCGTTTTTCAGCACGGCGCGATCAGGCGACGTGAAACGATTTTGCTGACTGCGCCAATCGCCAGGGCGACGAGGATCAGCCCGGCGGCGACCACGAACGTCAGCCGCATTCCCTGTGCGATGGCTTCGGGTTGCGCTTGCAAAACATCGTTGCTGGCCGAACCGAAGGCGAACACTGCGCCCATCACGCTAGCGCCGGTGATCAAGCCAAGATTGCGCGACAACCCGAGCAAACCGGACACCACGCCACGCTGCGGCGTCGCAATATTCGACATGACGGCGGTATTGTTGGCCGCCTGGAACAGCGCGTAACCGGCGGTAATGACCGCCAGTGGCACGATGTAGCCGAGCGCACCAAAGCCCGTCGGCACGGCGGGCAGGATGCAAGCGCCGGTCAACATGGCAATCAATCCGAGCATGCTGGATCGATGTGCGCCCAATCCGTCGACCCATCGACCCGCCGGAACCCCGGCCAGTGCAGCGACCAGCGGCCCCGTCGACATCACCAGGCCAACGCTCGCTGCATTCAACGCCAGTGCGTCGGTGAGATAAAACGGCCCCACCACCAGGGTGGCCATGACCACGGTCGTCACCAGCATGCTCATGACGAAACCTGCGCTCAACTGAGGATTGCGGAACATCGTCAGTCGAACCAGCGGTGACTCGGCTGTGCGCTCGACGAACACAAACACGCCCGCCCCGACCATCGTCACCAGCAACAGTGCCGTGTTCAGCGGACCAAAACTGCCACGCCCGAGGGTCATCGCCAGCGCATAGGCCAGCAGTGTCAAGACCAGTACCAGGGTGCCGAGGACATCGAAACCCGCTCGATCCGCCCTCCTCTCACGGCAATCTTTCGGTAAAAAACGATGCGCGAGCCCAATCGCCAAAACACTCAACGGCACATTGACCAGAAAAATCGCCTGCCACCCCAGATTGGCAATCAAAAAACCGCCGAGGGTCGGGCCGAGCGACGTGCCGATAGCCGACATGGTGCCGAGCAGGCCCATCGCACTGCCCATTTTTGCCTTGGGCACCGCCTCGCTCACCAGCGCCATGGTCAACGCCATCATGATGGCCGCGCCGATGCCCTGTAAGGCCCTTGCGGCAATCAGCAACCACAGACTGGACGCCAGGGCGCACAGGAACGAGGCGACGGCGAACACCGCAATGCCGATCAGCAGCAATCGCCGACGGCCAATGATGTCGCCGAGCCGCCCGACACTGACGATCAGCGCCGTGATCGCCAGCAGGTAAGCGAGCACCACCCATTGCACTTGCTGGAAGGAGGCCGAGAACGCTGCGGCCAGTGTCGGTAAACCAACGTTGGCAATGCTGGTGCCCAGGGACGACAGCAACATGGATAACGACAGGCTGGCCAATGCGCCCCGAATCGATATGGACTTCATTTTCTCGCGACTCCGCAAATAGGTTGTCTCGAGCCTAAGCCCGCACCTAACATGGCGGAAGACGCAGCATTTGCACTTTATACGTGCATACAACGCCACATTCGAAAATGTGGGAGCGAGCTTGCTCGCGATGGGGCCCCGCCAGCCACCATTGATGTCGACTGAAACTCTGCAATCGCGAGCAAGCTCGCTCCCACAAGGATTCACTCCATGCCCGACCTGAATCTGCTGATCACCCTGAACGTGTTGCTCGAAGAAGGCAGCGTGGCCCGCGCTGCGCAGCGTTTGCGCCTGAGCCCCTCAGCCATGAGCCGGGCGCTGGCGCGGTTGCGCGAAACTACGGGTGATCCGCTGCTGGTGCGGGCCGGTCGCGGACTGGTTCCCACGCCCCGGGCGCTGGAGCTGCGTGAGCGCGTCGGCGCGCTCGTACAGGAAGCCGAAGCCGTCCTGCGCCCCGCCGAGGCACTGGACCTCAATCAACTGGCGCGCACCTTCACCCTGCGCACCAGCGATGGCTTCGTGGAAAATTTCGGACCACCACTGATCGCCCGCCTCCACCAGGAAGCACCCGGTGTCCGCCTGAATTTCGTGCAGAAGCTGAACAAGGACAGCACGTTGCTGCGCGACGGCTCGGTGGACCTGGAAACCGGTGTGATCGGCGAATCGACCAGCCCGGAAGTGCGGACCCGGATGCTGTTTCGCGACCGGTTCATTGGCGTGGTGCGCAAGGGTCATCCACTGGCTCGAGGCGAGATGACAGCGGTTCGTTATGCCGCCGCCCGGCACATCCTGGTCTCGCGTCGGGTCCACGAAAAAGGCGTCATGGACGATGCCTTGAATGAGCTGGGACTGACGCGCGACATCGCCACCATTGTCGCTGGCTTCTCTTCGGCGATTGCTTTGGCGCGGGCTTCGGACCTGGTCGCCAGCGTACCGCAGCGGCACGTCGGCAACCTGTGCCAGGGAATGCATTGCTTTGTCCTGCCGTTCCCCACGCCGGCGATCACGGTTTCGATGCTGTGGCACCCGCGCATGGACGCCGACCCGGCCCATCGCTGGCTACGCGGGTGCGTGTGGGAGGTTTGCAGTGCGCAATGACCCGGCGGCGCTCGCCTACTCCTTCAGGATCAGCAGCGGTTCGCCTTTCTTCACGATGTAGGTCGCCAGTTCCGAGGCCTTGCCTCCACCCACGTTCTTCGCCACATGGGCGACGCCGTCAGGGATGTACAACGAATCACCGGCCTTGAGCGTCACCGGTGCCCGACCTTCCAGTTGATACTCGAAGGTACCGCTGATCACGTGCGCCACCTCTACGCCCGGGTGAGCATGTTTGGGCGAAGTCACGCCCGGATCGAAGTCCACGAGCACCTGAAGGACTTCGCGATCGGCGGCGCCCAGGTCTTCGCGTACCAGGTCGGTGCGATGCAGGCCCTGCTGCCAGCTTTTCATCGCCGGGGCCGGCTGTATTTCCTGAGCTTGAGAGAGACTCGCTACAGTTGCGAGTCCTGCGGCGGCCAGAGCCAGACCAAGCTTGCCGAGGGTGTGACGGGTGTGGATACGCAACATTGTCTTTCCTCCAATTGAACCACGCCAGACCGCGCCGAAAGTGGCGCGGTGCCGGTGGTTCCATTTGAAGGCCGCCGTGTATCGCCCGGGTGTCGGGAAACGGCGGTTTTGTATGCCCTGGTAACGGCGGGCGTTGCGGATACCTACGGATACAAACCCGCAGCTGTGGGCACGCCAAATGACCACTGGCATCGTGGTCAATGCCGAAGATAAAGTGACCGCGACCCGATCCCACTCGGGTCGCGGCAAATTCAGGCTTTTGACTACGTCAGATCGAAGCGATCCAGATTCATCATCGTGAAGGGTAGCCCTGAGGGCCGCGCAGGCTGCGGTTTTCAGGCCCTCAAAAAGCCCCCTTTGGGGTTCGTATGGTTCAGTTTGGCTATGCAATGACAGCTTTATTTGAGCGTGACATTCCCCTCCACGGCGTTCTGCCAACCCAACACAACCCCCTCCTTTATATAGCCTGGCACCACCAAGACCGTGCACACAGGTAGCCGTCGACATCCCATAGACCGGCCTGCGTGGAAGCATTGGCCTCTCCTCCTGACAGACGAGCATCCAGCAGCGGTGGGCTGTGAGCCCGACCGAAATTCTCACCATCGAATCGGAAGCTCATGGCGTGTGGCGCCACCGAAAGGAGCAGCGTCAACGTCCAGCGGGTATACTCGCTGCTTCCATTTATTTTCCGCCTCACAATTCGTGCAAGAACAAAACACATAGAGGGAAGAACAAGAATGACATCACTTAAACCGGCTGAACCAATCAGCAATAATAGAGGGGAGCACGTCACAAACAAATTCGACACCATCTCTAATACAAAATCGAAACATCTGACCAACTTAATTGCCTATGTCACACTGCTGGCAATTTGCATAGCTATATTCGAACCATTGATAAGCACGCTATCAGCAAACGCATATGACTACGTTGCTCACTTGAAGTGGGCAAGCGAAATGGAAGAAGGCCAAAAGCTGATACTGCCGCACCCGCTCTACCACCTCTTGACTATTCTCGCAAAGAACATATTTTTTATCAGCTACGCACAGTCGTCAACTATCGTAATAGTGCTGTCGATATTTTTTCTTTCAGCCTTAAACTATAAAATACTGACAGAGAATGCGCCTACAATCATCGCCATACTGTTCTCAGTCTGTCTCCTCCTTGTTACTCCATTGCAACTACTCTTCCCTATAGACCAGCACCTCTATTTCGGCTACATCGGAATCAGCATTTATCACAGCCCTACCATGCTGCTTCTAAAGCCTCTCTCCCTCCTTGCTTTCTGCTATGCGCTCAAATCAGCAAACAGCACATCGAACAACGACTTGCCCAGTGGCATCGCACTCGCTCTATCTTTGTTTTTCTGCGGAATTTCAAAGCCGAATTTCTTAATGATTGTGCTGCCTGCCTTCGTGCTATTTCTCTTGATGACCCACAGACTGAAGCCAGCACTGACGAGCAAATACATATACTTCTCATTTTTTCTCCCGATCTTCACAGTGCTTGGCCTGCAATTTTTCCAAACATTTTTCTTCCAGGACCTCTCACAAGCCACCGGTAACACGGAAAGCCATATCGTGGTTATGCCTTTTGAGACAATGGCTCACTACTCCAACTTTCTGCTTCCGAAACTCATTCTATCGATAGCGTTTCCACTGCTGGTTTTTCTGTGTTACCCAAGAAAATTTATACAAGACAAAGCTATAATTTTTTCTTCCTGCTGCCTTTTCATGGGCTTGGTTCTTACGTATTTCTTCGCGGAAAGCGGATACAGAATGTATGACGGAAATTTCTGGTGGAGCGGGCAAATGGGGCTGTACCTGGTGTTCCTGTTTTCTGTCGCCTTCTTGTTTAAAAACACAAAAAACCTTACCAAGAAGAAAACCGATAAAATAAAATACACTCTGTGTCTAGCATTATTCTTTTTGCACGCAGCTTTCGGGCTGTTTTTTTACAGGCAGGAGTTCCTTTTTAATGCGAAATTTTGGTAAAAACCTGTCGAGCCCACAACTAAATAAGACATAAAATACTATGACACCAAAAGCGGTCGGGCCACATATTTCAGTCATTGTTCCGGTTTACAAGGCCGAGAACACACTTGACGAGCTTTACTCCAGATTAAGAAAATCCCTTGAAAGGATTTCGATCGACTTTGAAATTTTGTTGATCGAAGACTGCGGGGGCGATCGCTCCTGGCAGATTATAGAGCGCCTCGCTGAGGCCGACCCCCGGGTTCGCGGCATTCAGTTAAGTCGAAACTTCGGCCAACACTATGGAATAACCGCCGGCTTGGACGCTTGCCGAGGGCAATGGGCTGTCGTAATGGACTGCGATCTTCAAGATCGCCCTGAAGAAATTCCACGCCTCTATGCCAAAGCCCAAGAAGGTTACGACATTGTTCTAGCTTTGCGGGGAAAACGAAGCGACCCCCCGCTTAAGCGAGCAACTTCCTGGCTGTTCTACAAGACGTTCAGCTACTTGGCAGACTTTGAATATAATGGCGACAGCGGAAACTTCCGTATCATCGCTCGAAAAGTTGTAGATAATGTCTGTCAAATGCGAGAGCAACTCCGCTTTTTTGGTGCACTGGTTCACTGGACAGGCTTTGCCAGTACAGGAATTGAGATTGAGCACGCGGAACGCCTGGATGGGAAAAGCACTTATACGTTTTCAAAGCTTTGGAATTTGGCTATGGAAACAATTATCGCATACTCAGACAAGCCACTTCGACTTGCGGTAAAGCTTGGTTTCTCCATGGCCTTACTGTCATTTATTTACGGGGCCTACCTCATATTCACCACCATGCTCCATGGTGCAGTAGTGCAAGGCTGGACCAGTCTCATGGTCTCGATATTCTTCATTGGCGGCATTGTGATATCAATACAAGGCATCGTTGGAATATATGTCGGAAAGACATTTGACCAAACCAAGCGGCGCCCCTTGTACATCATAGGCCAGAAAACCTACGAATCGCGACGAGAGACACAAGACATAACTGCACGTAGCTCACCGTCAGCTTCCCCCATCGAAGAAGATAGAAGGTAGTTGACTGAATGAGCTTTTTCACCTCTCCTTCTTTTGGCCAATTAATTCGCTACGGCATCGTCGGCATAGTTAATAACTCTTTGCTTTACCTCGGGTATCTGTTGATTGTGTATTCCGGGAGAGGTGAAAAACTGTCGATGACGCTAATGTATTTAACAGGCGTCGCCATTGGCTATATCGCCAACTACAAATGGACATTTTCTCAGAAAAAAAATCGAGGAGCACTAATCCGTTATGTACAGATGCATATAACCGGGTACCTGATTAATTTTATGCTCCTGTACATCCTTGTCGACACTCTGCATTACCCCCATCAGATCATTCAGATTCTTGCGATAATAGCGGTTGCGTTTTTTGGATTCTTCACATGTAAGTACTTCGTTTTTAGCGAAAACACGGCATGAGAACAAGGAGTTTTAATCATCAAAACAAGACATGAGCTACCGAATCGCCAGGTCACGCTGAATCAGGTCGCGATCTATTTGGTATTGCTATTGATCATTACCCTAACTGCTAAAGCGGGCCCCGACTTCGTATGACGCTCTGAAGGCGCATCTGCACTACTTCTGCCTTCCGCATATCCATGTCTGACCCGGCAAGCATGAAGGCTGCGTTGAACCAGTTAGTGCAAGGTGCAGCTGCTAGCCCGGCTTGCGCCAGCAACAGCCCCTTCGATCGAACCGACACTTGGACCATCGTCGACAAGCAGGACTTCGCCATCCAGATCGAAAGCCAGCAGAGAGGTGCTCGATTCCGGGTTATTCCTGAATGGATCATCCAGGGTCATCGGCATCAGTGATGCGAGTCGTAGGCTTGCTCGCAAGTCAATCCCCTGGCTCGGGCATGGTCAGCAATTGCAGCCAGTTCGCTCGTTGGTCAGCGCGCTTGAGCACGTCTGCAAACACAGCTGCGACGCGGGCAGCTGTCGACTTCTTCCAAGCCGCTCAGAGTGGAAGCGTTGGTTGCCGATCTTCCATTGATCTGGCCATCGATATGCCACTTGCGGCTGTCATAACTCCAGAGTAGCTTTGCACGCTGATCAGTTCTCAATGGGATAGGTCTTAAATGGAAATCATCATAACCACGCTGCTGATTGGCTTTTCTTTGGGGGCAGTCTGGATTTTTGCCTTATTCGTTGGGTTATGTTTCCAAGTCAAGCAGTGGTGTCATGATTGGATCAACCACACCCCTTCACCGATCGAACCGAACATAGTTCTTGAAAAAGTGCTGGTGTTTGTTGGTGCGAGCAGTTTTGACCGATTCACCTGCGTCATGGTCATCCTGACTGCCCTGGTGCTCTGGCCTTTTTCCCTTGTCCTGACGGTTCCGACAATCAGAGCCTTTCGCCAGCGTGAGCGGCGCAGGGTTGAAAAATCACTGGTATGTCAAAGCGAACCAATGCATCTCTCGCCGGATACGCCGACGCCTCTCGTGACAGCTATTAATAGTCGCTCAGCCTCGAACGTTTGATTATGTAGGTGCAGAGCAACTCTGCCACCTCCCCGCGGCACTGATAGCCCTGCTGGAAACAGCAATGGCAAAAGTATCAGACTGATTTACTAGCGTATGCCACACACATTGCGTACATAACTTTTAAGCACCTTCAAGCCTGCTTGGTCGGCAATGATGCCGGCGCGGATATCGAAAACAGTTGATCCAAAAGCTGAAGAGAGTTCGACGGTTCCTGTATCGCCCAAGCTGGCGGGGCTGGTGGAACTGGGCATGTCCCCACCAACGGCACGACAACTTTGCGCGATACGCAGCCGACGAGCAACCCGGTACTGCTTCCATGTCTTCAGCAGCGCAACATCGTCAGGGGTGGCGTCATCGATATCCACTGCGTCCTGCAGCGGGTTGATGGCTCGCGTGGCTTGATCCAGCAGGAAGTCCCTGGTGGAAGTGTTCGACGCCTTGATTTCTTCCGGCGACGAGCTTGGCCACAAAGACTGGACCATGATCGCCAAGGTTTATGGTCGCTGGATGCCCTCCGCTGATGTCGGAGCCGGAGGGCGAGCCGAGGCACTTTTTGCCGGTAATGCCAGCGTTATGACAACATCCCCTCTAGACAGTGCGGTTTAAGTCGAACCGGTCTAAATTCATCACTTTGGTCCACGCAGCGACGAAGTCCTTGACGAACTTCTGTTGCGCATCGGCGCAGGCATAGACTTCAGCCAGCGCACGCAACTGCGCGTTCGAACCGAAGACCAGGTCAACCCGGGTCCCCGTCCACTTCACTGCACCGGTTTTGCGATCACGCCCTTCATACTCTTGCTGGGCATCCGACACGGGCTTCCACTCCACGCCCATATCCAGCAGGTTGGTGAAGAAGTCGTTGGTCAAGGCTTCCGGACGCGTGGTGAACACACCGTGTTTGCTCTGGCCGACATTGATGTCCAACCCGCGCAAGCCACCCAGCAATACCGTCATTTCCGGCGCACTGAGCGTCAGCAGTTGTGCCTTGTCGATCAGCAATTTTTCGGCCGGCACCCGGTACTGTTGCTTCAGGTAATTACGGAAGCCGTCGGCAATCGGTTCAAGGAATCCGAAGGACTCGACATCGGTCTGTTCCTGGCTGGCGTCCATGCGTCCCGGGCTGAACGGCACCGTCACACTGTGGCCGGCGTTTTTCGCAGCCTGTTCGACACCCGCGCCACCGGCGAGCACGATCAGGTCGGCCAGGGAGATTTTCTTGCCATCGGTTTGCGCGCTATTGAACTCGTTCTGGATGCCTTCGAGTTTGGCCAGCACATTGGCCAGTTGCTCTGGCTGGTTGGCCTCCCAGGACTTTTGCGGTGCCAGGCGCAGACGCCCGCCGTTGGCACCGCCGCGCTTGTCGGAGCCACGGAAGCTGGAAGCCGCCGCCCAAGCTGTAGATACAAGCTGCGAGACCGACAGGCCGGACGCCAGCACCTTGCTTTTCAGGCCCGCCACGTCACTGTCATTGACCAGCGGATGATCGACGGCAGGGATCGGGTCTTGCCACAGCAGTTCTTCGTTCGGCATTTCCGGGCCGAAGTAGCGTGAGAGCGGACCCATGTCACGGTGAATCAGCTTGTACCAGGCACGGGCGAAGGCGTCGGCCAACTGGTCTGGATTGGCCAGGAAGCGCCGCGAAATCGGTTCATAGATCGGGTCGAAGCGTAGCGACAGGTCCGTGGTCAGCATGGTCGGATCGCGCCGTCTGGACGGGTCAAAGGCATCCGGAATGGTACCGGCGCCAGCGCCGTTTTTCGGCGTCCACTGGTTTGCCCCCGCCGGGCTCTTGGTCAGTTCCCATTCGTAACCGAACAGGTTCTCCAGGTAGTTGTTGCTCCACTGGGTTGGCGTGGTGGTCCAGGTGACTTCCAGGCCGCTGGAGATGGTGTCGCCACCTTTACCGGTACCGAACGTGCTCTTCCAGCCCAGGCCCTGCAGCTCGAGGCCGGCGGCTTCGGGCTCAGGTCCGACATGATCGACGGGACCTGCACCGTGGGTTTTGCCGAAGGCGTGACCGCCCGCGATCAGCGCGACGGTTTCCTCATCGTTCATTGCCATGCGCGCAAAGGTTTCACGGATATCTATCCCGGCGGAAACCGGATCGGAGTTGCCTTCAGGGCCCTCCGGGTTTACGTAGATCAGGCCCATCTGCACGGCTGCGAGGGGGGTTTCCAGAGTGCGCTCTACGGGATTTTGCCCGGCATCCTTGCCATAACGCACGTCGCCACCCAGCCACTTGCCTTCAGCCCCCCAGTAGACGTCTTCGTCCGGTTCCCAGACATCGGGGCGGCCAGCGGAAAAACCAAAGGTCTTGAAGCCCATGGATTCCAGTGCGACGTTGCCGGCGAGGACGATCAGGTCGGCCCAGGAGATTTTGTTGCCGTACTTTTGCTTGATCGGCCAGAGCAGCCGACGGGCCTTGTCGAGGCTGACGTTGTCCGGCCAGCTGTTGAGCGGCGCAAAACGTTGCTGACCGGAACCGGCACCACCCCGACCGTCACCGGTGCGATAGGTGCCTGCGGCGTGCCAGGACATGCGGATAAAGAAAGGCCCATAGTGACCGAAGTCCGCCGGCCACCAATCCTGGGAATCGGTCATCAGCGCAGTCAGGTCGTTTTTCAGCGCCTGGAAGTCCAGGCTCTTGAAGGCTTCGGCGTAGTTGAAGTCGCCTCCCAGCGGGTCAGACTTGGGCGAGTGTTGACTCAGGATCTTCAGGTTCAGTTGGTTCGGCCACCAATCGCGGTTCGTCGTGCCACCGCCAGCGGCGTGATTGAACGGGCATTTCGATTCAGTTGACATGGCATCTCCTCTTGATTTTGTTTTCAGCTAACCACCTTTGAGCGTGGCTCCGGATCACCGATTGATGAAATAGCTTTTCGGTATGGGATCCATAGCCTTGAGGCTATGACAGCCCCGCGATCAGTCGCTCCAGACCCTCCATTAAAGTCCCGGTCGGGGAAACTGTCGCTTCATCTTTGGAGATAGCTGATAAACAGTTCAAATCAGTAACGAGTTGCACAGTGGATGAGCAGCATTGGCTGCATTCCTGTACTCAATAAAAAACCGGCCTTTCAGCCGGTTTTTTTATTTCACTCAACAGCACTTCGGTCCGGCTTTACTGCCGTAACGGGCCTCCTGGCGCTCGCGGAAGAACGCCTCGTAGTCCATCACCGGCTTGTCCGGGTGCTTGGTCTGCATATGCTCGACGTAGTTGTCGTAGTCGGGCATGCCGACCATCAGACGCGCGGCCTGACCGAGGTATTTACCGAGGCGACTCAGGTCATTGAACATGATCAGGCATCCGGCAGCGCTTGATATGGCGCTTCTTTATCCGTGCGTTCCTTGGTGCCCCAGGCAGCGATGCCGACCTTGAGCGCAAAGAACAGGATGCTGAACACCACGAACAGGAACAGCGCAGTCAGGGTCGCGTTGGTGTAGGCGTTGAAGATCACATGCTGCATCTGGTCGATGCTCTTGGCCGGGGCCAGCACCTGACCATTGGCCAGCGCATCGCTGTACTTCTTCGCCAGGGCCAGGAAGCCGATCGCCGGGTTGGCGTCGAACAGCTTGATGAAGCCGGCGGTGGTGGTGCAGATCAGCAGCCATACGGCCGGCAGCAAGGTCACCCACACATAACGCTGGCGCTTCATCTTGATCAGCACCACGGTGCCGAGCATCAGCGCGATACCGGCCAGCATCTGGTTGGAGATACCGAACAGCGGCCACAGGGTGTTGATGCCACCCAGTGGATCGATCACGCCCTGGTACAGCAGATAACCCCACATGGCCACGCAACCGGCGGTGGCCACCAGGTTGGCGGTCCAGGATTCGGTGCGTTTGAGCGCCGGCACGAAAGAGCCGAGCAAGTCCTGGAGCATGAAGCGCCCGGCACGGGTACCGGCGTCGACTGCGGTGAGGATGAACAGCGCTTCGAACAGGATCGCGAAGTGGTACCAGAACGCCATGGTGTTTTCACCCGGCAGAAGCTGGTGCAGGATCTGCGCGATCCCGACCGCCAGGGTCGGCGCGCCGCCGGCACGGGCCAGGATGGTGGTTTCACCGATGTCATGGGCGACCGCTTGCAGGGCTTCCGGGGTAATGGCAAAGCCCCAGCTGCTGACGGTTTGTGCAACCGCGACCGCATCGGCACCGACTACGGCGGCCGGGCTGTTCATGGCGAAGTACACACCCGGATCGATGACCGAAGCCGCGACCATGGCCATGATCGCCACGAACGACTCCATCAGCATGCCGCCGTAACCGATGTAACGGGCATGCCCCTCACTGGCGAGCAGCTTGGGCGTGGTGCCGGAAGCAATCAGCGAGTGGAAACCGGAGACCGCGCCACAGGCGATGGTGATGAACAGGAACGGGAACAGACCGCCCTTCCAAACCGGACCGGTGCCGTCGACGAACTGGGTCAGGGCCGGCATTCTCAGCTCGGGCATGGTCACCAGGATGCCAATCGCCAGGGCGACGATGGTGCCGATTTTCAGGAAGGTGGAGAGGTAGTCACGGGGTGCCAGGATCAGCCACACCGGCAATACCGCCGCGACAAAACCGTAACCGATCAGCATCCAGGTGATCTGGATACCGGTAAAGGTAAAGGCTTTGGCCCACACCGGATCCGCGGCAATCTGCCCGCCGAGCCAGATCGAGCCCAGCAGCAACAGCACGCCGATCACCGAGATTTCACCAATGCGACCCGGGCGGATGTAGCGCATGTAGATGCCCATGAACATCGCGATCGGGATGGTCGCCATTACCGTGAAAATGCCCCAAGGGCTTTCGGCCAGGGCCTTCACCACGATCAGCGCCAGCACCGCGAGGATGATGACCATGATCAGGAAGCAGCCGAACAGCGCGATGGTGCCGGGGATGCGGCCCATTTCCTCACGGACCATGTCGCCCAGGGAACGACCGTTGCGGCGGGTGGACATGAACAGGACCATGAAGTCCTGCACCGCACCGGCCAGCACCACGCCGGCGATCAGCCACAGCGTGCCGGGCAGGTAGCCCATCTGCGCCGCCAATACCGGGCCGACCAGCGGACCTGCACCGGCAATGGCCGCGAAGTGGTGACCGAACAGGACATGTTTGTTGGTCGGCACGTAGTCCAGACCATCGTTATTGAGCACAGCCGGAGTGGCTCGATTGGGGTCGAGTTGCATCACTTTGTTGGCGATGAACAGGCTGTAGTAGCGGTAGGCAACGAGGTAGATGGCGACGGCTGCGACTACGATCCACAGGGCGTTGATCGCTTCGCCGCGGCGCAGGGCCACGACACTCAGCGCAATCGCTCCCAGGACAGCCACGGCAAACCAGGCGAGGTGTTTAGCCAGACGGGGCATAGCGTGTCTCCTGCCGACAGCCAGTGACTGCGGCGGTAATTTTTATAATTGTGTCCGCAGTGCGGAGCTGGCCCAATATCTGCGCATGTCGTCCACAAATAAATCCGCGTTACTACGTACGTGGCGTCTACGTAGTTCTACGTAGATGACGCCGATCTCCCTGTGGGAGCGGGCTTGCTCGCGAAGGCGGTGGATCAGTCAATATTGATG